>CAYLZI010000254.1:2113-3737 GCA_964388215.1 uncultured Anaerolinea sp.
GAATGATATTCTTCCAGCCCAACTTTTTTGAGGCTATCGAGCATAAAAGCAAATCGCTCGTGACGTGTGCCGATATTGTGGATGTTCAGCCCTTCCATAACCGACTCGCCAATCGGCATGCGCGGGTCGAGCGAGGCATACGGGTCCTGGAAGATAATTTGCATATTGCGGCGCATCTCTTTTACGCCGCGTCCTGAAAGTTTAAGAACATCCCGGCCCTGGTAGTAGACTTCACCTGAGGTGGCTTCAATCAAACGAAGCATGGTTCGCCCGACGGTGGTTTTGCCGCAGCCAGATTCGCCGACCAAACCCAATGTTTCGCCCTCGCGAATGGAAAAAGAAACATTATCAACCGCCTGCACATGGGCAACCACGCGCTGCAACAACCCGGCGCGCACCGGGAAGTATTTCACCAGGTTTTTTACTTCGACAAGGTTGGGGCTGCTTTTGGTTTTTACTGAGTCCATCATTATCTCCACTTCATGCGGCGATTTGCGCAAATTTTCCGTATAACGGGGCGTCGTGGCCTTCCGCGTTAGCATATAGCCAACAGCGAACTGCGTGGCCGGATGTCACTTCAGCCAGTTGGGGTTCGTGCTCAGAGCAAATTGCCAGGTTGTGTTCCATGCGCGCTTTACAGCGCGGCGCAAACTGGCAGCCAGGAGGCAGGTTGACCAGGTTTGGCACGGAACCAGGAATGACCTCCAGGCGGTCTTTGAGCTTTCCTAAAATGGGAATAGAGCCAATCAATCCCTGGGTGTATGGATGCAAAGGCTGTTCGAAGAGAGTCCTGACATCGGTCTGTTCCACGATACGGCCGGCGTACATGACGGCCACGCGCTCGGCCATTTCAGACACAACCCCCAGGTCATGGGTAATCAGGATGATGGACGTGCCGATTTTTTCGCGCAAATCCTTCATCAAGCCCAAAATCTGGGCCTGGATGGTGACATCCAAGGCGGTGGTCGGCTCATCCGCAATCAGCAGGTCTGGCACGCAGGCCAGGGCCATCGCAATCATCACGCGCTGCGCCATGCCACCAGAAAGTTCATGAGGGAATGCTTCGGCGCGTCGTTCCGGTTCGGGGATACCGACCATTTTGAGCAGTTCGACGGCCCTGGCGCGGCCCGCTTCTTTGCCCAGGGATTGGTGAATATTTAATACTTCAGCAATCTGGTCGCCGACTTTGAAAACCGGGTTAAGAGCGGTCTGCGGCTGCTGGAAAATCATCGAGATGCGGTTGCCGCGCATGTGAACCATCTGCTCTTCGGTGTATTTGAGCAGGTCCTTGCCGTCGAAGATGATTTCGCCCTCGATGATTTTTCCCGGCATGGATATCAGGCGCATAATCGAAAGCGAGGTAACGCTCTTACCGCAGCCAGACTCACCGACCAGCCCCATCACTTCACCAGGGAAGACATGAAAATCAACGCCATCGACCGCCTTGACGACACCGTCTTCGGTGTAGAAGTATGTTTTCAAATTTTTGACTTCGAGAAACGGTTTTTTATCATTCATTGCATTTCTCCAGGAAAAAGGTGGGAAGATTACATCTTGAGGCGCGGGTCAAGCGCGTCACGCAAGCCATCGCCGACGTAGTTGAATGCCAGGGCGCAAATAAAAA
>CAYLZI010000255.1:0-3702 GCA_964388215.1 uncultured Anaerolinea sp.
CGCCTTTTTGAGCAATCCTACCCTGGTTCGCGCCGAAAACCCGGCCCGGTTGCCCGCTTTCTACGACCCAGAGATTACCCGCTCCTGGTGCTATTACTTCTCCAAGGCCGAACTGGCCCGTCAAAACGGCGGCTGGCAGCAGGCGGTGGATTTTCATCAGCAGGCGATTGCCCTCGGCGACCGCCCCAATGACCCGCTGGAGAATTTCGTCTTTATCGAAGCCTACGCCCATACCGGCCAATGGGAAGCATCCCGCAAACTGACTCGTGAAACTTACAAATTCTCCAAAGACTTCATGCGCCCCACGCTGTGCGCCCTTTGGCAGCGCATCGAACGAAATATTTCTGGCAGCGCAGGCATGGCTCAGGCCGCCAGGGAAGATTTGGAATGCGGAAAATAATTACAAGACACCCCTCCCCGGTATGGTTTTTCCTGCCCCTGCTTGCCCAGGCCACAATTCTCACGTACAATCAACCCATTCATCGAGATGATGAAAGGAAACCGAAATGACAGACATCAAAGCCTTTGGCGAAAAGCTGCTGGAGAATCTGGAAAAGGTGATTGTTGGCAAGCGCAGCGCCCTCGAAATGGTCACAATTGGCCTGCTCTGCCAGGGACACGTTCTCATCGAAGATGTTCCCGGCGTTGGCAAGACTGTCATGGCGCGGGCGATGTCGAAATCTTTGGGGTGTACTTTCAACCGCGTCCAATTCACTCCCGATATGCTGCCCTCTGACGTGACAGGCGTTTCCATTTTTAACCAGGAAACCCGCAAATTTGAGTTTCGGCCTGGCCCCATTTTTGGTCAAGTGATTCTTTCCGATGAAATCAACCGCGCCACGCCCAAAACCCAGGCCGCCCTGCTCGAAGCGATGGACGAGCGCCAGGTAACGGTGGATGGCGTCACCCACCCATTGCCGCGCCCTTTCATGGTGTTAGCGACCCAAAACCCAATTGAATACGAAGGCACGTTTCCGCTGCCCGAAGCCCAACTCGACCGATTCCTGCTGCGCGTTCGGCTTGGGTATCCCAACCTGGCCGATGAAGTGTCGGTGTTAGAAGGTCAGCAATTGCGGCATCCCATTGAAAGCATCTCCCCGGTCTTTTCCGCCGAAGAAGTATTAGAAGCCGCCGAAGCCGTCAAAACAGTGTATGTTGCCCAGGCCATCAAACGCTACATCGTCGAATTAACCCATCGCACCCGCAGCAACGTCGATGTGTACCTGGGCGCCAGCCCGCGCGGTTCGTTGGGACTCTTCCGCGCCGGGCAGGCGCGCGCCGCCCTGAATGGCCGCGACCACGTCTTGCCCGATGACATCAAGGCCCTGGCGGTACCCATCCTGGCGCATCGCATTATTGTCAACCCGGCGGCGCGTCTGCGCGAGGTGACTGCCGAGCGCATCGTGCAGGAAATCCTGCTTGGCGTGCCGGTTCCCGGCGGTAGTTTCAACGCCTGACCTCGATATGCGTAAGCGTCAAACTGGTTGGATTGTATTCTTCCTGACCCTGCTCATTGGCGGAATCGGAATGGCCGCCACCGGGGCGCTGCTCTATGTTCGCCTGGTATACATGAGCGCGCTATTGCTCCTGGCAGCCTGGGTTTGGACCGAGATTTCACTGCGCGGGGTGCGCGTCTCGCGCCAGGCCCGTTCCCTGCGCGCCAGCGTGGGCGATATTTTCGAGGAAACCATCGAAGTTTCCAACGCCACCCGCCTGACTCGCCTTTTTGTGGAAGTCGAGAATGAATCTACCTTGCCGCAGGCCGCCGGTTCGCGCCTGGTCACAATGATTGGCAGCCGTGAGAATCGCACCTACCTGGCCCGCGCCTGGCTTACCAGCCGGGGCGCATTCCCGTTAGGCCCAACCACCCTCCGCTCAGGCGACCCGTTTGGCCTTTTTTCATCTCGAAAAACCTTTCCCGCGACCGATTCGCTGCTTGTGCTGCCCCTCATTATCCCGTTGAGCGATTTTCCCTCGCCGCCGGGGATGCTGCCCGGCGGCAAAGCCATCCGTCGTAAATCCTACGATGTTACGCCCCACGCCGCCGGGGTGCGTGAATATGTTACCGGCGACCCGCTCAAGCGCATTCACTGGCCCTCCACCGCCCGGCGTGGCAAAATGATGGTCAAAGAATTTGACCAGGACCCGCAATCTGAACTATGGATTTTTCTGGATGCCCAGGTGGGCATCCAGGCCGAGCAAAAGGCTGAGAGCGAGCAAGCCTGGAACGATTGGATGTTTATCCGCCGCCCGAAAATCAAACTCGCGGCCTCCACCATCGAATATGGCGCGTGCATTGCCGCCTCGCTGGCGCATTACTTCATCGAACATCGCCGCGCGGTGGGCCTGGTGACCAATGGGCCGGTTTATACCGTCATCCCCGCCGAGCGCAGCGAACGCCAGGAGAGCAAAGTGCTGGAAACCCTGGCCTTTGTGAGCGGGGAGGGCGAACTTTCACTCGCCAGCCTGGTCGATTTGCAATCCCCTCAGATGGCGACTGGCTCCAGTGCGGTGCTGATTACTCCCTCCAGCCGCGACGATGTCCTCCTGGCGGTCGAACTGCTCCAGCGCCGCAACCTGCGTCCGTTGGTGCTGCTGCTCATGGCGCATAGTTTCGGCGGCAGGCCAGGCTCTGAAGCCCTGGCCGAGAAACTGCAACAGCGAGGGGTCGCCGTCTGTAAAATCTACAAAGACGCCGACCTGGCTGAAACCTTGCAGGCATTTGCAAATTCACACAAAGGATTGGAGAATCGCACTTGGCAGGCAATTCCGTTACCCCCCTCGACTTAGCTTTCCAGGGACAGCCGCGGGCAATCGCCTCATACATGCTCAAGCATAGTACCGGCATCGTTTTGGTGGAATCGGGACCCGGCTCCACTGTTCCCGCGTTGGAGAAGGCCCTCGCGGCGCATGGCTATACCCTGCGCGACATCACGCATGTCTTCCTGACCCACATCCACCTAGACCACGCCGGCGCGGCCGGTTTCCTGGCCTCGCAAGGCGCGCAAGTTTTCGTTCACTCAGTCGGCGCGCCGCATCTACTCAACCCCGAAAAACTGATTGCCAGCGCGACGCGTATTTACGGCGACCTGATGCAGCCGCTGTGGGGCGATTTTCTGCCCGTCCCGGCAGAAAAACTGACCATCCTGGAAGACAACCAGGAAGTGGTGGCCGGCCACCTGCGGCTGGTGGCGCTCAATACGCCCGGTCATGCCGAACACCATTTTGCCTACCAGTTTGAAGATTTGTGCTTCAGCGGCGATGTGGGCGCGGTGCGCATCCCCGGCCACCGCTACATGCGCCTGCCCATGCCCCCGCCAGAATTCCACCTCGAAAAATGGCGCGAGAGTGTTGCCCGCCTGCAAAAAGTCGGTTTCAAGCGAATTGCCCCGACTCACTTCGGCATTTTCGAGGATGTTGAGTGGCACCTCCAGACGGTTTTGCGCAATCTTGACGAAGTGGAACGCTGGCTGCTCGAAACCATGCCCGCCGAACCGCCAACCGAAGACTTGCGTCAGAAGTTTGTCTTCTGGATGGAATCCCAGGGTCGCGCCGAAGGCCTGGGTGATGAAGAAATCGAAGCCTACCGCCTCGCCAACCCGCTCGCCATGAGCGCCGATGGGTTGCAAAGGTATTGGAAAAAATTTCGCTTGACAGCCTGACCTCCCCCCGCTATAATCAGCCCGCTTAAACGGGTACACT
>CAYLZI010000256.1:0-3675 GCA_964388215.1 uncultured Anaerolinea sp.
CCTCTCCCACCGGGAGAGGGGCAGGGGTGAGGGAGAAACTTGCTTTCTTGAGAACGCCATAGCCTTTTTTACAGGGCTTTCTTAAAGTCATCAAACGCCCTCACCCCCTGTCCTTCCCCCGTTGGGGAAGGGAGAAAAAGCCCCTCCCCAACGGGAGAGGGGTTGGGGTGAGGGAAATTTAGCGACTTTAAGAAAGCCCTGGCCTTTTTTAGCAATCGGCTTGACGTCGCTTCATTGAGAATGGTAAGATGGATTCATGTACCTTCGCGGAAGTAAATGGACGATGACAAAGCGGCGCAAGCCGATTAATTACTTTAACCTGTTTGTTCTAACCCTGTTGGTTGGTGTCAGCCTGTACCTTGCGCCTTTTGTAACGACTGTCGAGACGCCCTGGAACCCAACCCCCACCCCCACCCGCCCGCCCGAATCGTTTGTGACCGAGGCCGAGCAGTTTTTTGCCCAAGGAAAGGTGAATCAGGCCATCCAATCATATCAGCAGGCGATTGCGGCTGCCCCCAACAACCCAGGGAATGTGGTTATTTACATCAACATGGCGCGGGCCCAGGTTTGGGCCGGGCAGTACCCAGAAGCGCAGGCCAATGCCGAAAATGCTCTGCTGTTGAATCAGAACAGCTCTATGGCTCATGCCGTGCGCGGCTGGGCATTGGCAAACCAGCGCGATTTCCTGAACGCGGAAGCGGCCATTAAGCGCGCGCTCGAAATAGACCCCAACAATGCCCTGGCGCACGCTTATTACGCCGAATTGTTGGTTGACCAGTTTTTTAGCAATCAGGGCGGCCCCAACGTTGTTGAGCGCATGAGCGAAGAGTCGCGGGTGGCACTCAGCCTGGGCGGCGGCACAGTGGAAGCGCATTACGCGCGGGGCTATGTGCTGGAGTCTACTGGCAACTACCAGGAGGCCATTCGTGAATACCAGGCCGCTGTGGCCATTAATGGAAATATTGCCAAGATTTACCTGGCTCTGGGGCGCTCTTACCGGCTGGCAGGAGTCTATGACCAGGCAGTGGATGCGCTTTCTAAGGCCGATACGCTCAACCCATCAGACCCGACTCCCGATTTGATTATTTCGCGCATCCATTACACCACCGGTGAATTTACCAAAGCAGAACAATATGCCCAGCAGGCCCTGCGCGATTCACCTTCCGACCCAAGCCTGCGCGCCAACCTGGGGTTGATGTATTACAAAAACTTCAAATATCCAGAAGCGGTGCAGGAATTGGCCTATTTTGTCAATGGCGGCACAACCGAGGATGGCATCGTTATCCCTGCCACCGAACTGGCACCCGATTCCCTGCGCGTCATTGAGTATTATTTTACCTACGGGCTGGCGCTGACGAAATTGATTCCGCCACAATGTACCGAAGCACTGCCAATTGCCCAGCAAATCTTAACCAGAATACCCGGCAATGAAGTTGCTGTCTTCAATGCCAATGAGATTTATCGCCGCTGTACCCAGGCGGTCGATGAATCAACCCCCACCCCCTGATTGACATGGAACTCTACCCGCGACGGCGGCTATTTCACCGCCAGAACCAGAATAATATTTACCGCATCTTCTTTTACGTCATCTTGACCATTGCCGGGATGTGGATAGTCTACGGCGTTGACCGGGGGACTGTTCAGCCAATGGGCTTGCCCACGCTGACGCCAACGCGCGCCGCCACATCCTATGCCAGCGAGGCAGAAGCCCATTTTGCCGCAGGCGCCATTCCCAGGGCTGTTGAAGCCTACCAGCGCGCAACCGAGGTCGAGCCAAACAATGCCGAGCACTGGGCCAGGCTGGCGCGCATCCAGACGTACTCATCGGCTCTCACGACCACCGATACAGAACGCATGGCCGCACTGGATAGCGCCTTGTCTGCCGTTAACCGCGCCAAAGAACTCAACCCTGATAGCAGCACGGTGGCAGCCATTCGGGCTTTCGTATTAGATTGGAAAGCCGCCTCCACTTTTTCGGAAGAAGAGAGGTCGGCATTATTGTTTGAAGCCGAAAAAGAATCTGCCCGCGCTTTGCAGTTAGACCCCACCAATACCCTGGCATTGGTTTTTTACGCCGAAGTTCTCATTGACCAGCAAAAATGGAGCCAGGGCGAGCAATATCTCGCTCTTTCGCGTGAGAGCGGCGCGAATTTATGGGACTGGCATCGCGTTTATGCCAATTATCTCGAAACCCTGGGAGCATATAGCGGGGCCATCGAATCTTATGACCGGGCGATTGATTTAGCCCCTAATATGACCTTCCTATACATTTACGCGGGCGCAAACTATCGTCAGTTGGCTTTTTCCAGCCCTATCCCGTCACAGCAGGAGCAGCTGTACGAACGTTCGCTCGAATATTTTGCCCGCGCCGCTGCTATCAACGAACAACTTGGACTGCGGATTCCTTTTCCCTATCTTTCAATTTCCAGGACATATTCACAAACCGGCGACTACTTCGCGGCAGCCCTCAACGTCCAAAAAGCGCTGGATTATAGACCCGCCGACCCCGATATTTACGGGCAGTTGGGCATTGTTTTTCGCAAATCACGTAACTTTGAAGGCTCGAATATGGCCTTCAAATGCGCCATCGATGGCTGTAATCCCGAAGAGAGCTGCCTGGGACGTTACGGGCGCGAATGCTTATCTAAGTATGGCGAAGAAGGGGTATGGGTCGAGCCGCTGCCGCTTACCCCGAACACCATCGTCTATTATTATTCTTATGCCTCAAACCTGGCCGCGCTTAGCCGCCCAAGAGAAAACTATTGCCCCGATGCCCGACGTGTGATGCAGCGCATCATTGATGGCGGCTATGGCACAGACCCGCTTGTGCAGCAAATTTTGGCAGAAAATGAAAATATCTGTCAGATTGTAGACCGGGGCGGAATTTTGGCCTTGCGCACGCCCACCCCCACAAACGAGCCTCCGCAATCGGGCGATGCGATGCTGACCCCCACCCCGACTCTTACGCCGTAAGGCCAGATGGATGTTGACGATGATTCAAACCCCGCGCCTTTCCTTAATTTCCCTGAGTTTTGCCCAACTGGAGCGCTGTCTCTCTAACCTGCCAGCGTTGGAGGCAGATTTGGGCTTTTCGATTGCCAGCGAGGTTTTTGAGGAGACCGTAACCCGCGCCATTGGCCTGAAACTTGCCAGGATGGAATCATTGCCGCTCGACCTGCACCCCTGGCAGACGTATTGGCTGGTGGCGATTTCAGGGCCCGAAAAAATTGGGGCCGGGATGATTGGCTTCAAAGGCTACCTGAACCCCAGGGGCGAGGTGGAGGTGGGTTATGGTATTGCGCCACAGTTTCAGGGGATGGGGTATACGACAGAAGCGCTGCGCGTCTTATGCGCCTGGGCCTTCAATGACCCGGCCTGTCGCGCCGTCACGGCCACGACGGTGGTTAACCCTGCCTCGAACCGGGTGCTGCACAAGGTGGGGGCGCAAATTGTAGATGCCCGCGAGGGCAAAATGGATTGGAAAATTTATCGGCTGGGTTTTCAAAGCCTGGATGGGCTGGGTGTTGAAAAACGGTAGCCAGCCTGCGGCCAGGCGCGGGCGCGCGTGGTCAATGCCAGGGGGTGAGAAACGCATCCCGCGTTTTTAACAAAAGTCTTATTCTTTAGTTTTCGCTAACTGATCATGATAAGGAAGAAGGTAATGGGTTCGAAACG
>CAYLZI010000257.1:0-3672 GCA_964388215.1 uncultured Anaerolinea sp.
ATCCAAACGCATCATCTCCTGCCTCGACGTGCGCGATGGCAAACTGGCAAAATCCGTCAAATTTGTGGACACCCAAGACATCGGCGACCCGGTGGAAAAAGCCCGCGAGTACTACGAGCAAGGCCTCGACGAACTGGTCTTTTATGATATTACCGCATCCAGCGAGGCTCGCGGCATTATGCTGGACGTTGTCAGTCGGGTGGCGGAACAGGTATTTATCCCGTTTTCGGTGGGGGGCGGCCTTCGGACGGTGGACGATTGCAGTCGCGTCCTGCTTGCCGGGGCGGAAAAAGTCAACGTCAACAGCGCGGCGGTCAAAAATCCGAGGTTGATTGCCGAGGCGGCGAAAGCATTCGGTGCGCAGGCGGTCGTTTTATCGATGGACGTTCTCAGGGTCGAAAAATCCCCATCCATCCCCAGCGGATACGAAATCGTCATCAATGGCGGGCGGACTCGCATGGGCCTGGACGCCATCGAATGGGCCAAACGCGGCGAGGGGCTGGGCGCGGGTGAGTTGGTGGTCAACTCGATTGACGCCGACGGCACGAAGGAAGGCTACGAACTGGCCCTGACGCGCTTGATTGCGGAGGCGGTTTCGGTGCCGGTCATCGCCAGCGGCGGCGGCGGGACGCCCGAACACCTGTACGACGTGCTGACCGAAGGCAAAGCCGATGCCGCGCTGGTGGCATCCATGCTGCATTATGGCGAGTACACGGTGAGGGGGATTAAGGAGTATTTGGCGGGGCGGGGGCTGAAAATCAGAAGGATGAATTATGAAGGATGAAAAACCGGAAACCTGGAAAACCGGAGAACTACCAACCCTTAAATTCGACCCCAACGGCCTCATCCCCGCCGTCATTCAGGACACAACCAGCAAAAACGTGCTGATGGTGGCCTGGATGAACGCCGAATCGCTGCAAAAAACGCTGGAAAGCGGCGAAACCTGGTTCTGGAGCCGTTCGCGCCAGGAGTTGTGGCGCAAAGGCGGCACAAGCGGCAACACCCAGAAAGTGGTCGAAATTCGCTACGATTGCGATGGCGACACGCTGCTGGTGCTGGTTAACGCAAACGGCCCGGCGTGTCACACCGGGGCGGTGACGTGTTTTTATAGGAGTATGGATGGTGGTGATTGGTAACTGGTAATTGGTACATAGTAATTACCAATCGCCAATTACCAATACCCAAGACAAAACGGAGTGACAATGAGTTTGAATGATTTGTACGCAACCATTTTAGACCGCAAAACCAACCCCAAACCCGGCTCGTATACCAATTCGCTATTCGACTCCGGCCTGCCACGCATTGCCCAGAAAGCAGGCGAGGAAAGCGTCGAGGTCGTGGTCGCAGCCCTGGCGCAAGAAAACAGCCGCCTGGTGGAAGAAATCGCCGATTTGGCGTACCATATCCTGGTGCTGATGGCCGTCAAAGGGCTGACGCCCGCCGAGGTGCTGGCGGAGTTGGAAAAACGCCACAAGTAACTCTACGACGATTCAGGCTCGCGGCTGGCCCTGGCATCGGACAATCAACACCGAGCAGGGCGCATGGTGCGCCAGCCTGCGAGACACGCTCCCGATGAGCATACTCGTCACCGTGCCAAGCCCGCGCGACCCGCAGATGATTAAATCTACCTGGTGCTCGCGGGCATATTCGATGATTTGCTCGGCAGGCTCACCGCGCATCAACAGACCGCGCGCTTGCAAGCCATGACTAGCGAGCAACGCAACCGTTTCTTCGAGCAATGCTTTGCCATCCAATTCCTGGCGATTGCGCAAGCGCAGCAAGTCTTCTTCAGAGATAGCCGGAACGGAAACGCCCATCGGCTCGACCAGGTAACTGGCCTGTAACAACGGCAAGACGTGCATCACTTCCAGACTGGCCGATTCTGGCAAAGGAAAACCGCCCGTATAGTTGCAGGCCAACTGACTGCAAGGCGAACCGTCAGTCACAAGCATAATCTTATGCAGTCCGCGCACCGGCTCACGCACAATCAGCACCGGCCAGCGCCCATCATGGACGATATTCATCGCTACGCTGCCGAGCAGCAACCCCAGGTTAGAACCCATCCCCCTCGCGCCCATCACAACCAGGTCGGGGTGGTGTTCGCTGGCATATTCGATGATTTTCTCTGTCGGGTATCCCAGCCGGGTTTCGGTGCGGACGCGCAGATGACGATTGCGCGCCAATTGTTTGGTATGCGCGAGGGATTCTTCCACATCCGCATACTCGGCGGCCTCCAATGGCGTGAAAACCCGCAGGGCAGTCACAACGCACTCCTTATCGCGCGGTAATTCAACCAACAGTTTGAGCGCGGCGCGGGCATTCAACGACCCATCATCAGCCAGCAGAATATTGAGCAGGCGATTCTTTGCAGGAGAAATCATTTAGGCCTCCTTTCGGAGCCGCGAAATCCCCAAATTCGGCTCCACCTATTTATACTGTAGCACGATTTCAGCATTTTCGCACCCTTCAATTCCAGATTTTTTGTTCAATAACCTACCCAAATCGCAGTAAAATCACGGCCTATGGACATTTCGACACACCTGCAAGGTATTCTAGCCACCCTCCCGGCCAAGCCCGGCTGTTACCTGATGAAAAATGCCGCCGGGACGATACTCTACGTCGGCAAAGCGATTAATCTCAAAAACCGGGTACGCTCGTATTTCCACGCCGATGCCGGCCACGATAATAAAACCCGCCGCCTGGCGCGCGAAATCGCAGACATCGAGTGGATTGTGGTTGGCTCGGAACTGGAAGCGCTTATTCTGGAGATGAACTTAATCAAGCGCCACCGGCCCAAATACAATATCAAGCTGAAGGATGACAAGCGCTACCCGTACATCAAAATCCACTGGAGCCAGCCCTACCCCACTGTCACCGTCACTCGTCAAATGATGGAAGATAATGCCCGTTATTTTGGCCCTTACACCTCGGCCTGGGCTGTTTACCAGACGCTCGACGTGCTGCGGAAAGTCTTCCCTTACCTGACCTGCGACCGCGAAATCACCGGACAAGACAAGCGCGCCTGCCTGTACTATGACATCAAACTGTGTAGCGGGCCGTGCATCGGCGCGATTGACCAGGCTGGCTACCGTCAGATGATTGCCGACCTGATGTCGTTCCTGGGTGGGCATAGCGAGGAAATCGTGACCCGGCTGACGGGCGAAATGGAAAAAGCCGCCGAGGAACTGCGCTTCGAGAAAGCGGCGGCGCTGCGCGACCAGATGAAGGCCATCCACAACATCGTCGAACGCCAAAAAGTGGTTTTCGCTTCGGATTACAAGGATTCGGACGTGGTGGCAATGGCGCGGACTGACGGCGAAGCCTGCGTGCAGATTTTCTTTATTCGCGGCGGGAAACTGATTGGGCGCGAGTATTTTGTCCTCGAAGGGACAGAGGACGCTGCCGATGCTGAAGTCATGTCCGGGTTCCTGAAGCAGTTCTACACCGAGGCAGCCAATGTCCCGCAGCAGGTGCTTTTGCCGCAGGAAATCGAGGAGGCCAAAATTATCCAGGAATGGCTGCGCTCACGGCGCGGCGGCGAAAAGGTGGAGATGCTCGTACCGAAAGACGGTCAGCCGCACGAACTGGTGGAAATGGCCGCTGAAAACGCCGCCGAGACGCTCCAATCGCTGCGCGCCCAATGGCAGGCCGATACCCACAAGCAGGAGATGG
>CAYLZI010000258.1:0-3655 GCA_964388215.1 uncultured Anaerolinea sp.
CTGGCCTGCGACCTGCGCCTGGCAGCGGATTCGGCCAAATTCGTGGTCGGGTTCACGGGAATCGGCCTCGCGCCTGATTCGGGCGTCTCGCTGCTGCTTCCGGCGCTGGTTGGCCTGGGACGGGCCGCCGAGTTCACCTTCAGCAACCTGCCCATCCCCGCCGAAAAAGCGCTCGAATGGGGCCTGGTCAACCGGGTGGTTCCGTTCGATGTTTTGATGTCCGAAACCCTGCAAGCCGCCGCGCGGCTGGCCGCCGGGCCGGTCGGCGCGTTTGGGCTGTCGAAGCGCCTGTTCAACCGCGCCGTGCTGCCCAACCTGGAGGAAATGCTCGATACCGAAGCCCACATCCAGGAGGTTGCCGGGAAGGGCGCGGAACACAGGGAAGGCGTAGCGGCGTTCTTGGAAAAACGAATGCCAAAGTTTTAGTTGGTCGGTTCTCCGGTTGTCCAGTTGCTCGGTTTCTCAATCACCCAATCAAAAAATGCCCTACGAACCTGTCATCGGCCTGGAAGTTCACATCGAGATGCAGACGCAGTCGAAAATGTTTTGCGCTTGCCCGGTGGTCGATTCGGTCTCCGCGCCGCCCAATACCGCTGTCTGTCCGGTCTGCGCCGGGCACCCTGGCACGCTGCCGGTGGTCAATGAACAGGCTGTCGCTTACGCCCTGCGCGTGGCGATGGCGCTGGAATGCGTTATCAACCCCATCAGCATTTTTGCGCGTAAGAATTATTTCTACCCCGATATTCCCAAAGGCTACCAGATTTCGCAGTACGAGCAGCCGCTGGCCGTGAACGGCAAAATCACCGTCGAGACGGCCCAGGGCGAGAAGTTGATTCGGATTCGGCGAGTCCATTTAGAAGAAGATACGGGCAAGTTGACGCACATTGAAACGGATAAACGGATAGGGACAACGGATGAAGCGGAGAATCGGAAAACTGGAAAACCGGAAAACTGGAAAACCGGAGAACCCGAAAAACCCTACAGCCTGGTGGATTTGAACCGGGCGGGCGTGCCGCTGCTGGAAATTGTCACCGAGCCGGATTTTCGTTCTGCCGAAGAAGCGCGCTCGTATGCCGAGCGGCTGCGGGCGCTGGTGCGTTATCTCGGCGTGAACAGCGGCGACCTGGAGAAGGGCGTGATGCGCATCGAGCCGAATATTTCGGTGCGTAAAGTGGGCCAGACCGAACTGGGGACGAAGGTCGAAATCAAGAACCTGAACAGTTTCCGCGCGCTGGAGCGGGGCGGGGCGTTTGAAATAAAGCGACAGACCGCCATTCTGGAATCGGGCGGGCAGGTGGCGCAGGAAACCGTCGGATGGGACGAGGCCCGCCAGACCACTTTCAGCCAGCGCAGCAAGGAAGATGCCCACGATTACCGCTACTTCCCGGAGCCGGACCTGCCGCCCCTGGTGGTGAGCAAGGCCTGGATGGATTCAGTCCGCGATGAACTGCCGGAGTTGCCCTGGCAGGTCTACCGGCGGTTGGTGGATGACGACGGTCTGAATCCGGCTGAGGCCTGGGGGTTGGCGGCAGAAAAAGCCGCAGCGGAGTATTTTGAAGCGGTGCTGGAGGCAGGCTCCAGCGGAGTCCGCGCCGTCTATGCCTGGGTAACGGGAGAATTATCGGCGCTAATGAACGCTGCGGGAACGGGATTCGAGTCTATCTCCATTCCCCCAAAAGAACTGGCGGCCCTGCTCGATATGATTGTGGATGGCAAGATTAACCAGCAAACCGGAAAGGCGGTGCTGGCCGAAATGTTTGCCAGCGGGGAAACGGCGGCGGCGATTGTGGCCGAGAAGGGTCTGGCGCAGGTTTCGGATGCGGATTTGCTCTCGAAACTGGTGGCCGAGACGTTGGGCGAAAATCCCGGCGAGGTGGCAAGTTACCGCGCCGGGAAAGTGACGGTGGCAAACTGGCTGTTCGGCCAGGTGATGCGCAAAGCGGGCGGACAAGCCAACCCGCAAGTGGCGCGGGCCGAGTTGGAACGACAGTTGGGCTGATTAGCCCGGCCACAGCCCGAAAAATTTTGTGGCTGCCAGCGCGCCAAAGATTGCCAGCACCAGCGCAATGGCAGTGTAGGCCGCGCCGGCGTCGTGCTCATCCTCGATGCGGAAGTAGGGGTAAAAGCCTTCTACTTTTAGCAGCGGCCCGCCAAACCAGGTAAAAAGCAGCCCGCCGAACAGACCGCCCAGGTGTCCCCAATTGTCGATGCCGGGACTCAGCCCAATCAACAGGTTGATGCCTGCAACCTGGGCGATGTTGATGAGGGCGGAGCGCGCCTGGCCGCCGAACAGGTCGCGGTGGCGGTATAGGAAGACCGCCTCGGCGCCGAGCAGGCCAAAGATGGCGGTTGATGCGCCCAGGGAGGGGTTATCGGTCAACAGGAAGGAGAAGACGTTGCCCGCAAAGGCTCCCGAAAGATACAACAGGAGGAAGCGAACATGCCCAAAGCGCTTCTCCAGCGGCAGGCCGATGATGACCAGCGCGTACATGTTGAAGCCGATGTGTAAAATTGAGCCGTGCAGGAACATGGGCGTAAAAAAGCGCCACAACTGCCCGGCCAGGATGTATTCGTTTATTTTCATCCCCAGAATGGCGGGCAGGTCGTAGCCCAGCAAAAATTCGGCTCCCATTTGCAGCACATAAACGATGACTGTCACCGCCAGGATGATATATCCAATCACCGGCGTAGCAAGCTTTTGATTAATGGCCACTGGCGGGGGTGGGGGAGAGTGTTCTTCGTAAGGTTGGTTCATAGCGTCACCGCTTTCTGATGGACTCGGGCATGTTCGGATGTGATAATGGCCTGAATGGTATCTACTGCTTCGTCCTGATGGTCGTCGGCGTTGACGACGATATAGTCGAAGGCGCCCACGCGTTGTAATTCTTTGCGGGCGGTGGCAATCCGCAGGGCCAGTTCTTCGGCGTTTTCGGTCTTGCGTTCACGCAGACGGCGTTCCAGTTCCTGTTCGTTGTCCACTGTCATAAAAATCATAACGGCATTGGGGGCCAGTTTGCGCACCGTTTCGGCGCCTTGCACATCAATGCGCATGACGACATCTTTGCCGCTGGCGAGCGATTCGCGCACCTGCTGTTTTGGGATGCCCTTGTAATCGCCATAGACGACGGCATACTCAATCAGTTCGTCCTGTTCAATCATGCGCGCGAATTCTTCTTTGCTGACGAAGAAATAATCTACGCCATGCACTTCATTGGCGCGGCGCGGGCGGGTGGTGGCCGTTACCACAAAGTGGAAGGGCATTCCGCGCTCTTTCATGCGCTGCATGATGGTGTCTTTGCCCGCGCCCGAGGGACCGGAGATGACAATTAACAACGGTTTGGGGTCAATAACTTTGAAATTGGTCTCTATCATAGCCTTATTTTACTTCACGAAAGTTCATTGGTATCGTATCAGTGAAGTTCATAAAGGAACTTTATGAAAAAGCCCAGGGGATGACCAAAACACGGGCGCGAACTCCCAGGAACTTCCTTTTCAAGAAACACAGCAAGTCGGGAAAACCAACGGTCATTACTGAGGCGCAACCTGCTTATTACATGCTTCAACGCATCATTTGTTGTAACGCCTGTGAACGTCCTCTTCGAGGGTAGGACTCGATTCTACCCCGTGTTCCGTTTTTCGGAACCAAAGTGGAACC
>CAYLZI010000259.1:0-3601 GCA_964388215.1 uncultured Anaerolinea sp.
GGCCATCACCGGGCGGGTCTGTCCGCAGGAAACCCAGTGCGAAGGCGTGTGCGTGTTGACCAAAAAATATGAACCAGTGGCGATTGGCCGCCTGGAACGCTTCGTGGCCGATTGGGAAGCCCGGCAAGGCCCGCCACCCACTCATGAACTGCCTCAACCGACCGGTAAAAAGGTCGCGGTGGCCGGGTCAGGCCCGGCTGGATTGACCGCCGCCGCCGACCTGGCGCGGATGGGACACAAAGTCACCGTTTTTGAGGCCCTGCACGAAGCGGGCGGCGTGCTGGTGTACGGCATCCCAGAGTTTCGCCTGCCCAAAGAGATTGTCAAACGCGAGGTGGATTATGTCCGCGCGCTAGGGGTCGAGGTGGTCAAAGATTTCATCGTCGGCAACACCGCCACCGTTGATGAATTGCTGCAAGACTATGACGCTGTTTTCTTGGGAACAGGCGCGGGCCTGCCCTGGTTCCTGGGCATCCCCGGCGAAAACCTGGGAGGCGTCTATTCCTCCAACGAATACCTGACGCGCGCCAACCTGATGCGCGCCTACCGTTTCCCCGAATATGACACCCCGATAGCGGTTGGGGAGCGGGTCGTCACCATTGGCGGCGGGAATACGGCCATGGATGCCGCCCGCACCGCCCTGCGCCTGGGCGCAAAAGAATCCATCATCGTCTATCGCCGCTCACGCGCCGAAATGCCCGCCCGCGTCGAAGAAATTCACCATGCCGAGCAAGAAGGCGTCAAATTCTACTTCCTGACCACCCCGGTTGCCTTCCACGGCGAAAATGGTCGTGTGCAATCGCTGGAATGCCTGGAGAACCAACTGGGCGATCCGGATGCTTCAGGCCGCCGCCGCCCAATGCCGGTGGCTGATTCCAACTTCCACATCCACGCCGATGTGATGGTCATCGCCATCGGGCAGAGTCCCAGCCCCATCATTGCCAAAACAACTCCCGAACTCGCCACTGCCAAAAACGGCACCGTAGTTGTCAAACAAGAATCGATGAAAACATCCAAACGGGGCGTTTTCGCCGGGGGCGACATCATCACCGGCGGAGCCACCGTCATCCTCGCCATGGGACAGGCCAAAACCGCCGCGGCAGCAATTGACGAATACCTGCGCACGGGAGAGTGGTAAGCGGCCCCTTACCAACAATTTTATATGGCTCTACCATTTTTAACGTGATGCAGTGTAAGGGCGAACCGCCCAGGGCATAATAAGATGCTTTTTGCAAAGTATCCAAGCACAAATGGATGATTTTTCGCGCATGACGGTTCGCCCCTGCGGGATTTCACATCAAAAATGGGAGACCCTTTTATATCAATTCAACAACAAATCCCCATCTCGATTTGAGATGGGGATTTTGATATACCCGGAGTCCAAAATCTCCCGATTTTGGCCGAAGTCGGGAGACTTCGGAGTCCGTCTCCTGCCCTTTGCCAGTCAGGATAATCCGGCTACAATACCGCAATCTTATGCAAGACCTGCTTCTTCTTTTCTGGACCTTTCTCAAAGTCAACCTGCTCAGCACCTCCGGCCCGGCCTCAGTCGGGTTGCTGCATGGCGAAACAGTCGGGCGGTTCATCACCGAGAGCCAGTTCGTGCAGGCAGTCGGCTTTTCTGCCGTCCTGCCCGGCAGCGACGCCATCCAACTGGCAATGTACATCGGCTACGCAGCAGCGGGCATCCCTGGCGGGCTGGTTGCCATGCTCGGCTCCATCCTCCCGCCCACCGTACTGATTTTCGGCGTCGTGACCACCCTGCACCGCATGCGGCGCGAAGCCTGGGTGGGGCGATTCGTGGAGGGATTAACGCCCGCCATCTCGGTTCTAATGCTGTTCACAGCCTGGAAAATCTTTGAAAAAGGCGGCCAAACCGGCCTGTTTGGCTGGGCCATTGCCCTCATCAGCCTGGCCCTCATGGCGCGCGATTTCCCCGCTCGGATTGTCGTACTGGCCGCCGGCATTCTGGGAGTGGTGTTCCTGCGATGAACCATCCCCAATTTTCAACCTGGCTCAAACTGTTCTGGATGTTCCTGAAAGTCAACCTGCTTTCCCCCTCCGGCCCGGCCTCCATTGGCCTGCTCTACGACGAAGCGGCGGGAAAACTGATGAGCGAAGAACGCTTTGTCGAAGCAGTCGGGTTTTCCAACGTCTTGCCAGGCAGCGAAGCCCTCAAACTGGCAATGTTCGTTGGCCACGCGGCGGCGGGCGTCCCTGGCGTGCTGGCGGCCCTGCTGGGCGCCATCCTGCCCCCAACGGTGATGATGCTCGTCGTGGCGGCCATCCTGCAACGCTTCCAACAAGAAGACTGGCTGGGGCGCTTCGTCGGCGGCATGAGTCCGGCAGTGGCAGCGCTGATGGTACTGGTCGGCTGGGAACTCTTCCGCGCCGGCACAGGGAAAAAATTCAAACCACGCATCTTGTTCATCGCCGCCCTCGCGGCCCTGGCCTTCTGGCTCGAAATCCCCTCGCCGCTGGTGCTGGTGGGGGCTGGCATCTTGGGAGTATTTCTTTTTCGATGAAACCCTTACTCATTTTTACCAATGGCAACGAAACAACCTGGCCTTCGATAGAATTTTCAGCCTGGGCATCCTCCCAACGCAACGCGCCGCTTACCCTGGTCGGAATTCTGGAAAATCGGGGCGAAAACGACTCAGTGGAGGAGATATTCAGCCGCGCAGTGACCATCTTCCAGCAAAAAGGAATCAACTACACCCTGCAACTGGAAACCGGCCAGGCTGAATCTGTGATTCCGCGCAAAGCAGCAGCCGAGGCGGCTGAAATAGTCGTCACCGGCCCGTTGGGACGCCCTGCCCTGCGGCGCTTCTTCGCCGGACGTTCCTTCCGCCACATTCTGGCCGAAGTTGAAAAGCCCCTGTTCTACGTCCCGGCAGTAAAAATCCCAGTTCAAAAGATACTGGTCTGCCTGGGCGGGCTGGGATACGGCCTGACCGTAGAACACTTGGGAACGCGGCTGGCAAGCGCCTTCGCAGCCTCCCTCACCCTGTTGACAGTCGTCCCACCGATTGACCTTAACTACCCCGAAGCGCGCGCCATCCGTGAAAACTGGCAAAACCTGGCCGCCACCGACACCCTACCCGGGCGCACCCTGCGCCAGGCAATGGAAACAGCCCGCAAAGCGCAGGTCAAGGCGCGGGTCGTTACCCGCCAGGGTAACGCCATCGAGGAAATCCGCGCCGAAATCCGCGAGGGCGGCTACGACATGGTCTGCATGGGGTCGCCCTACAGTTCCCAGAGTTTGCGGCAGATGGCAACCGCCAATGTCACCGCAGAAATTGCCGAAACCGCCCCTTGCCCGGTGCTCTCGGCGCGGTATACTGAAAAAGAGTAACAATCACACCGAAAAGATAACCGGTTAAAATCAACCCATGATTCGACGACCACCCTTCACCCTCCCCGCCAGCCTGCTCGCCGTTATTTTGGCAGCCTGCACGCCCCAAGCAGTTCCTCTGCCCCCGGCCCCCACCGTTGACATAAACGCGGCCAGCACCCAGGCCGTCGCCACCGTCTACGCTGCCGCATCTCAAACCGCCCAGGCCGCCCTGCCCACTGCCACAGCCACCCCGCTCCCATCCGC
>CAYLZI010000260.1:0-3565 GCA_964388215.1 uncultured Anaerolinea sp.
TCGTCGGGTTGGAACCAGCCCGGTTGATGGAGAGGACCGTGGGAGCGGTGGTATCAAAGAGCAAATCTACCAGCACCGGGTCATGGTCGGAGGCGCGGAAGGGTTCAGGGCTATAAAGGTCGGTAACTTGCCCTGCTGATTTGAAGTTAGTGTTGTAATCTAACACAGAGGGTTCATCGGAATTGATATGCCAATCTTCTACCCCAACAATGTAATTGAGCAAAGAAGCGCTGGCCAGGGCATAGTCAAGGGATCCCCATTGGGCGCTAAAAACGTAAGAATAAGCCTCGCTGCCGCCAAACAGGGCATTCAGGTTGGTGAACCCACCCGCTTCAAAAGCGGCAATCGGGTCTTCTTTAGCGTAGGAGTTCATATCGCCAAGCGAGAGGATATCCGGGTCGCCAGTGCCAGTGGGGTCGGCTGCATACCAGGTGAGCAGTTCGTTGACTGCGTTGGTGCGCACAATGGCGCAATGCCCCTGCCCATCGCCGGCATCGGGGTCATCACAAGCCGAGCCTTTGCTCTTGAGGTGATTAACGTTGACGATGACCACTTCGTCGCTGGTATTTTCCTTGAAAGCCTGTAGCAGCGAAACGCGGTTACGCTCCGCGCTGTCGCCGCCGGTGACGAATTCAGGCGTATCTAGCACGGCAGTCGTGCCAATTGGCGTCACCAGGGCAGGCTGGTAGAGCAAGCCCACTTTGATTGCGTCTGTGCCCAGGGCGTTGGTTTTGCCTGTCAGGGCGTCGGCGTCAATGAAAGCATAGGTTCCGGGGGCAGTCTCGGTATTCAGGCGATTCACCAGTTCTTGAATCGCGCTGTTTGAAGCGTAGCCATCGTTTTCCATTTCCATAATGCCGATAATGTCGGCATTCGATTCAACAATGGCATTGACAGTTTTTTCTGCCTGGCGGTCGAACTCGGTCGCATTTTCAGCGCCTCGGCAACCTACCGCCGCGCCGCCCACGCCTGCGGTGCAATTCCCTATCCCAAATGTATTGAAGTAGTTGAGCAAGTTCATCGAAGCAACGCGCAAAGTGGCGTTCAATGCCGGAGCAGAATCCGGCCTGGGATTGGCTGCGACGAAATTGGGAACGCCCCCGCTCATGGCGTTAATGGGTTGAATGCGGTAAGCATTTGGGCTGGCACTGTTGTCGGCCCAGTTGTAGGTGATGACGCCGGTCAAGTTGATGATGGTGTCGCCGCCGCGCAGGGTGTTGCTGGCTGAAAGCGGGTTGCCGTTGCGCCCAAAGACAATTGGGTCGGGGTTTTGAGATTGGCTGCTATCATCCAGGATAATTTGGTTAAGCGCATTGGCAGTTTGTTGGGCAAACATCTCCACGCTGCCAGGGGCAAACAGATGCGTAGGCTGGTACAGCCTGTCGCTGGAGGACAAAACGACCTGCCCAAAGCGTCCCAGCTGGAAATGCTCGGTGACGTACAAAGTCTGGGCGAAGCGCGCCAGCATCCCTTCAAACTGTTCTTTTTCGGCTTCGCTGGCAAAGGGCAGGGTAATCTCGGTGGGAGATATTGTGAGGTCACTTCCAAGAATGGCAATGTTGGCAAGGGTAGCGCTGATTTGGGTCTGGCCCTGGAATTCGCTCACCGTGCCAGTAACACGCGCCAGATCGCCAATCTCCACGCTCTTCGGGTTGATGCCGGTATAGACGAAGATTCCGTCTGAAGTGGCCGGGTCGCCATCGCCAGTCTGCTCTTGAATATAAAAGCCATTGAGCATAGCAGGCGTGCCGCCCAGGTATTCATACGTCCCCGTCACAACCCCCTGAATGGTGTGCACGCCGCTAAAGGTGGTTGCTGGGCCGCTGCCCTGAATCAGGTAGATTGGGGTGGGGTCATCGTTCAAGATGGTGCCCGTCCCCTGGCTGTCGCTGGCAACCGCCCCAACGACGTTAGAGATGTTGACGCTGAAGGTTTCGTTTTCTTCGTAAGTCGTCTCGCTCAGGATGGTTACATCGAAGGTGTAGGTTTTCTCTCCAGTGTCAATGGTCGCGCCGGTCAGGCTCTTGAGGGTGTAGTCGCTTCCGGCTATGGCAGTGCCATCGGCAGTGGTAATATCGAAGGTCACCGGGGCAGGCGCAAGGATGTCGAGTGAAACGGTGAAAGATGCAACTGCGGTACCGGTATCGCCTTCAGCCAGGCTGACATCGTTAATCGAAAGCAGCGGCATAAGCGCATCATCATTGTTGATGGTGCCGATTGCCTGCCCATCAAGAAGCATGGCGTTAGAAGAGACGTTTGTCAGGTTGACGAAGAAAGTTTCGTTGGGCTCGGCGGCGATATCGCCGTAGACAGGCACTTCAAACGTATAGGTTGTCCCGCCCTGGGCAATGGCCGCGCCGGTAACGCTGGTGGAGGCGTAATCGCTGCCAGCAGTGGCGGTGTCATCAGCGGTGGCAATGTCAAAAGTCACGCCGCCAGCGGGAGCGGGTTCGCTTAAAGTGACAGTGAAGGAAGCGTTGGTGGTATCGCTGTTGCCTTCGGCGGGCAGGGTCGCATCATCAATTGAGAGAGCGGGGAGTGCCTTAACCGGGGTGAGCGAAAAGTCATCCACGCTCAAGCCGTCATCCGCGCTTGCAGCGTCGAAAGAACTCCAGCGAATCCAGAACGTGCCGCCGGAGGGGATATTCAACCCGGTGATGGTGAAGGACAGGTCGGTGTAATTGCCGGAGGCGTTGCCGTTTTTTGCCCCAGCCGTCGCTGTATTGGGGGTCGTGAAATCCAAATCGTCTACATCCACCCAGTTTCCGGTGGTGAGGCTGGTGGCATTCAGGCTGTATTGAAAATCGATTCGGTCTGCGCGCGCGGCAGTGCCTAAACGCCATTGTTCGCCTCGATACGCAACGGTAAGCCCTGACAGGGCAAAGCCGGTGTCATTGGTAAAAAAAGCGCCAATGGTGGGGATAAGCGTGCCGCTTTGCAGGCCGCCCAGAGCGCGGTCGGTGCTGCCTGCCGAACCGTAGCTATAGGTATCGCCGGTGGTGCTTGTGCCGGTATCCACGCCATATTGCTCGTTATCGCGCGCTCCCCCGCCCGATTCGGTCAGGCCCCAACCGGTGATGGCGATGACGTTCGTGGTGGAACCTGCCACATTGGAAAGAGAGTCGAAGGTTTGGGTGTAAGCGGTGAAATCCGTCAGGCTGATAGTGTCTGCCGCCTGCGCGGGCTGCCCGGCTGGCACAAGCAGCGCCAGAGACAGCGCAACGAACAGGTGAAAAAGACGAGGGGTGGACATGTTTTCTCCTTGAATGGTGAAAAAGCAATTTATTTTACTCTTTCTAGTGAAATCTGAGGCTCTCTTAATAGCAATTCTATTAACAAGACCTTCGCCAATTTTAAGATTTGCATTCTGTGGCGCGGGATGCTATCCCACTTAACCAAAATACAGACAAAACGTATTCTTATCCGCCAGAAATGGCGGGCGGATTAGCAACACCGCCCCACGAAATCCATCAGATTTTTTTGGCGAAGGTATTGACTAAGTAACGCGGATTAAATGAGCCTCGGACATAAATCGAACCGCGCAAGTTCAGGGTTGAACGAGCGC
>CAYLZI010000261.1:0-3530 GCA_964388215.1 uncultured Anaerolinea sp.
TTTTGTACTGGTCAAAGAAATGGTGAAAAGCTTTTGTACACGGATTTGACGGATTACACGGATAAACACGGATAAAACCTGTTTTATCTCTTAAATCCGTGTTTTTTCCGTGTAATCCGTGTAATCCGCGTACAGGTTCGATTTTCTCGGCTAAAACCTTATGGCTGTCAAAGATACAACCGCCCCCCGCGCGCGCGCCCGCCTGCTGGCCGCGCTTTACCTGGCCCAGGAGCAACACGGCTGGCTCAGCCCGCAGGCGATTGAGCGCGTCGCCAACCGGCTGGAACTCTCGCCGGGACAGGTCTACACGACCGCCAGTTTTTACACCATGTTCAAACTGGAGCCGCGCGGCAAATACCTGGCGCAAGTCTGCGAAGGGCTATCCTGTTACCTGGCGGGCGGCGCGGAGCCAATTATCAATCACATTGCCAAACGGTTGAACATCCAACCCGGCGAGACCACGCCCGATGGCCGCTTCACGCTGGAGGTGGTGCAATGCCTGGCCGCCTGCGGCACCGCCCCGGCCCTGAGAATCAACGATGAGTTGTATGAGAATATGACGTTGGAGTCGATTGACGAACTGCTGGAGAGATTAAGGTCAGCGACATAAACGCAGGCTGCCCGCCAAGCCTTTGGCAAGTCAAGTATAATTTTGAAGTGGGTGCAAAATTTAAAACCAATGGAGTAATCTGTGACTGTCGAAAAATCCACTTCAACTCGCCTAAATCAAGTTATCCAGACAGATTGTCTTGAAGAACTGGCTTTTTGGGAAGAGAAATCGATTGATTTAACCGTATTCTCGCCTCCCTATGACGGTATTAGGGACTACAAAAACAATTGGATATTTGACTTTGTTGAATTAGGAAAACATCTCTTTCGGGTTACAAAAGACGGCGGGGTTGCCGTTGTCGTTATCGGCGATGGAACAAAGAATTTTTCAAAATCCCTCACTTCTTTTCGGCTGGCCGTAAATTGGGTTGATGATATTGGCTGGAAACTTTTTGAAAGCGTCATTTACAAGCGGGACGGCAACCCTGGCGCATGGTGGAATCAGCGTTTTCGAGTAGACCATGAGTATATCTTGATGTTTTTTAAAGGAAATCGTCCAAAAACCTTCCACAAAGAACATCTTATGGTTCCCAGTAAACATGCCGGAAAAATCTATTCAGGAACTGACAGGCTGACAAATGGTGGTTTCAAAACCATTGAACCAAAAGCCGTAAACCCGATGAAATGTCGCGGAACGATATGGCAATATTCAACGAGCAATACAGAAGGCAATCGGCTGAAGCTCCAACACCCTGCTACATTCCCAGATAAACTCGCAAGCGACTTAATTTTATGTTTTTCAGAACCAAATGACATTGTACTTGACCCCATGTGTGGAAGCGGTACAACCTGCGTGCAGGCAAAATTAAACAACAGGCAATTCATTGGAATTGAAATTAGCGAAGAATATTGTGAAATTGCCCGAAAGCGACTTCAATCCGAAGCGCAAGCCAATCAGGTCAGCATGTTTTAGGAGCAAACCAAATGTCATATAAGGATGATGTACAAATTGCCAAACACCTGCTTGCAGATTTGCCGACAAAATGGGATGGACAACCAAGTGTCTTGGAAATGAAGGAAGCAGATTTCAACTGGCGGCAAATGGAATGGTGGGGATTTTATTTCGAATTGCTATGCCATAGGCGGCTTGCAGGTGAATTTTCCATCCCTGGTGAAAAATACGGCTCAGCCGCTACTTCATGTTTCGACCTGAAACGCTCTATCAATTGGGATTTAAAAGCCAAAGCCATTAAGTCCGATGACCATCGCTCCATTTTGAACGACACAGAAGCTATGAATAGGAGTGTCCAAAAACATGGCGTTCATGGCTTGATGATTGGATTGTGTGATGTCGAGTATAACGATAATGACAGGTCATTCCAGCGATGGCTTGAAGAGTTAAAGGGTGGAAAATCGAAATACCAATTGGAGCGAGAGCAAAGAACGAGTGTGTCCCGGTATCGAAAGACAAAAGCCGAGTTGCAAGAAATTTTGTTCCTTGCAATAACTCCTCATAATATTCCACTGTTAGGCATCCACTACCAGGGAAGAAACAGTAACGGCAAACCTCGCCCGCCAAAATACATGCTTGATTACGATGACGAAGTACTGGGCCAATTTTTGATAGACAGAATCGTGTTTCAATAAAGGCGGCGGCGAATATACCATGTTCCAACCCATCCTGACCCGCAACATCCAGCGCCCGAACTCCGAGAAAATCGCCGCGTACCTGGCGCATGGCGGCTATGCAGCGGTCAAACTGGCGTTGCGCAAACCGCCCGACGAATTAATCGAGATGGTCAAACGCTCCGGGCTGCGCGGGCGGGGCGGGGCGGGCTTCCCGGCCGGCGTCAAATGGGGCTTCCTGCCCAAAGGCGGCCTCCCCAAAGTGGTGGCGGTCAACACCGACGAGGGCGAACCCGGCACCTTCAAAGACCGCGAAGTTGTCGAACGCGACCCGCACCAGGTCATCGAGGGCGTGCTGATTGCGGCCTACGCCGTCGGCGCCAGCCGGGCTTACGTTTACATTCGCGGCGAGTTTTTCCTGGGCGTCAAACGCTGGATTAAGGCCATCGCCGACGCCTACGAACACGGCTTTTTGGGGCAGAACATCCTCGGCAGCGGTTTCAGCCTGGAGATGTCCGTTCATCGCGGCGCGGGCGCGTATATTTGCGGCGAGGAGACCGCCATGCTCGAATCGCTGGAGGGTAAGGCCGGCAATCCGCGCCTGAAACCGCCCTACCCGGCCCAGGCCGGGCTGTTTGGCCTGCCGACCCTGGTTCACAACATCGAAACCCTGGCCTGCATCCCGCACATCATCGAACGCGGGCCAGAGTGGTTCGCGGGCATCGGCACCGCCGAGAGCAAAGGCCCAAAAATTTTCTCGGTCAGCGGGCATGTCGAGCGCCCCGGGAACTACGAACTGCCGCTCGGCGTGACCCTGCGCGAGGTCATCTACGAACACGCCGGCGGAATCAAGGGCGGACGACAAATCAAAGCCATCATCCCCGGCGGGGCCTCCACGCCCATGCTGACCGCCGCCGCGCTGGATGTACCGATGGCCTTCGAAACCCTCAAACAGGCTGGTTCCGAACTGGGAACTGGTGCTATTATAGTCATGGATGAATCGACCTGCATGGTGGAAGCCGCCCGCCGCCTGACCAAATTCTTTGCCCACGAATCATGCGGACGCTGCGTCCCCTGCCGCGTCGGCGCGACCCGCCTGTACGAACTGCTCGACCGCCTGGAGCATGGCCAGGGCGCGCCGGGCGACGTGGAGCGCGCCCTCGAACTGGCCGAGGGCATCGATGGGCGCACCTTCTGCCCGATGGGCGCGGCCCTGGTCAACCCGGCCCGCTCGGCCATTGCCCACTTTCGGGATGAATTCGAGCATCACATCCGGCAGAAACACTGTCTGACAGGAGCAAAACATGGCAAAAATTCTCATCGTCGATGACGACCCCGATTTCACCGAGACGACC
>CAYLZI010000262.1:0-3473 GCA_964388215.1 uncultured Anaerolinea sp.
GGCCAGGAAACATTTATCTGAAATTTCGCGCTTTGCTCGGCACCCTCTTGCACCGTAATCACTTTATCACCAGGCAAACCAACCTGCCCCGGCTGTAGTTGTATGCTATATGACGAGAATCCCTGGACGATAGCCGGCGTGCCTTTGTAGTTTGCCGTTATTTGGCGTAAACCGCTCTCGCCGACATTACTGCGATAAGAAACGGTATAGGTTTGTCGAAAATCTATGATTTGGTCTAGCGCAGGAGACGCAAGAAAGCGAGCATCATCACCAACAATAACGCTGTGATAAAGACCTTTGGCTTGTTGCGCAAAGTTGGAATAGGTTGATTGATTCCTAAATTCATTGGTTTTCAGGTTCGGCAAATGAAAGAGAATCAATTTCACGGGCAAGGCATTTAATCTCTCATAAAGTCGAGGAATATCTTTTTCTGGTAAAGCTTCATCCCCAATAATCAAAATGAGAACAGTGCTTTTCGAGCAATCTACAGGCGCAAGTTCTATTTCGTCTAATATTGTAAATAAAGTGCTTGAGACCTGGCGAATTTTTGTATCGTTATTGGTTGAAAAATTAGAAATCGCTTGCGAAAGCGTCATGCCACTATCGCTTGAGTAATACAAGAATGGCTGGTTGGCAGGGTTGGTGAATATTTTTAGATTGTCTGTTTGATTGATGTAGTAAGACGAGAAATTTTGCAAAATATTCTTAACAACAGATTGGTCGCTGCGATTGCCTGTATCTGCCAGAACATAGTAAGAGATACCGCCCAAATTTTGGTTGGCCCTGATAACCCTATCAGCCAAGGGGCGAATTTCGGTTTTGTTATTTTCATAAAAACGAAGGTCGTTATTGATAAGGTTAATCCCAGGCAACAAATTGCTATCTAAAACCTTAATATTAAGCGATACGATAGGGAATTCGCTTGTATCGGGCGCATCCGTAATACAAAGAACGCTATTACGAGCGGCCTGATGAACAGAAGATTCATCCTGCCTGGCAATAACTGTGTTTTGTGGGCTGCTCAACAACACCCAACACAATAACAGGGTAAAAAAATAGGACATTGGCGAAATATGTTTCATGTGATTTTAAACCTGGTGGAAGCAAAGATAGCCCATTGAACATAAAAAACCGAAAAGTTAAATACAGGCCGCAAGTTCGGTTAGATATTGGTGGGATGAAATAATTTCAATCCCCCAAAATACCCATAACAATAATTTTACCCTGTTACTGATACATCATAAGCTATTCTTGAGCTCATAACATTTTTGATAACACAACATGCGCCCAAAAAACAACCCCAACTCTGGGCTTTTCACCCCGCCACCGGCTACACTATCAACATCGCATCCCCGAACGAGAAAAAACGATAACCCTCCCGCTTGGCCGTTTCATAAGCATTCAAAATCGTCTCACGCCCGGCAAAAGCGCTCATCATCATAATCAGCGTAGATTTAGGCAGATGAAAGTTTGTGATGATGGCATCCAAAACCCGAAACTGATAACCCGGCAGGATAAAAATAGATGTCTGACCAGAAAAAGGCAATACGCGATACTCAGCATCTGAGATTGGGGTGCCGCTCAAACTTCGCCCCCCCGCGCTCTCCAGCGTCCGCGCGCTCGTCGTCCCCACCCCAATCACCCGCCCACCAGCCGCCTTCGTTGCGTTAATTTTCTGGGCCGTTTCTGGCAGCAACTCGCACCATTCAGAATGGATTTTGTGCTGGCGCGGGTCGGCCTCCATCACCGGGGCAAACGTATCCAAGCCAACATGCAAAGTCACCTCGGCAAACTGAACCCCCTTTTCGCGCAGTTCCGTCATCAGGCGCGGCGTAAAATGCAGACCAGCCGTTGGCGCAGCAGCAGAACCAGGCGTTTTGGCATACACCGTCTGATAACGCTCCGGGTCGGTCAATTTTTCGTGGATGTAGGGTGGAAGGGGCACTTGACCATCTTTTTGGAGGTGATTCTCCACCGGTTCAGTGAACCGAACCCAGCGGCGGGAACCCTCCAGGCTGGCTACGATTTCCGCCTCGAGACCATCCTCCAGCTTCAGCCGTTTCCCCTCGCCCAGGCCTTTCCCACCCACCAGGCATTCCCACACCAAATCCGATTCCCTTCTCAAAAGCAAAATTTCTGCCTTGCCCCCCGACTCCTTGCGGGCTGGCAGCCGGGCCGGGATCACCCGCGTCTGATTCACCACCAGCAAATCACCGGGGCGCAAAAACTCGCCAATCTCGCTAAAAATCCGATGCTCCAGCGTTCCGGTTTTTCGGTTGAGAATCATCAAACGTGATGAATCACGCGGCTCAACCGGCGTTTGGGCGATAAAAGATTCAGGGAGGTCGTAATCAAAATCGGTTGTTTTCATGCAGCCAGGCCTACCGCGCGTGGGGCCAGGTAAAAGCCGAGGTACAGCATCCACGCAATCAAAAAAATGTGCAAAACATCGTTCTCAGAGAACCCAATTATACTTTACTTGCGTCTAAACAGTTTCGCGCATCTTATCAGACAGTGAAAAGCGCGCAGAGCCGACGCAAAAGCCCGGCGTTTCGCCTCGGCTTAATCGTAGGAAGATTCGGGTATAATCTTTTTAGCAGCTGAGGAACATCACACGCCGCGCATCTGACAAGGCGACCGGCAGCATAGGAGGCACGCATGGAAATCGAACTTATTCAAATTGAAAAACCCGAACCAATCAACTTCATCCTTGGGCAGTCACACTTCATTAAAACTGTAGAAGATATACACGAGGCGCTGGTAAACGCGGTGCCGGGCATCAAATTTGGCGTAGCGTTTTGCGAGGCAAGTGGGAAATGCCTGGTGCGCGCCAGCGGCACCGATGACATCATGCTCGATTTGGCGACCAAAAACGCGCTGGCAGTTGGCGCTGGTCACTCGTTTATCGTTTTTCTGGGCGAGGGGTTCTATCCCATTAACGTCTTGAACGCCATCAAAAACGTCCCTGAAGTGGCGCGGGTTTTTTGCGCGACGGCCAACCCAACCCAGGTGCTGGTCGCCGAATCCGAACAGGGGCGCGGCATCCTGGGCGTCATTGACGGCGCTTCCCCCAAAGGCGTAGAAGACGAAGAAGGCAAGAACTGGCGCAAAGGTTTCTTGCGTTTGATTGGATATAAACTATAAATCCTTGCTTCCTGCCCCTGTCAAATCTTAAATCATGTTCCGCTCTCGCGCAATTATCATTCGCAAACAGCATATTGCGCTCATCAAGCGCCAGCGTGATGGGCGGGAATATTATGTGATTCCGGGCGGGGGCATGGAGCCGGGCGAAACGCCTGAACAGACCGCCATCCGCGAGAGCCGCGAGGAGCTGGGGCTGGCAATTGCCATCGACCGGCTGCTGGCGAAAATCATCTTCCATGGCCGTGAACAATACTATTTCCTGGCACGCGCCACTGGCGGACACTTTGGCACGGGCGCCGGGCCGGAAATGACCGGCAAGTACCCGCCCG
>CAYLZI010000263.1:0-3462 GCA_964388215.1 uncultured Anaerolinea sp.
ATGGGTGTCCTCCGGGTGAAAAAGTATTGCATCGCCGCGAGCGCGGCGTATCAGCGGGGAGGAATCAAAAAACTGCCGGATGCCATCTTGTGGAAAAGATGGCATCCGGCAATCAAGTGTCACCGATTTTGTGGTGGTATTCAGGAAAACAATCCTGGCAATTTAATCGACCTGGCTCAATACCTCATCGAGTATTTCCAAATCAATGCACATACCGCCGAATGCCTGGATTTCATTTCGAGCTGCCTCAGTAAATCCCTGACGACCAAAGAGCGCGTAATACACTCGCCAGCCCTGCCCCATATCCGGCAAATCAAGCAGAGTTAAGCGTGTTTTTTCACCAGTCAAATCACGGGCAACCTGGCGGTCCACCCGTTCTGATCCCCATTTGCATTCGCCCAACAAGATTTCCTTACTATCCCAATTCAGCGCCGCGACATCGACCTGAACCCGGCGACTCCAGTGACTGCCAGCCGAAACCGGGGTAAAAGGCAGCTTTCCATCTTTACCTTCTGCAATCGCCCATTGCCTGCATAGCTCCTCGAAGGCCGTTGCGCCAACGAAAGCACGCAGGTCTTGTTGGATGCGCTCAAGGATTTGCTCCGTCCTCATTAAGGGGTTATCCTGAAACGGCGCCAGGAAGTGAAAATAAAACCGAAAATAGGGGTCACTGAGGTGATAACGCCCTGCCCGGGACCTGGTTTGTCCTCCGGGCCGAACGGTAACAGGCAATCTTCTTTCCACCAGGCGTAACTCCTGTAAAGTGGATAAATAAGCATTCACTGTGGTGGATGGTAAAAAAGCGCGCTCGCCAATTTCGCCCAATGTATGCTTCCCGCTGCCAATGGCCTTAAGAACAGCAAGATAGTTCTTCAACTCACGCACTTCGTCATAGAGGAGAAAGGCTGGCTCGGCCAGGAACATTCCGCCTGGGGACAGAACCACGTTACGGATATTTTCCACCAAGGATTGGTTTGGATTGAACCAGTTCAAATATGCCGGAATTCCGCCCACGATAGCATACGCCGCTACTCGTTCATCCGCGCCCCACTTCGGGAAAAATTCCTGCAAACTCGAAAACGGTAAGGGTTCGAGATGCCACTGGGCCGTCATCCGGCCAAACAAGGGTGATTGGCGTGACATCAGGGTTTCCATCACCCTGACATGCGAACCGCAAAGGATGATGACCAGGCTGGAGTGTTGAAAATATTGATCCCAGGTGTGTTGCAGAGCGGAAAGCATGGCCGGGTCAGCCTCGGCTGCATAGGGCAGTTCGTCCAGAATCAAGATATGCCGCTTCTCTCCAAGCAGATTCGCGGCTGCCTGCCAGAGAGCAGACCATGAACGGTGAACCGGGGCGCTTTCTTCAGGCACATTGAGCAGACGCGCAAATAGACTGTTCCGCTGCATATTGGGATTTTCCCGTTCGGCAGCCCAATAAGTGAAATCAATCCCGCTGTTTTTTGCCCAATGTAACAGCAACTCCGTTTTTCCAACTCGGCGGCGGCCATAGAGCAAAACCAATTGCGCTGGACCGGGACGTTCACGCTTTAACAGGTTATCCAAAAGCGCTAATTCTTTGCGGCGGTCAACGAACATGGCGGACTCCTTTTATATAATCAATTTTATTATAATCCTAATTATAATAAAGGGCCAAGTCTGCCTCAACCAGCCTCACGGCAAATCTCATGCCGGGAGGCTGGTTTTTTGAACGCAAGCCTCAATTGAACACAATCAACCCTCTAACGCAAAGACAAATGAGTAAGCAGGATAGTGGTATAACTGGGGTATGAAAACGCCGATTTATGTACGAGACCTAACGGAAGAAGAGGCAATATTCGCCGGTCTTGACGTGCCGGAAGGTTATCCCTTCCGACCAGGTCATCATTCTTGCGCTCGCCCGCAAATCCATCACTCCGAATCGCCGCCCCAGGAAGTCGCCCGTTGCGTCTTTGGCGACTTCCCAGGCGTGACTGACATTAACCAGCGCGCTCTTGCGCGCCTTGACCGGTTCGGCGGGAGCAGGAATACGAACGCCCTCTACTGTAGCGAGCATTAGCGCTCCCATTCTTCATCAACGCAGCCTGGCGCGAAGCCCGGAATTGACGACTGGGGCTGCTGGCCTTGTGGGGCGGGACGGTATCGTTGCGCCTGTCCTTGTTGGCGATAGTCTGGCCCGCTGGCAGTCTTGGATGCCAGGAAGCGGATTGTCCGCGAAAGCCGGAACCAAGCCGCCCAGATAAAGACAGCGACCAGCATGGCGATTGCCTTGTCTGCTGGCGCAAACGGCTTCAAGTTCCAAATCAGAGCAAGCGAGAGGGGGAACGCGGCCCCAATCAGAATATTGCGGATGGCGTTGCGCCGGGCAGCGTCGCGGATCGTGCTTTCATCGTGACGTTGGTACATAAAATCCTCCATTCTTGGACTGGTATAATGGAGACGGTGTTGGTCAACCATCTCCGCGTTACCCGGCCTGTCTCTTTCACAGACAGGCCGGGCTTTTTACAGGCGCTGGTGGTCATCGTCGAGCATCTTGCGCCCTTTGTCGGTTATCCGCCAAAATCTGGCACGAATGCCCTGCTTCCGACGAAGATTGCGCTTTCGCGCGTGAGCGCATGGGCGCTTGCTTGCCGCCTGATTGACGCTATCGTCATCACCAGGCTGCAAAAAAGCCTGGTCAGCCTGTAAGTATTCTGGGGTCATTTTGAGCATACTTACTCCCACAGGATGCCGCCATCGCACTTGTTGGGGCAGGGGTCGTAGCCTCCGTCTTCGCCGCGCGCCCAGCCACCATTGCATCCGCAGACGCGGAAGTTTCCTGCGCGCGCTGTTGGCAATCTCGCAAAAGCTTCGCTGATTAATTTGCTCACTTCCTCGCTGGTAAAACGAGGCACTTCGGCGGCGGGCGGGCGGGGGTGCTGGCTGGCGACGTAGCCTGTCCCAATCTCGTCAAAGTAGATTTTTCGTTCGGCCAGGTCGAGCAGCAAGCAGTGAGACGCCTCGGCATCGGACGAACCGAAGTAGTAAATAGCCGCCCAGGCGTCATCGGCTGGACATGCGCCAGATTGCACCAGCGCGTTGGTGATGGCGGCGCAATACAGCCGAACCAGCTCCTGAAAAGCGGGCCAGTTGGCGGTCGCGGAAATCTGGCCGTCGCTGAACATGGCTTCGTCCCCGCAGGGCGTCCAGTAGGCCGCCAGCCAGCGGGCATTGCCTCCGTAGCCAAAAGCGTGTTCCCAGTTACGGGGGAGGGGGGAGTCTGGAACAAGACGCACTATCAGCCTCCGTTGAGTAGATTGAGTCCTTTGTCGGTTGTCCGCCAAAGGTTGGTGTGCGCGCCTTCGTGTTCACCCAGGGGATTAGCGAGCAGCCCCTGGCGCAGCAGGTTGAAAGCGAGTCCCATTCCGGCGTTCTGGATAACCCAGGTATTCGGGCGCGGGGACTGCGCGCAGGCTTGCAGCA
>CAYLZI010000264.1:0-3434 GCA_964388215.1 uncultured Anaerolinea sp.
GGGAATCGCCCTGCGCGAATACTTCTCCCGGCGCGGAATCGCTGCGCGCAGCCCCGGCGCTTACGACCTTTTGCAGGAATTTACAAGGCTGGAAGATGTACCGCCTGACTTGCGTGAGATTGTCGCTCACCTGACCCTGCGCGTGACCGAAGAGTTCGAACTCCCTCTTGATGTTGACCTGGTTCAAGAAGCGCGGACGCTTTGCGAGCGGCTTTTGCCCGCCGATCAGGGCTAGTGATTGGGTTGAATCAGTTTGAGCAGTCGAGCATCCAGGTAGGTCTGCGAATAAAATACCGCTCCCAGGTAAAGTTGCGACTTCATCATTGGGTAAGCCTGTTCCAGCCAGGATGATTGCTCCGTCTCTGCGGGCAGGCTCAAGCCGGTTATCCAGAGCAAGCCGTCACTGTGTCCGTTGGCGGTCATGACTGCTCGAATCTCCTCGTAATGGCGCAAGGCGTTGGGACCAGGGGGAGCGAGCGGGTCAACTGTCACAGATTCGAGCCGAATGCTGAGGATGGCAGGACGCAGCCCGGCGGCATACAATTGCCCCAAAAAGCCCACATCCCGTATGTCTTCGGGAGAAGAGAGCAGGTTGCTCAATCCGCCTGCCGCCAGGTAAACCTTCAGGTTTTCGGCTTCGAGACGCGCCTGGATGTTCTCGAACAGGTGCGCATAAGCGTTTGCGTTGGGTGGGGCGTTCCAACCATCGCTTGTATTTGCATTGGGGAAGAGCTCGATCGCCGAAGGATGCGAATCCCCGCGGCTGAGTTTCAACACGAGTCTTGCTGTCTGTTCCACATCCGGGCCAGTGGAGGTCAGTACCCAGGCGGGGGGATTCTTGATGGAAACGAGAGCCTCCAATCCCAGCGAGCGCGCCAGCCGCAGGGCGTTCGAGAACGACGACGCTTCGTTCCACGCATCCGGCGCGGGCTGGGCGGCTTCCCAATCGAAATCCAGCGCCACCCAATCCAGGCGATTCTGGGCGGCCAGGCGCAGGGAAGCCTCCACGCGCGGGTCATTCATCTCGATGCGCGCGCCAGACCCAAACTCCAGCGATTGCGGCGTGCCGGGCGCAGCCGTTGGGCGCGTGGGCTGTGGTTGGGTTGGGCTGCAAGCCACCAGCAAAATCAAAATTCCGGTCAGGAGTTGTCGCGGTATGGCGCTGGGCATGGCTCTTTCATCGAATCTGGAAGGTTTTGTTCTGCGCAGGCATCTTGGTCCGCAAGCAGGCGCGGTTCCGGCAGGGGCAACTGCCGGTACTGGTACTTTTGGACCAGGGGACGCAAAGTTTCCGTCCGCTGGTGTTTGGGGCGGGTGTTGGGGTGGTTTTTTCCGGGAGGGTTATTCATGACGTTCCTGCCAAAAGGGTAAATTTCGACCTGCTTTGTTTGTTGCAAGAAGCGTGCCAGGATGACAGTCACGGGTATAATCCGCTGCATGATTCTCGTCACTGGTGGAACTGGTTTCGTTGGGCGCGCCCTGGTGCGGCAGTTGGTTGCCAATGGGCAGCAGGTGCGCACCCTCATTCGGCCCTCGCCGCATACCCCGGCTCTGCCGCGAGGCATTCCGGTGGAAGTGGCTGTCACCAGCCTGAACGATGAACGCGGCCTGCGGGCGGCCCTGCGCGGCGTAGACGTCATCTACCACCTGGCGGGGGCTGAACACGAAGGCGCGCGCGCCGATGTGCTGGGCGTGGATGGGCGCGGCACGGCCAACCTGGCGCAGGCTGCCGCCGAAATGCGCGCGCGGCGATTTTTCTACGTTAGCCATCTGGGCGCCGATCGTTCCTCGTATTATCCCCTGCTCAAAGTTAAGGGCATTGCCGAGGAGCACATCCGGCGCAGTGGCGTGCCGCATACCATTTTGCGAACCGCGCTTTTATACGGCCCAGAAGACCATTTCACCACCTCGCTGGCCCGTCTGCTGGGTATGTTCCCGGTGTTTTTCCTGCCTCGTGATGGCGAGGTGCTCATCCAACCGCTGTGGGTCGAAGACCTGGTCACTTGTCTGCTGTGGGCCAATGACATCCCCGAAACCGTCAACCATACCTACGACATTGGCGGCGCGGAATATTTTTCCTTCCGCCGGGCAGTCGAAATCATTATGGAAACCACTGGCAGGCGGCGCTGGCTCACCTCCCTGCCTTTGCCTGCCCTGCGTTCATTCACCGTCGCCCTCGAGAGCATCTACCCTGCCTTTCCATTTTCCACCTTTTGGGTAGATTACCTTTCTTACAACCGCACCTGCCCGGTCGATTCGGTTACGCGACTGTTTGGCTTCATCCCGGCCCGCTTCACCTACCGCCTCGACCATCTGAAGGGTGCCAACTGGGCGAAAGGGAAATCAAAAATCGGAAAATAGAAAACCCTATGGAAATTCACGTTTTAGAAACCCCTTCAGAAATGGCTGAGGTGGAAGAACTCCAGCGCATCATCTGGCCGGGCAGTGAAACCGAGGTGGTGCCGCTGCATTTGCTTATCACCGCGGCGCATAACGGAGGGCTGACGCTGGGCGCCTTCGATGGCGGGAAAATGGTCGGGTTTGCGTTCGGATTCCCCGGCCTGTACGAAGTCCCAGACCTCGCTGGAGAGCGCGGGGAAGCCCCCAGAGCGCAGCCGAGCGGGGCAAGCAGCCCGCGCATTAAGCACTGCTCGCACATGCTCGGCGTTTTGCCTGATGCGCGCGATAGCGGCATTGGCTACGCTCTAAAATGCGCTCAATGGCAAATCGTCCGCAAGCAGGGCATTGACCTTATCACCTGGACTTACGACCCCCTCCAAAGCCGCAATGCGCACCTCAACATTGCCCGGCTGGGCGCGGTTTGCAACACCTACCTGCGCGAAGCGTATGGCGAAATGCGAGATGGATTGAATGTTGGGCTGACTTCGGACCGATTCCAGGCGGATTGGTGGGTGAACACGCAGCGGGTAGAGCAGCGGCTGGGGTGCGCCCCACGCAGGGAGCTTGGAATTGCCAACTACGACGGCGCCCGCATCCCGCGCATCTACCGCGTGACCACCGGGGCTGATTCTCTGCTCCGCCCGCCTGAACATTTCTCCATCCCCGGCGAGGCCATGCTGTTGGCCGAAATCCCCTCCGATTTTGCGCAGATTCGCCAGGATGACTTTTCGCTTGCTGTTGCCTGGCGCGCCTTCACCCGGCTGGTCTTCGAGGACTGTTTTGCCGCTGGCTATTTCGTCACCGATTTCTTATACGACAAACCATCCCGGCGCAGTTTCTACGTTCTGACGCACGGCCAGGCCACCCTGGGGGATTTTTAATTCGAGGATGCCTTCACGGTTCCCATCCCAAGAACACTTGCAATACCCTTAAATTCATCTCGAATTCTGTATCGCGGTGGTTGGTCAGTTCAATGTCAATCGAGGGGATGCTGCGGGTGTTGGCGGCCCAGTCGGTCAGGTTGCCGGTGTAAT
>CAYLZI010000265.1:0-3421 GCA_964388215.1 uncultured Anaerolinea sp.
CTGCGAAGCGTGCCGAAGGCAAGGGGTTGGGGTGAGGGAAAACGGCGCAATTTCTTGACCGCCTGAATAGATACCATCCTTGTTTATTGCCCCAAAGCAAGAAAACCCGCCAGTGCTTCAACTGGCTGACATCGCAAAGCCTCGCCTTTTCGGCCAGAGTTCCAGGTCATAACCAGTTCGCGTTTTGCGCGGGTAATACCCACATAAAGCAGCCGCAGCCGCTCGCGGACGTAGTCAATGCGCGCACGCCCCGTCTCGGCGCCTTCTTCGTACCAGTCGTATTCGCTGGCCGAATCGAGCGCTTTCAACTGTCCCAACGCTTCCGCTTCAAGATTTAGGCCATTGCGCGCAAACCGCTTCTCGCTAATATAACTATCATACGGCTGAAGTGATGGGAAATCGTAATTATTGACCGACATCAGGTAAACCCTGTCCCACTCCAGGCCTTTGGCTTTGTGCATAGTCGTCACCACCACCTTACCGCGATGCCGCTCCGGGTCGAACCCCGAATCATCAGATGAAAAGCCGATGAATTTGCGCTCGTTTTTGGCAATTACGTCCAACTCGATGGTCAGTTCAGGCAGCCGCCAATCGGGATGCTGATGAGAAGATTGGCGCAGCACCAGGGCCAGTTTGTGCGCCAGGGCCAGGTCGGCGGGTTCGGTAAACAGTTCTTGCGAAATGGTCAAAATCATCTGGTCAATGGGCAAAAGGGTTGTCCCTTGCCAACGGCGGATGACCTCGCGGAAAGTGAGCAGTTCATTGAGGATGGTTTGGTCGGATTCAGAATCGGACAGACTGAAAAGCGAATCTCGAATATCGTCATTTTCTATCGGGAACAGATAGTCTTCGACCTTGCCCACCTTGCGCAAGAGTTCGGATGCGCGGGTATATAGCCCCTGCAGGCCTTCCTCTCCGCGCCAGGCTCGTCTCCAGACTTGGTGGTAGGCTGTTGCCAGCTTTCGTGATGAGGCCGGGTCAGCCAGGTAGCCAATCACATGAGCAATCGCCCCGGCGGTGTTGCGCGTGCTGAGGGTGCTGTTCATCATCTCTACGAAGGGAATATTGCGCTTTTTAAGCGCGCCCACCAGCTCGACGCCGCGCGCGTTACGCGGGACCAGCACGGCCACTGTCCAATCCAGGTGTTCGGGCAGCCATGCCTCGATAGATTTCGCCACCACCTCGAGTTCTTCTTCAGGGGTGTATTTTTTGCTGATGATGCGGATGCCGGTTGGGTCTGCTTGCGGGTTCGGCTGTGGGTCGCCTGGGTCGGTGGCTCGGATGTAGGGAATAGTCAGGGCATCGCGGCAAGATTCGGCGGGGTGCGTTGAATTCACCCAATTTATCAGTTGGTTTGCCAGTTCAATGATGCAGGGCTGGGAACGTCCAGAAACGGGCAATGTCATTTTGTAATCTGCCTCATGGGCAATGAACGCTTTCAGCAGGCGCGGGTCGGCGGTTGTGAAGGTCTCGAAAATGGCCTGGTTGGGGTCTCCTACGCGCACCCAGTTGCCATGCCCGGCCAGTTTGCGCAAGATTTCTTCCTGAATGCGCGATGAGTCTTGGGCTTCATCTTCGAGAATATAGGGGAAACGGTATTGCAGGCGGGCCAGGTAGTCGGCGTCGGTCTCAAGAATCTGGTAAGCGAGGCGAATCAGGTCGTCGAAATCCACCGCGCCACGGTAGGCCAGGGCGCGCTGATAATCGGCGTAAATTTCACAGCCCATCCGAGCCAGGGGTAAGGCGGGTGAAGAAGCCAGTTTCTCGTGCAGAAAATCGGGCGTCTGGCGGCGGTCTTTGGCCGAGCGGATAAAATTTCGAGCCAGCGTGAACGCAGTTTCAGGGAATTGTTGTCTCAATACCCAGTCTCGTTTTGAGTCGTCCAGAGCAGGGTCAAGGTATTCAACCAGGTCAAATGAATGAGCCGCCAGCCAGGCATTGGCCGATTGCCGAATGATGGATTCGGCTTCCTTTTCATCAACAATCTGAAACCGTTCTTCCAGCCCGGCCAGGGCCGGTTTCTCGCGGACGATGTCGTGCGCCAGCCCGTGCAGGGTGCGGACGCGGTAGCCCAGGTGCGGGAACAATCCGCGCTGTTCGACCATGCTCCCAATGCGGGCGGCGAAGTTGTCAACCGCAGAGTTTACGAGGGTGACGATTAATACATCCTGGTCGGGCTGCAATGCGCCGCTAAGGATGATTTGGGCGGCCAGGGCCGAAAGGGTGAAGGTCTTGCCCGAACCAGGCACCGCCGAAATGCCCATTTTGCCTCCGCGATAGCGGAGGATTTCGGTTTGGGAAGGGCGAAGGGTAAAGGTCATGTGATTCAGTTATCAGTGAGCAGCGAGGGGTAGGCTTGGTTTATCTTACTGTATCTGCTGGCTTCCTTCAAGCGTATTTTTCTTCCTGCAGCCAGCGTTTCTTTTCCTCTGCCATAATGGAACGCTCGGCTTCGTGGCGCATTTTGCCAAGACTGCGCATGAAGCGCGGTTTGGCATTCGGCGGGAGGTAGATGCCCGGCAGCGGGGTCGGCTCGTGGTTCAGCGAGATGTTGAAGCAGGGCCGCCAGCGCTCGATTAATGACCGCTCGGCGGAATCCAGGCTGCGGCCCGGCCCGGCGAATTGTTCGGATTGCGAACTGAACAGTTCGATGCTGAAGTTCATCGAGGCCGGCCAGTTGACCCAGACGAAACGCCCCACAATCGAATGGCCGTGAAACCCACCCAGCAGGTGTTCCCAGGCGCGCCCAAAAGCCAGCTGCGACTGCCCGACGTAGAAGACAGTGTTTTCGTCCCGCTCCGCTTCGCTCCGGGGACGTTCGCGGAACAGGTACAAGTCCAGGGTTTTCCATTCCACAGGGCAGTGTTCAATCAGGATGAAGCGTTTGAGGGGGATGACGATGTTTTCGGCGCGCATGGGGCAGTTGTATCATACATTGAGAGACGGTGGTCAAAAAACGAGCGGCGGGATGTCCGTCACTCATTTTTGTCGTTTTGGCTTTGCTCATATTTTTCTTTAATCATGGCCCATCGCCTGTAAATTTCCATTTTCTCATCATCAATTTTGCGGCCGCGCAACAGGCCGTTTTCTTTGGCAAAAAGATAAAGCGCATTCATCTTTTTCCAATTTCCTTGCGGCGTCGATGCGCGCAATTCCTGCCGTTCGATTTCTTCGACGGCTTTCCAACGGTCACGATAAAAGCAGACATCGTCAGGATTCATGGTACCGTATGATTTTTCGTTTACCGGTAGGCCAACAAGTTCAAACTGTCAATAAAACGATAGTCTTTTTGGTTTTTGCTTGCCAGCGCCACCTTAAGCGAAAGGGCAGTAGCGGCAATTAGCGCATCAGGAATGAGGATGTCTGTATCTACCTTGACAATGTCAGATTAGACAAATGTTCTGTTTTTTCGATGGCGCAA
>CAYLZI010000266.1:0-3419 GCA_964388215.1 uncultured Anaerolinea sp.
TTCGTGTGGCTTTTGACGAACTTCAAGCCCTCAAGGCTGCGTAACATGAGTTAAGTAAGACGGGCAGCATCCCTATCAACTCCCGCATCAGTTTTTTCGTCCGCTGCTCGAATAAATCAAAGTTTCCGTAGGCTTCGCCGCCGCCGCTGCCCACCAGGTCGGTAACGCCACGCAAGATGATGCACTTGGCGCGGTTTTTATTCGCCACCCAGGCAATGGCACCCGATTCCCAATCGGCGGCGGAAGCCCCAAATCGGCTAACCAGCATGGGAATATCCTCCACGACAATGTCACGGTCGCCCGAAACCAAAAGACCACGCCAAACAGATTGTGGCAATGAATCCGGCAGCCAGGAAAGGTCAATCTCAGTCGAATAATGGGCAATGGCTTCTTGCGGGTCGCCCATTTGCTCGATGATGTCGTAGACGATGGTTTTTTCGACCAGGATGATTGTCCCGGTTTCGATGCGGCCCTCGAACCCGCCACAGGTTCCCAGGTTGACGAGCAAGTCGGGCTGGAAGCGGTCAATCACATATTGGGCAGTGGCCGCCGCTGAGATTTTCCCCCAGCCGCCGTGGAAAAAAGTGACCAGTGGACAGTTATCAATATCCAGCGAAGCAGGAAAATATTCCCCGAAAGGGGAGTGTTCGATTTGGGCGTTGGGGAAGAGCGGCTTGATGGCACGCCATTCGGCATTGGCAGAGACGAGAACAACAATTTTCATGTTAGGCGGTAATCTCCGTCGAGGGGGCAGGAATTGGCGAGGGCATCGAGAACAAATTGCAGCGCGGCTTGAGCGGAGGAGGCTTTGTTCTGCGCCCGGTCGCCGGGGAAGCGGTAGATGCGCGCCCACTCCCCCTCCGCAGTCGAGAGTCCCAGCCAGGTTGTGCCGACCGGCTTATCCAAAGTCGCGCCGCCTGGCCCGGCAATGCCGCTGACCGAAACAGCAATATCGGCGCTGAGAAGTTTTCGCGCGCCGCGAGCCATCTCTAACACTGTTTCGCGGCTGACTGCGCCGTAAGCGTGCAGCGTATCCCACGAAACGCCCAATACGGCAACTTTGGCCTCGTAAGCATACGCAATCACCCCTCCCAGAAAGTAATCGGATGAGCCGGGAGTATCTGTGATGCGGTGGCCGATGAGTCCGCCAGTGCAAGATTCGGCGGTTGCCAGCTTCCAGCCTTTTTGGCGCAGCAGGTTTCCAATTTGATTTTCAAGGGATGGTTGCATCGGTTTTCCTTATTCGGAATCCAGAAGTCTCCCGGTTTTGGTCGAAGCCGGGAGACTTCGGACTCCGGGTTGCTTGTGCTAATACTGGATAACTACCGGCGTTCCCACCTCGGCCCAGTGATACAAAAGTCCTGATTCGTAGGTTCCTAAAACGACGCACCCATAAGAAATGGGACGGCCAAGGTGCCCGGCCCACAGGCGCTGCCCGTTGGGAAGAATGGGCAGGGCATGGATACCGTTTTGCAGGTGTCCTGACCAATAAATGCCCAACCAGTTCGGCATCCAAATATTCCAGGTCGAGCCATACGCGCTAGGGATTTTGTTCAGAACGCTGAACGTGCCGGCGCGGGTGCCGCCGTTCATGCCGGTTGAGACAACGAAACTGTAAACCAACGCCCCGTTCTCGTAAACGTACATGTGCTGCTCCGAAATATCAACCAGAATCAGTTTGCCGCTTTCATAGTTTGGGGCTGGGGCAGCCTGTTCGGGGGCCGGCGTATCCGTCGGCAGGGGCGTGGGCGATGGTTCAGCCGGGAGCGGGGTTGAAGACTCGGCTCCCGCCAGGGAGGGCGAATCGGTCAGCGTGGGGGGCTGGGTCGGCGTGATATAGAGAGTCGGCGTCGAAGACTGAGTGGGCGAAACAGGAGCCAGGGCAAGCGGTGTAAGCGTCGGGAGGGCCGCTTCTGCTTCTGGGTCGGACTCTGTCGCGCCGCGCGGCAGCGTCACCAGGCCGCTGATGAACGCCTTCGCGGGGATTGCGCCCCACAAAAAGAAGGCGGCAACAAGCAGACAGGCCACAAAGGATAAAGCAAGCAACAGGGAAGTAGATTTGAGGGTGTTTTTCTGACCAAGAGGTGGTTTCGCAACGCGGGCAGGCTGGGTTTGGCTGGCCGCTTGCTCCGTTTGGATATGTTTCACTGGCTGAGTAACGGCCTGAGAACGCGCCGGTTGGGTGATTCCGGCAGCCGGGTGCTTTGTTTCGGATTCATGCAGGCGTTTAAGCGCCCAATCCAGCCCCTTTTTTGCTCGTTCGCTGCCTGGGTTGGCCTGTAACGCCCGCTTAAGAAATTCGACACTGGCGCGCGGCGTGGCGACGGCAGCAAGCAGCAGCCAGGGTTCTTCTAACGCGGCATTCTGCGCAAGGGCAAGTTCAGCCCAATGCCTGGTGGCGCGCTTATCGCCGCTTTGCATGGCGTTGTAGGCGCGTTGAATGGCTTCTTTGGCCGTTGGCAGAGTCATGGTTGGCTCTATTCTACGTTAGAACTTCTAAAATATACAAGGCAACCCACAGGGCAACCCGCCATCCCGTCACGAACAGGAGAGATTAAATCGCTTACTTCAACACCTGCGCAACCGAGTCGGCCAGCACTGGGTCAATTTTCATTGCGCGGGTGGTCAGCGCCCCTTCAGGCTGGGGAATGCGGATGAGACGGCCTGCCGATTCCAACCAGTCGGCGGCTTGTTCGGGAGAGATTTTTCCCGTATCCAGCACCAGGTCGAAGGATGAGACAGAATCCCAATGTTCGGCATACATCGAATTGACAAAATCCCGCCGCATCCGGTCGTTTTCGCGCACCGCTTCTTCCACCTGGGCCAGGCTGGCAAAACCCCCGCTCTCATAAACGCGCCGTACCCGCAGCGGGAACGAAGCCTGAATGCGGACATTTAGCACATCGGTATAGTTTTTTAACGTGGCGAAACCGCCGCGCCCAAGCAAAATAACCCCGCCACGCGCGACCAATGCTTCAAAAATGCGGTTAAGAAAGTTGACCATTTCGGCGCGGCGCGGGTCGAAATACGCCCAAAAACTGGCGGCATTGTAGGCTTCTTTGAAGTTGACATAACCATATTGGATAAATATCTTTTCGATGGTGTTTTTATCAACCAATTGGTAGCCCAAACGGACGGCAACCTGCTCGGCAATGGTATCGCCCAGGCTGCCCACTTCACGAGAAATGGTGATGGCGGACATGGGAAACTCCTTTTGGCTCTTGTCATCACAATCCTTGATAATTCAGGCTCTCCTGTTTTTGGCGGGATGGCGGGGCAGGGTTTTCCCGTTAAAAACGGTAGAACCATAATTCAGTATAGCACGCTGCGAAGAAGGGGGAAAGAATAAAATATGAGAGAGCGCACATGGCGTCCTAAGAAACCAAAATCAGGCCAAAAAACGCTCTTTTTGGGCGATT
>CAYLZI010000267.1:0-3286 GCA_964388215.1 uncultured Anaerolinea sp.
CCGCCCGCGGCGTTGATGCGCGCCACTTCTTCCTGCGGCACCGAGCTGGAGCCGTGCATCACCAGCGGGAAACCGGGCAGCAACTTCTGGATGGCCTCCAGCACCTCGAAATGCAATCCCTGCGAACCGCTGAACTTGAACGCGCCATGGCTGGTGCCAATGGCGCAGGCCAGCGAATCAACCCCGGTCAGGCGCACAAACTCTTCAGCCTGGACAGGGTCGGTCAGTTTGGCATTGGCTTCATCGACGCTGACATGCTCTTCCACACCGCCCAGTTGCCCCAGTTCGGCTTCCACCACCAGCCCCTTGGCATGGGCCGCATCGACCACGCGCCTGGTGATTTCCACGTTCTTCTCGAACTCTTCATGGCTGGCGTCAATCATCACCGACGAATAGAAACCGCTGTTGATACAATCGTAGCAGGTCTCCTCGTCGCCATGGTCGAGATGGACGGCGAAAATCGCTTCGGGAAAGACCTCGTCCGCCGAGCGAATCAGGCCTTCGAGCATCTTCTTGTGGGTATACGAGCGCGCGCCCTTGCTAATCTGGATAATGAACGGGGCCTTGCTCTCGATATTGCCTCGGAACAAACCCATCGTCTGCTCCAGGTTGTTAATGTTATACGCGCCAATCGCATACTTGCCATAAGCGGCTTCGAATAATTTTTTGGTTGTGACAATCATGGGAAAATCCTCTCTTTCAAAAATTGACCCGCAAGAGCGGGGCGGAATGCAACTTTGTCTTTAAGACTGCGTAAATGATGATGTAGCCCGCTTGATTATACTCATAAATACAGGCTATAATGAACAAAAACGTGCCAACTACCTTTTCCAGGAGGAACATAATGAGCGACTTTTTCGGACGTGTGACCGGCGACCAGGACCCCTTCAAGAAACTGGCCTCATACATCCCCGGCTTTAGCGGATACATCGAACGGCAGAACCGCCGCGCCGCCGATAAATTGCTGCGCGACACAGTCGCGCGCCGTTTCGAGGAACTCTACAAACGGCTTTCGGCCCTGCAAGCCGACCTCATCAGCCAGGGCGGCATCGAATTTGTCGATGACATGGAAAAGGCCGCCGTCTTGATGCGCGCTTTCACCGACAAAATCCGCAACGCCACCTACGGCTACTCCGGCCTGTTCGACGCCGTCAAAATCAACGAACAGGAACTGGCCCAACTCTACGCCTTTGACAACGCCTTCTTCGACCTCGGCGACCAGATTAATGCCGCGCTGGGCACCGTCGAACAGTCGCTCGGCGCCCCCGAAGCCCTGCCCGCCGCCATCCGTAACCTGGTTTCCCTCAACCGCGAAGCCGTCAACACCTTCGACCGCCGCTACGAAGTCGTCAGCGGGGCGAAGTAACCCCGCCAAGTCATCAATAGACTGTCATTTTCCAGATGACAGTCTACTTTTTTATGTTTGCGAACAGACCGGTTGTTAAGTAAAATAAAGCTATGAAACGCGACATCGCCATCCACTTATTGCGCAAGGAGAACGCCAAACTCAAACAGCAGTATGGCATTAAGTCATTGTCTCTCTTTGGCTCTGTGGCCCGAGACGAAGCCACCGGCGTCAGTGACATCGACTTACTGGTGGAATTCGAACGACCAACTGGCTACTTCGGGCTGTTTGCCTTGCAAGACCATCTCGAAAAAGTGCTTGGCTGCCCGGTTGACCTGGGAACCCCCGACAGTCTGAAACCCCGCATTCGAGAACGAGTCATGATGGAGTGCATCCGTGTCGCCTAGACACTGGCGAGAACGAATCCAGGACATTCTGGACGCTATTGCCGAAATCCAATCCTTCACACAGGGCATGGATTTCGAATCTTTTTGCGTCGATGATAAAACCATCCGCGCTGTCGAATTGAACTTCATCATTATCGGCGAAGTGGCGAGCCAAATTTCTGACGAAGTAGAAGAACAGCATCCTGAAATCCCCTGGCATATCATGCGCACCATGCGCAACCGAATAGTCCACGCCTACTTTTCAATCGACCTAAAACTATTGTGGAACACGATACAAAACGATTTACGCCCTTTAGTACCAATGCTGGAGAAAATCCTGCAAAACTAGCCAACCGGTCAGGAACAAACATTTCGCAAATGGTATAATCACTCTACGCAGCAATTCAGGAGCATCGGAATGACGGATAACCTGTAGACATCCACCACTTTTTTGGGGTACGACCCGCTTGTTTGATTTTAAGCCGGGGGCGTTGGCCCCCGGTTTTAATTTGGAGTCGAACGGCTTGCCGTTCGGAATATACAGGTTTCCTATGCTTACTGCTCATCACATCAACAAATCCTACGGTACTATAGAACCCATCTTACAAGACATCTCCTTCAGCGTCAGCGCTGGGGAACGAATCGGTTTAATCGGCCCCAACGGCTGCGGCAAAACGACGCTGATGCGCCTGCTCGCCGGTCTCGAATTGCCTGATTCGGGAACCATCCTCCAGACACGGCCAGGTTTCGCGCCCCGAGGTACGAGGGGAAGGGTCGGGTACCTGGCCCAGGGTTTTGAACCCGCTCCCGGGCAGACGATTGCCGACACACTCAGCCTGCATCCCGTTAACGAAGCAGAACTCGCAGCCCAAATCGCATCCCTGGCCCTCGAAATTGCCCAGAACCCGCGCAACACCGCCGCTCAAACATCCTATGACAGCCTGCTCAAACAACTTTCAACGCTAAACATTCAACCCGAAACCGTCCTCGCCCCGCTCGGCCTCAATACCCTGCCCCTCGACACCCCCGTCGCCCATCTCTCCGGCGGGCAAAAAACGCGCCTCGCGCTCGCCAAAATCCTGCTCGAAGACCCGCACCTGTTATTGCTCGACGAACCCACCAACCACCTCGACATCGCCATGCTCGAATGGCTCGAAACCTGGTTGGGCAACTTTCACGGCGCGGTGTTAATCGTCTCGCACGACCGAGTTTTCCTCGATAACACCGTCAACGCCATCCTCGAACTCGACCCGGCCACGCATGGCATCAAAGCCTACCCCGGCAACTACACCAACTATGTCGAGCAAAAACTGACCGAGCGCGAGCACCAGGCACAGGCCTGGCAAGACCAACAGGACGAAATTGCCCAACTCAAAGCCGCCGCCGCCCACATTCGCGGGCTGACCAAGATGAAAAAAGGCGGCAAAAGCGACAGCGGCGACAAATTTGCCACAGGTTTTTTCGGCAACCGCGCCACCAAAAACGTGGCCGGACGCGCCAAACACATCGAAGCGCGCATCGAAAAACTGCTCAACGAGGACAAAATCGAACGTCC
>CAYLZI010000268.1:0-3258 GCA_964388215.1 uncultured Anaerolinea sp.
TGAACGGCATCCCCGCAGGCGCGCGCGCCACCAAAACCGAGCGCGTCTGGCTGACGAAAGACGACGTGGACAGAAACATCGCTAAAATCCGCCGGTTGAACGACCTGGCCCAATCGCGCGGCCAAAAACTCTCGCAGATGGCAATTGCCTGGGTGCTGAGAAAAGCCGAAGTCACCTCGGCCCTGGTTGGGGCCAGCAGCGTGGCGCAGTTGGAGGAAAATGTTGGGGCGCTGGGCAACCTGGCTTTCAGCGGGGATGAGTTAGAGCAAATCGAAACAATACTGGCAGGTTAAGCCGCCCATGGAAAAAAACCGCCGACCAGCATTTTGCCGGTTGGCGGTTTTCCTTCGTGCCCTTTGTGTTTGAAAAAGGGTTTGCCCATTTTTACTCGCGCAAGCCTATCGTCAACAGGGCAGCTGTCAGGGTCAGGCCGCCCGTCAGCAGGAAGACCGGCGGCCAGCCAACGCTGTCAGCCAGCGGCCCGCAGAGCAGCGTGCCAAGCGCCCCAGCGGAGAAGATGAATCCAAGCGTCAGCCCGGAGGCAGCCCCCATCCCCATCGGCAAGACTCGCTGCGCCAATACGACGATGATGCTATGCACCGAGCCGGTAAAAGCCCCAGAAAGCGGGACCAGCGCATATAGCCAGGGCGACCACCCAATTTGGGAAATGATGAAAAGCGGCAGGCTGGCGAGCAGCAGGGCGGTCATCGCTACGCGCTGCTTGCCAAATTTATCGGCCAGGTTTCCGCCCAGCACGTTGCCAAAGGCCGAACCACCCATGAACAGCCCGGCGAAGACACCATACACAACCGGCGACTGTCCCAGGTCGTGCAGGTATTTCGGCAGGAACGTCATCATGTTTTGCTGCGCCCAGGCTTGCATCCCGCCGATGCAGGCCAGCAAAACAATCAGTCTCCAACTTACCGGTGCCAGGGATGAAACTGTATCCTGTTTTTCTGAACGACTATACGCAGAAACGCGGCTTCGCAACTGCCAGCCTGCGTTCAACCCGACCGGCAATAAAAAGGCCGCCAATACCAGTAATCCCGGCGCGCCGTAGCGGGCGATGAGCGGCCCACTGGCTATCGGCCCGAGGAAATATCCGAACTGACCGGCGAAGAAAAAAAGCGCCGAAGCAGTGGTTTCGCGCCCAACATACAGTTTGCGCCCCACCAGGGTCGATTCCATCGTACCAGCGGGATGAAACGCCGCCGAACCCAGGCTGCCCAGGATAAGCAAGGCCAGCGAAAACGGCCCACTGATAAGCATTGCCAGGCCGAAAAAAAGCGACATCCACAAAATTCCCAGGGATGCCAGCCAGCGCGCGCCTATTCGGTCGGCCAGCCAGCCAAAAAGCGGCTGGGAAGCCGAAGCCACCCAGACATAAGCGGTGCTGACTCCTGCCAGCGCCGTGTTGGTCAATCCCAGTGAAACACTCAAATAGGTGAGCAATACCGGGCGCGTGCCGTTGAGCAAATCGACCGCCAGATGACCTAGCGCGACAGATGAAAATACGCCGCTTTGCAAAAAGCCCAGCGCGGCAGGCTTTTCACCGGTAGAGATGATTTTGCTGGATGTAGCCATAAACCTGTGGGTGAAGATAATAGCGGTAGTGGCCTCCGTTAGAGATGTGCTGACGGAGGATGGATGAAGAGATATCGAACAGGGGCGCATCAATGAGCAGGAGTTTGTCACAGATGCGGGGGAAGACCCGCTCCAGCGCATCGAGTTCTATGCCGTCGCCGGGGCGGCGCATCACGCCAAAGGCATGGACGGCGGCGATGATTTCGCGGGGGCGGCTCCAGCCGGGCAGGTCGCGCAGGGAATCCCCCCCGATGAGTAAGACCAATTTCCCGGTTGGATAGTTTTCCTGGAGCAATTCAAGGGTATCGCTGGTGTAGTGCGGGCCGGGACGGTCGATTTCAACCGTCGAGAGTTCAAATGCCGGGCTGTCTGCAATGGCGCGGCGCAGCATTTCGAGCCGGTGTTCGAGCGGGGTAATGGGGCGTTCGGGCTTGTGCGGCGGCTGGGGAGTCAGCACCCACAAGACACGGTCGAGTTTGAGTTGCGCCTGGGCCTCGGCAGCCAGTATCAGGTGGCCGAGATGCGGCGGGTCGAAGGTGCCGCCAAAAATCCCAATCAAATCATGCATAGCCAAAAGTATACCTGATAAGCAACGCCCCGAAGGCTTTCGTCGCCAGTTTTTCCGGATTGGGCAGCCTAAGGATTCGTTGGCTATACGCTATTTTGCTGTTTTGTAAGGAAATATATTGAAATGGTGCTGCAATAATATGTATAATATTTCTAGTTCATTCCCCTTATTCTCCTAATCAGATATAATTTGGGAGAATTCAAATTCACGACGGAGAAGGTTATGGCTATTAAACAATTCTCGCAGACCGACCCGCAGTGGAAAGGCAAATTGCTTGGTTTCGATAAAACCTCGACCATCGGCAACTTTGGCTGCCTGCTGACCAGTTTTACGATGTGCGCCACCCACTACGGCGCGACCGACCTGACGCCGGATACACTGAACGACAAAATGAAAGCCGTTGCGGGCTTCCAGGCCGGAACGGCTTTTATTATTGGCGGCGCACTGGGCAGCGTGGTGCCGGGCATGGGCGTGGATTACCGCAAGGGCGCGCCGCTGGTCGAAATCGACGCTTCATTGGCCCAGGGACGCCCGGTCATCATCGAGGCCGACTGGTCACCATCTGCCGGGTTGCAAACCCACTACATGGTGGTCTACTCCAAAGAAGGGGATGACTACCTGGTGTATGACCCGTATCCCTTTCCTGTGGACAAAGGCGTTATCAAACTCTCTGCATCGAAATACGCCCAACTGGCCGGGTCGAAAGAAGCGAATCGCATCATCACCGGCTGTTTCTTTACGCGCGGCGCGATGAAAATCGACCCACCGGCCCCGCCCAAACTGGATAAGGGCGTCTATGCCTCCTTCCCGGTCTATGCGACGGCGGACGAACTGGCCGTGCGCTCCCAGCCGATGGTTTCCGATTTCACCCTGCTCAAGCGCTACCCGGTCAACGCCGAGTTCAAAGTGCTGGAAGCCGATGCTGCGGCCAATCCCAAACTCGGCCAACAAAACCAGTGGCTGGCGGTCAAAGCAGCCGACGGAACGGAAGGTTATACCGCCGCCTGGCTGGTCTCCAAGGCAAAGAACGCCGCCGCGCCCGCGCCCGGCACCCCGCCCGCGCCGGTTCCCGTTCCAAAAGATGCGCCGGTCGTCAAAACCAATGT
>CAYLZI010000269.1:0-3241 GCA_964388215.1 uncultured Anaerolinea sp.
GCGACTGAATAGGAAGGTCTAGGATGAATACTCGTCGTCGTATGACTGGTGTCGTCACCAGCAACAAGATGCAAAAGACCGTTGTGGTACAAATCTCACGGAGTTATCGCCACCCGGTCTACAAGAAAGTCGTCCACCGCTCGATGCGTGTGAAGGCTCACGATGAAATTGGTTGCCAGGTTGGCGATGCGGTTCAAATCGTGGAAAGTCGCCCGATTTCTGCCGACAAGCGCTGGGTGGTTGAATCCATCGTCAAGCGTGAAACCAAAACCGCCGATAGCGGGGTGGAGGTATAACCATGATTCAGCAAGAGACTCGTGTCAAAGTTGCTGACAACTCCGGCGCCCGTGAATTACTTGTCATCCACGTCATGGGTGGCTCAATGCGCAGGTACGGTAGTATTGGCGATATCGTGGTTGCCACGGTGAAATCTGCCGCTCCGCAGGGCGCTGTGAAAAAAAGCGAAATTGTAAAGGCTGTGATTGTCCGCGTAGCCAAAGAATGGCGCCGTGAAGATGGCTCTTATATTCGCTTTGATGATAATGCCGCGGTGATTCTCGATAATGACGGCCAGAATCCCAAAGGCAGTCGTATCTTCGGCCCGGTGGCGCGCGAACTGCGCGAAAAGGGCTTCATGAAGATAGTTTCGCTGGCCCCGGAAGTTCTCTAGGTCAGTGTGGAGTGAAGCCATGAATGTAAAAATCCGCAAAGGCGATACTGTCGAAATAATCAGCGGCGGCCTCGAGGACAAGGGCAAGCGCGGCGAAGTTATTCGGGTTGACCCGGAAGACCGCCGGGTGGTGGTGCAGGGTGTCAACATCCGCACCAAACACCAGAAGCAGACCCAGACTCGTCAGGGACGCAGCATCAAACCTGGGCGCATCAAGTTCGAGGCCCCGGTTGATATTTCCAATGTTATGCTGGTTTGCCCTAAATGTGATAAACCGACCCGCATTGGTGTCCAGCGTACGTTGGAAGGTGAGAAGTACATTTCTCACCGCGTTTGCAAGCACTGCCAGGCTTTGATTGACTAAGGCATTGCCTGGACAGGAGAGCAAAAGATGATGAATAGAATGCAAGAACGTTATCAGAATGAAGTTGTCCCGGCCCTGCAAAATGCGTTTAACTACCGAAACGTTATGGAAGTTCCTCGTATTCAGAAGGTCGTTGTGAATATTGGCCTGGGTGAAGCAATGGGTAACCCAAAGGCATTGGAAGCGGCTGTATCTGACCTGGCAACCATTACCGGTCAGAAGCCCGTCTTGAACAAGGCACGCAAAAGTATTGCGAACTTTAAGTTGCGCGAAGGCGTCATCATTGGCACAAAAGTGACACTACGCGGTAACCGCATGTGGGCCTTCCTAGATCGCTTGATGAACATTGCCCTGCCACGCGTGCGCGACTTCCGAGGAGTTTCGCCAGATGCTTTCGACGGTCGTGGCAATTACACCCTGGGATTGCGCGACCAGCTTATCTTTCCTGAAATCGAGTATGACAAAATTGATAAGTTGCGCGGCATGGAAATCACAATTGTGACAACAGCCGAGAATGATGAGCATTCGCGTGAAATGCTCCGTTTCTTGGGAATGCCTTTCAGGAAGGAAGCATAAGTTATGGCGAAAAAGTGCATGACCTATCGTGAACAACGTCGGAAGTATCCGACTCGCGTACGCAACCGCTGTAATCGTTGCGGTCGTCCGCGCGGCTACATTCGTCGTTTTGGACTGTGCCGGATTTGCTTCCGCGAGTTGGCCTTGGAAGGCAAAATCCCCGGTGTGGTAAAGTCATCGTGGTAAACCGGGTGGAGGTGCTTAAATGAGCGTTACAGATCCGATTGCTGATATGCTGACTCGCATACGAAATGCCGTGGCGACCGGTCAGCCGCTGGTGGCGATGCCGCATTCTAAAATTAAAGCGGAAATTGCCAAGATAATGAAAGAAGAAGGCTATCTTGAAGGTTTTGAGGTGGTCGACGGTGAAATTCCGGGACAAAAAGTGCTGCGCGTCAAGATTAAGTATGTTGGCGAGCGCCGTGAACGGAAGTCTGTGTTGAGTGGCATTGTGCGCATCAGCCGCCCCGGTCGCCGTGTATATACCAAGAAGCAGGACATTCCCTGGGTTTTGTCGGGTATGGGTGTTGCCATCCTTTCCACCCCCAAGGGAGTGATGACCGGCCATCGCGCGCGTCAACTTAATGTTGGCGGTGAGATTTTGTGTAAGGTTTGGTAAGGAGGATCGCCGTGTCTCGTATTGGACGATTACCTATTTCCGTCCCCGCCGGAGTGCAGGTGGATTTGAGCGGCAATTCGGTGAAGGTGAAAGGCCCCAAGGGTGAAATGCAGCGGACTTTTTCTCCGCTGGTTGGTCTTACCCTTGAAAACGGCCAGATTTCCGTCACCCGTCGTTCCGACAATCCTGCCGAACGCGCCCTGCATGGGACGACTCGCGCCGTGTTGAACAACATGATCGTTGGTGTGAATAGCGGTTTCCAGCGTATCATCGAGTGGGATGGCGTTGGTTACCGTGCTGAGTTGAGCGGGAGCAGCCTGATGCTTCACATGGGTTACTCTCACCCTGTGAAGTTTGACCCTCCGATGGGGATTTCCTTTGAGGTGGATGTCAAAGCACGCCAGATTAAAGTATTGGGCTACGATAAAGAAGTAGTAGGCCAGACTGCGTCCGAGATTCGTGAAGTCCGCCCGGTAGAACCATACCTGGGCAAAGGCTTGCACTATCTGGGCGAGAAAATCCGTCGAAAAGCCGGTAAGTCTGGGAAAGGGAAGAAATAACCTATGGCGAAGAATACTCGTTCTGCGGCCCGCGAAAAGCGTCACCTGCGGGTGCGCAAGAAAGTCTTTGGTACCCCTGATTGCCCTCGCCTGAGTGTTTTCCGCAGTGTCAGTGAAGTCTATGCTCAGGTGATTGACGATGTTGAAGGAACCACCCTGGTTTCCGCCTCCAGCATCGACAAAGAATTGCGCGCTAAGATGGAAGGCCTGAAAAAGTCTGAACAGGCGACTCTGGTTGGTAAAACCGTTGCCGAACGCGCCAAAGCCAAGGGAATTGAAGCGGTTGTGTTTGACCGCGGCGGTTTCCGCTACATGGGGCGCGTTAAGTCCCTGGCCGATGGCGCGCGCGAAGGCGGGCTGAAATTCTAAGGCTCATCCCGCAAGGAACGCGGGACTTTTGGAGAACGCTATGTCGGAATATGAAATGCAGGAAATGGAATCACAGGAACAGC
>CAYLZI010000270.1:0-3222 GCA_964388215.1 uncultured Anaerolinea sp.
ATGTTGTACTCCGCGCCCTTATCCATCGATTCGACCTGCTCCAGCGCCACCGCCGAGTCGCCCGGCCAGACCGGCATGTCGGGGGAAAGGGTCAGGGTGATGTCGTAAATGGGCATGGGGGGGGGACCTCCAGCGATTGCGGATTTTCGATTTACGATTGTGATTGTACCGAGCCTTGCTGAGATGGTAAAGATGAAAACGTCCCGAAGGTTTGAAAGCCTTCGGGACGTTTATGAACGCAACTGGAAAAGGTTCTATTGCTCGAAACTTATTTGCGGCTGGCTCGGGTAGATACGTCGAAGATGACCGCCGCGACCAACACTGCGCCGCGCACGATATATTGCATCGAAATGTCAATGCTCATCAGGTTCATGCCGCTGGTGAGCGAAGTCATGACCAGTGCGCCGATGATGGAGCCGGTCACTTTGCCCACGCCGCCGGCTGCCGAAACGCCGCCCACATAGGCTGCGGCAATGGCATCCAATTCGAACAGGGTCCCGGCTGTCGTGGTGGCCGATTGCAAGCGCGAGGTAAATAAGATGCCAGAGAGCGCCGAGAGCATTCCCATTGAGCCAAAGACAACGTAAGTAATGTTTTTGACGTTGATGCCGCTCAGTTCCGCTGCTTCAGGGTTGCCGCCCACCGCGTAAATATGCCGGCCAAGCACGGTTTGGGTCGTGATGAAGTGATAGATGGCAACCACAATTAACATGATGACCACCGTCCACGAAAGGCCATTGTAACCAGCCAGCACCCAGGTAATGCCAGCGACCAAGATGGACATGAAAACCAGCTTAAGAACGAAGATGTCCATTGGCAGAACATCGAAGTTGTAAGCCTGTTTCTTGCGGCGGCTGTTGATTTCGCTCATAATGAACAAGACGATTGCAACCAAGCCAAGCAGCAGGGTTAATTTGTGGACTTCGGGCAAGAAAAATTCCAGGCCGGGAATGTCGGGGATAAAGCCGTTACCGATGGCATTGAAGGCAGCATCAGGGATGATGATGGTGCCGGTTCCCATCGTGCTGAGCAGGAGCGCGCCGCGATAGATGAGCCAGCCCGCCAACGAGGCCACGAAAGCCGGAATTTTCAACTGCGCGACTGGAAAGGCAGTAATCAAGCCTGCTACTACGCCCAGCGCCAGCACAAGCGGGATGACCAGCCAAACGGGTAATTTCCAAAAAACCAGGGCAATGGCGGCAATTGCGCCCAGGAAGCCAGCCAAAAAGCCCACCGACAGGTCTATGTGGCGGATGACGATGATGAGAGTCATGCCAACGGCCAGGACGGCGATGTAGCCAGTCTGGTTCAGCAGGTTGCTGATGTTGCGTGATGAAATAAAAATCCCCTCGGTGGTATAGGTGAAAATCGCCATAATGACGAACAGGGCAATAAACATGCCATATTCGCGGATGTTTTGGCGCAAAACTTTTTGAATGTTGCTAAAAAATGCCATGCCAGACCTCCTCAGTTCGTTGCCAGGCGCATAATTTTTTCCTGCGTTGCCTCTTCGATGGGCAGTTCGCCGGTTATCCTGCCAGATGAAACGATGTATACCCGGTCGCTCATGCCGAGCACTTCGGGCAGTTCCGATGAAATCATGATGATGCTCATGCCCTGTTGCACGAGGCGGGTCATGATGGTGTAAATTTCAAATTTCGCGCCTACGTCAATGCCGCGCGTTGGTTCATCAAGTATGAGGATGTCGGGTTTGACGAACAGCCACTTGGCAACTGAAACTTTTTGCTGGTTGCCGCCGCTCAGGTTGCCGACAATTTGTTCAACTGTTGGGGTTTTGATGTTGATGGATGCGCGGTACTCGTTGGCAACTTTAACCTCGGCGTTGCCATCCACAACCCCCCGGCGAGAAATTTCGCGCAAATTTGCGAGGGTAATGTTTTGTTTGACATCCTGGATAAGAATCAGGCCATTGCCCTTGCGGTCCTCGGTGACATAAGCCACCCCAGATTTAATGGCTTGCTGCGGGTGACTGAAATTCTGTTTCCTCCCCTTAACGGTCATTTCCCCGCTGATTTCATAGCCATCGGGATTTCCAAAGATACTCTTGGCGAGTTCGGTGCGCCCAGAGCCCATCAACCCAGCAAAGCCGATGATTTCACCTTTTTTGACGTGGAAGGAGACATCCTTAAGAACGACGCGTCCCAGTTTGGGGTCGTAGGCGTTCCAATTCTTAACTTCCAGCACAGTTTCATCGGAGCGAACGCGCTCACGGTTGGGGTAAATGTTATCAATTTCGCGCCCAACCATGTGCTTGATAAGCGCCTGTTCAGAGACCTCGCCCTTTTTTGAATGAAGGGTGCAAATGGTCTTGCCATCGCGCAAGACGGTCACAGTATCGGCGATGGAAATCACTTCTTTCAGTTTGTGTGAAATCAGAATACAAGTAACGCCGTGCTGTTTCAGGTCGCGCAGCAAATCGAGCAAGTTAGCGCTGTCACCTTCGTTGAGGGCGGCGGTTGGTTCGTCTAAAATTAGCAGTTTGACATCTTTACTGAGGGCTTTGGCAATCTCTATTAACTGCTGCTTGCCCACTCCCAGGTCGCGCACTTTTGTTTCGGGGTTAACAGCCAGGCGCACTTTGGCAAGCATTTCGGTAGCGCGTTTGATGGTTTCGTTCCAATCTACGGTGGCGCCGCTGCGAATTTCATTGCCAAGGAAGATGTTCTCGTACACGGTCATTTCAGGGACAAGCGCCAATTCTTGATAAATAATGGCAATCCCGGCTTTTTCGCTATCGCGGATGCCGGAAAACTTCTGCGCCTGCCCGCTGAACAAAATTTCCCCGCTGTACGAGCCATGCGGGTATACGCCGCTCAGTACCTTCATCAGAGTTGATTTCCCCGCCCCGTTTTCGCCGACCAGACAGTGAATTTCCCCTTCAGCGACTTGAAAACTAACGTCACTTAAGGCCTTGACGCCGGGAAACTCTTTGGTGATGTTTTTCATCTCCAGAATGGGAGGTCTCATAACCGCTCCGGTTTCGCTTTGTATTTAAGGTAACAGTCACTTTGGCATATAGGGATAATTTTTTGGCAAAATATTTCGCCACTGATAGCCAAGTGACTGTCACTTTTTTCTATTATACAGGAATAGTGATGCGCAGTGTCACCACTATTCCTGCATGGTTTACTGCAACTTGTTACGGAAGGCCGGTGAAGTCGCTGGCAGGCCAGTAGCCAGAGTCGATGACGGCGGCTTTGA
>CAYLZI010000271.1:0-3213 GCA_964388215.1 uncultured Anaerolinea sp.
GGCTTCTCTACCAGATATCATTCTCATAAAAATGGCGCTACCGTTTCTGGATGGGTGGCGGGGTAGGGGCGACCCGTCAGGGCATAACCGATACATTTTCGCGGAGAATCCTGGCATAAAACGATGATTTTTCGCGTTGGGCGGGTCCGCCCCTACAGGTTTTCCCGTTAAAAACGGTAGCGCCGTAAAACAAAACCCACCGATTTTTACCGGGGAACCGGCAAAAATCGGTGGGGTGGTTTGGTCCCGAAGGTTTTTAGGGGAAGTTCCTTCAGACCATTTGCGAAAAATTAGTCGCGGGAGCGCCCGCCTACCAGGCTGACAAAGTAGAGCAGTTGCATGACGGCAGTGACGAGAGCCGCAACATAGGTGAGAGCGGCGGCGTTGAGGACGGCATTGACTCCGCGCTGTTCTTCTTCGCCAACGATGATGCCCGAATCGGCCAGCAGGCGTTTGGCGCGCGCCGAAGCGTCGAACTCCACTGGCAGGGTCGCCAGGGCAAAAACTGCCCCAGCGGAGAAGACAATCACACCTATCCAGGCCAGCCCGGTAAAGTTGAGAAACAGACCTGCCATAATGAGAATCCAGCCCAGGTTCGAGCCGATGTTGACCGCCGGGACGAGCGCGCTGCGCAGACGCAGTGGGAAGTAGTTTTCGGCGTCTTGCATGGCGTGGCCGAGTTCGTGAGCGGCGATGGCGAGCGCGGCTACCGATGGACGGTTAGCGACGCCCTGCGAGAGGCGCAAAACCTTGTTGGTTGGGTCATAATGGTCGGTCATCTCGCCCGGGACGCCTTCGAGCCGAACGTTGTATAGGCCGCTGCTTGAAATCAGCCGGCGGGCCGCATCGGCCCCGGTCAACCCGCTGCGGGCACGCACCTGACTCCATTTGTTGTAGGATGATTTGACGTACCAGGATGTGAGCGCCATCAGGATGAAGGCGGGTATCATGTAAATCAAGTAGTTGATGTCGAAAATCATGGTTTGCCTCCGTATCTGCTAAAAGGTGATTTTATTTTACCTGTTCTACGTAAATGTTATATTTGCGTTGCGTCAATGCTTTGTTATATCGAGAGATACCCTTGTTGGGCAGTAGTTATGCTGGCTGGCAGCAACAGAACCGGCAAATGCTATCATAGCGAAAGGCGCGGAATAAATTCCACATTAAGGTTTCGAGAGCAGTTCAAGCGCTTTCTCTAATTGTGGGTCGCGCTCGGCATCCAGGTCTTCTTGGGTCATCTCGGCCAGGACATCCGGCTCCAGGCCAACCTTGTGGATGGTGCGTTCTTTGGGCGTCAGCCACTTGGCAATGGTGATGCGCACCGCGCCTTCATTGCCATTGAGCGGGAGCCAATTTTGCACCGAACCTTTGCCATAGGATTTGACCCCCACCAGGGTAGCGCGCCCGTAGTCTTGCAAGGCCCCGGCCACAATTTCGGAGGCCGAAGCAGAACCCTCGTTAATCAGCACAACCATTGGAATGTCGGTTGCCAGGCCGCCGCCCAGAGTCGTGAATGTGTCGCGCTTTCCATCGCCATACTGCTCATAGAGCGCGACTTCACCCTTTTTGATGAATTGTGACAGAACTTCGACCGAGGTGCGCAGGTAGCCACCGCCGTTATTGCGCAGGTCGAGGATGAGGGCTTTGGGGTTTTGGGCCATCAATTCTTTCAGAGCATCGCGCAGTTCCTGGCTGGTGGTATCTCCAAAGGTATTGAGCTGGATATAGGCGATGTCGCCTTTCATCTCGTATTCGACGCTCGAAATGGTGATTTTGGCGCGTGTGATGGGCACATCCAGGGGTTCGTTTTCGCCTTCGCGTTGGATCGTCAGCACGACGGTGGTTCCAGCCGGGCCTAACACCCTGCGGCGGGCCAATTCGGGGTTAATTCCGTCCATGTCTTCGCCGTCAATAGCGATGATTTTGTCTCCGGCGCGTAAACCTGCGGCTTCAGCCGGGGAACCTTTTATGGGGCTGATAATGGTCAGGTAGTCACCGGTGGTGTCGACGTAAGCGCCAATCCCTTCATAGTTGCCCGACATCGCCATATTGGCATCCTCGAACTCTTGCGGGTCCATGAAGGAGGTGTGGTCATCTCCCAGGGCTTCGAGCATGCCCCGAATTGCGCCACGCATCAGGGCAACGTCATCTACTGGCTGGTCTACATATTGTTCGTGGACAAGTGTCCAGGTTTCCCAAAAAGGCGTGAAAAGTTGCTGCAAATCGCCGGGCGTGGCTTCTACGGCAGATTGGGGCGTGGCCTGGGCAGCAGGTGTATTGGGCAACCCCGGGAGGCCGGGCAGAGAAAAGCCCGGATTAAGCGCGCCAGACGAGGTGAAATGCCCGACTACAAGCCCGCCGGAAAAAGCGACTGTCAACAGGAAAAGGGTGAGGAACGAAGCTAGCATGAATTTGACGAATTTGTTCACGGATACCTCCAAATTTTGCTACATACTATAGCATTCGCGGATTAAATCATAATGAAAGCGGATGGGGAAGGCGTAAGAAAGGCGTAAGAGTTTCAGGTTTGGTCGTTTTTGTCACCTGCATCCAGTTCCTTGACCCGTTCGCTGAGTTCCTTGAGTTTATCATCCTGCGCTTTCCAGGGCTGGGTGAAACCTTGCAGGAATCCCTTTTCGCCTTTGCGTGGCGCCCAGCCGCGCGCCAGCGCAAACATAGCCAGGTTGGAGAAGACCAGGATGACGACCAGCAGCACAACCACAATCCAGGCATTTTCGGGGTGCATCAGTTCCTCCCATTGAGCAGGGCAGGCAAGCGCGACCAGTCGCTGAAAACCGCGTCGGCATCGGGGTGCGGTTCGGGTTTGCCGTAGAGCAGGGCCAATAATCCACGCTGGCGGGCGGCGCGGGTGGTATGCGGCAGGTCGTCAATCATCACGCAGCGGCGCGGGTCGGGTTCCCCGGCCAGGGTTTGGGCAAACTCGAAGGATTCGCGCATCGGTTTGCAGTAGGGGGCAATGGCGACGACATCTATCATGCCGTCGAAACAGGATTCGATATCCAGTTGGCGCAGGACGCGCCGGGCGTGGGCGGAATCGGCGTTGGTGAAGATGAATTTTCGAGCCGGGATGGAGGTCAGGATAGAGCATAATCCCGGATTCGGGGCGATGTAATCGGCCAGCGGCACATCATGGACAAAGGCCAGGTAGTCGAGCATGTCTACATGATAATTGGCCTGCAAGCCGCGCAGGGT
>CAYLZI010000272.1:0-3187 GCA_964388215.1 uncultured Anaerolinea sp.
TACCGTCTCGCTACGCCAACTCCTGACATAAATTTATTGCCGATAATGTCTATTGATTGCGGTCGGTTTGGTTTATGTTGTCAACACCACAATTCCGCCGATGGTAAGCAGGGTGCCGATGACGATTTTCCAGGTGAGCGGCTCGCCGCCCAACAGAATGCCCATCAACGCGCCAAAAAGCGGCGAAGTAAACGCAATTGGCATTACTCGGTTAAGCGGCGCGCCCTTGATGGCCGCGTAAAAGCAGAGCATCCCTACGGCTCCGGCCACCACGCCACCGCCCAGCACCATCATTGTCAGGGCTTTTGGCCCGGCCTGAGGAATGGTCTTCCATTGTGGGAAACTGGCAATGCCCAAAATGACCAGCGCCACTGCCGTGCGAATGGTGATTCCAACTTGTGGCGAAAGCCCGCCCAGGTGCAGCCCCTTTTTTTCGAAATAGCCGCCAATACCCCAGGCCATAGCGGTAAATAACGCAAGCAATTGTGGATTCATCGGTTTTGCTCCTGTATCGTGATGAAAAGTGAAGGTGTGAAGTGGTTACAAACCACGAATTACAAACGAGCGCCGGTGGATGGGAGAATATCCGTTATTGGATATGGCTGCGCGATGAAAGGCTGTTCCGTAGCCTTTATGACGCGCCAGGCCGTAGCCGGGGTACAGACCATCGAGCGATTCCATCACCGAATCGCGTTCCGTTTTCGCCAGAACCGAGGCGCAGGCAATGCTAAGAGAGTGCCACTCCCCTTTGGGCATCATGCGATGCGAGTTTTGCAGCCCCGGCCAGTGGATGTAATCCATTAGCAAAAATTCAGGCTTCAGCGCGAGGGACTGAATGGCGCGGGTAACGGCCAGGCGGGTAGCAGGCAAGATTCCGACAGAATCGATTTCATCTGCTGAGGCCGCTCCAACTGCACAGGCCAATGCGGTTTCCTTAATTTTTACCACCCAGATTTTTCGTTGACGAGGAGTCATCTGCTTAGAATCGCGCACGCCCGATAAGGCGCGGCTGAGGCAGGGCTCGTTCGGCAGTATGGCCACGCCCGCCATAACAGGCCCCGCCAACGCTCCGCGCCCCGCTTCATCCACTCCCCCAATCAACTTGATGCCATCTGCCCACAACGCTTGCTCAAACTGCAGGCCGGGCATTTCAGTCATACAACCCGTTGCGCCCGTTGCGGCGAATGGCAAGCAGGTCGGTGAACATGCGCCAGGAATCGCGCGCCACGCTGACTTTGGAATCGGGGTTGAAGTACCAGGGGATGGGAATTTCAAGGATGGGGGTGCCGCGGCGGCTGGCAATGTAGAGCAGCTCTACGTCAAAAGACCAGCCCATGAGGGTTTGGCGGCGAAAAAGGTCTTCGGCCACATCGGCGCGGAACATTTTGAAGCCGCATTGGGTATCGTTGAGGGCCGGCAAAACCAATGCGCGGATGATGGTGTTGAAGACGCGCCCGGTCAAGTGACGATAGGTTGGCTCGTTGTAGCGCACTGCGCCAGGGGCTTCACGCGAGGCGATTGCAATGGGGACATCTACAGCGGGGGGGATGAAGCGCAAGACTTCCTCGATGGGCATGGAAAGGTCTGCATCGGCAAAGAAGCGGTACGCGCCGCTGGCGGCCAGCATCCCTTTTTGCACGGCGCGGCCTTTTCCGGGCAGGTCTTCGGACAAGATACGTATATTTTCGTGCTGGGCCGCAAAATCGGAGGCAACTTTCAATGAACGGTCTGTGCTGGCATTAACAACCACAATCGTTTCTGTCGAGATGTTGCGTGTTTGGACAAAGTGCGCCACCTGCTTCAGGGTTTGGGGCAGGCGGCGTTCTTCGTTACGCGCAGGAATGATGATACTCAGGAAAGATTTGGTCATACGAATTGAATTTGAATCAAGCCAAAGAACACAGCGACGAAGAAAGCGAAAACTGTTAGAACGCATAACAAGAACACGGATAGGGCAATGACGATGCCCAGTTGGGCGGGCTTTAAGCCCATAATTTTTTTCTGTTTGGGCTTTTTCACCTTTTTGGGACGAACTGCAGCGCGCTGCTCATGGGGGAACGAGGCAGCAGTCAGCGGAGGTTCGGTGCCGGGCATTGCCGCTTCGGTTTCGTCGCTGAAGGAAAACTCTAGTTCGTCGCTGCCGCCTTCCTCGGGGAGAAAGGCAGCGTTGCCGGCTGCTTGCATTGTTTCCCCTCCTGCAAGAGTTGCTGCCGGGCGGCTTTTGCCGGTGAGAATGACATTTTCCAACTCGGCAACCATATCTACACCAAAAACCGGGCGCGCCTGGAGTAGGGAGAGGGCAAATCGGTCGAGGGCATCGCTCATAAAAATGCGCGCTGCCGGGCGGGTGGAATCGATGTGCAGGCCGGGGTCTGCGGCCATAATCACGGGGTCTACCTGCAAGCCTTTGTGGCCGAGCCGGTCTAAATAAACCTGCAAAACTTTTGCCATTGTCATGGCGCGCTTGACCTGGTTGATGCGCGCCGGGACAAAGGTATCGCCTGCCAATGTTCCCCATTCATCATCGCGTGCCATGAATACGCCACGCTCATGCACGGCGTTGACCAGGAAGATGCCGGGCGGCCCAATTAAGACGAGCGGTAAGTCAATTTGGGTATCGGGCAAAACGATGTTTTGCAGCAATACAAACTGGCCGCCAAGCTGCCTTCCTAAGACTGCCACGATGGTATCTTGCGCTTTAACGCGTTCGTACCATGACATGCCATACTTTAACATGCCCTGTAAGCGGTTGACGAGGGTGATTTCGCCGCTTTCTGAGCGGTATGGGGTTTTGTCAATGTGTTTCATAGCCAGCCTCCACTAAAATATTCCGCGTGGGGTTAGAACACGGGAACAGCATCCAATAAATCGTGGTTTGCGTCAGGTTGGGTGGAGATGAAGTCACCCGCCAGCATGATGCTGACTCCCGTCTCGAACATGCCTCCCAGGTTGGGCTTGCGTTTTCCGGTGACAAATTTTTTGCCGTTCTTTAGCCGCTCTAACAGGGCAGCGCGCCCAATCAAAACATGGTCAGAAAAGGCGGCCCCCCGGCGTTCATAAGCGCGTACAATTTCGATTTTTCCATCGGGCGCATAGCGGACGGCTTCGATAACGCCGTCAAACCTGGTTGGCATGGGAACAAACCTCCAATATGACTCATGAAACAATTTTACATCTATATTAATAA
>CAYLZI010000273.1:0-3151 GCA_964388215.1 uncultured Anaerolinea sp.
CCACTTTCATGCGGCTCGGCACGCGCTGGTCGCTCTCGATGAGCAGTTGCCAGTCGTCGTCGCGCGGGTCATCGCCCTCGGCATATTCCAACCGCCAGATTGTGAATCCGTCAGTCGCATCAGCAATGATTTCGACATCTATGCTTTCCTCGGTCAGCACGTTCCCATCGCGGATATTTTCGATAGATAGCGTGGCGCGCGGGGTATTGCCGTCACATTCTCCATCTGGGGTGAAGAAAACGGGGAGGTCAAAGCCCATTTGCTCGGCCCAGGCGCGGCCTTCGTCAATTTTTCTCAGCCAGAAACGCCCCTCGCGGTCTTCCACGCGCATCGTCATTTTCTTCTCGACGAAGTCTTTGCACGAGTTATTGGCTACCAGCCCGCTCCAGGTGTCGAGGATGACTTCCTTCCACAGGTCTTCGCTGGCGGGCAGGGGCGGTTGGTCGGCGGCAAAAACTTCGCTGCGCTGCTGCGAACACCATTGCGATGGCTCTGACCCAGAGATGGCGCAGATGACTTTATCTACGATGCCGGGTGGCCGGTTAAACGATGCAGGCGTATTGGTGATGCGCGGGATGGCCTGCTGCATGAACTGTGACCAGATGGGGGCCGCGCCGGTTAAGCCGGTGGTGTTTTGCATGGGGGTGTAGTCGGCGTTGCCCACCCACACGCCGACGGCCAGGTCGGGGGTGTAGCCCATTGTCCAGTTATCTCTGAAGTCGTTGGTGGTGCCGGTTTTGGCGGCGGCGGGGAAGGGCAGGTTGAGTACCGAGTTCGAGCCGAACATGGGGCGGCGGGCGTTGTTGTCGGACAGGATGGACGAGATAAGGAAGGCATGTTCCGGGCGGATGACCTGCTCGCTGGGCGGCGGGTTGTACTCTTCGACCACTTTCCCGGTACTATCGACTACTTTCAGGATGGCAACCGGCGGAACGCGCGCGCCGTTGTTGGCAAAGACAGAAAACGCGCCAGTCATCTCCAGCAGGCTAACTTCGCCGCCGCCCAGGGTGAGGGCCAGGCCGTAGTCGTCCCGCGTGAAACTGGTGATGCCCAGTTTTTGGGCCATGCCAATCAGGCCTTCCTTGGCGGGGGTGTTGGGGTCATCGTAAATGCCCACTTCGTAGAGGGTCTTGACCGCCGGGATGTTGTAAGAGTTTGCCAGCGCGCTGCGCACTGTTACCGGGCCGCGAAACCTGCCGTCGTAGTTGCGGGGCGTGTATGGTTCGCGCGGGTCGTTGGGGTCGCCGGAGGGCGGGAAACCGGTCGGGACATCCCAGATGAGGGTGGAGGCCGTCCAGCCTTTTTCGAAGGCGGCAACGTAGGTCAGCGGCTTGATGGATGAACCTGGCTGGCGGGTGGGGCTGGTCGCCATGTTGACTTGGCCGTCGATGGCTTCGTTATAGAAATCGGGCGAACCGACCATCACCAGGATTTGGCCGGTCTGCGGCTGGATGGCCACCAGCGCGCCGTTCTTGACGTTCTTGCCCTCGGCAAACAGCGCGCTGACCTGGCTGGTGACGAGCTGCTGGGCGATGTCTTGCAGGGCCGGGTCGAGCGTGGTGTAAACGGTAAACCCGGAGCGGTAAATCGTCTGGGCATCGTACTTCGCTTCCAGTTGTGAACGAATGTACTGAACCCAGTGTGGGTAACGCATTTGGATGTTTGGAGCGGGGAAGGTGTAGTTTTCGATGTCCTGGGAGGCTTTCAGGGCTTCATCCACGCCGACACAAACCCGCTGGGGGCTGTTGCTGACCTCGATGCAGTTTTTGTCGCCGCTGAGGGTATACATCAGCACAATCACATCGCGGTGGCGGTTAAGGGTCGCGATTCGGTTGGAGTGAATGTCATAGACTGCCGGAGACTGTGGCAGCCCGGCCAGGAAGGAGGCCTGGGCCAGGTTCAGGTCGTCGGTCAGGATGCCGTTGGGCGCGCCGGTCAACTGTCCATCGATGGCCGGGCCAAAATAAGTTTCGGCGGCGGCCTCAATGCCGTAGGCCAGGTTGCCATAGTAGATTTCGTTCAGGTACAGTTCCAAGATTTCATCTTTACCGTAGCGGCGGGTGATTTCTGCCGCCAGGATGATTTCGCGGACTTTGCGCATGTAACTGCGCTGGGCGCGTTCTTCGGGCGAGAGCAGCAGGGCGCGCGCCAACTGCTGGGTGATGGTGGATGCCCCGCCGCCCTGCCCACCCGTCTCGGTATTGGCCCAAATAGCGCGCAGAATGGCGATGGGATCGAAGCCTGGGTGGTTGTAAAACTCCTTGTCCTCTGTGGCAATGGTGGCGGCGACAAGGTAAGGGGAAATCTGACTCAACGTAACGGTCGTGCGGCGTCCGGCATTGGGGTCGAGAATTTCATACAGGCTGTTGCCGTTCCGGTCAAGGATGCGGGTGGTCTCGAACTGCGAGGAACGCGCCCGCAAATCTTCTACGGTTGGCAAGTCTGACGCAATAGAAAAATAAGCGGCTACGGCGGCAACCGAACCCAGAATGCCAGCAAACACCAGCGCAAACAGGCCAATGACCAAACCACGCGCAAAACAACCCCAGCCCCGGCGGCTGGGCTTTGCCGATGCGCGAGTGGGGGGGTGGCCGGCAGCGCGCCTGCGCCCGGTGGTCGATTGCATCGCCGCCGGGGTGACGCGCGTGGCGTTCAGGTCGATGGCTTCGACCGGTTCGACCGGGGGAAAGTTCGGCTCCGGGTAGAGCGGCGGCGGGCTGGGACGCTGCGACATTCTGCCATTTGGCAGCATGGTCTGCGAGTGAATCGGCGAGACGCGCGTCTCGCCAGGAATCGGCAGGTCTTCAAGCTGGATGCGCCCGGTGAAGTAGTCGTCATAATAGTCCGGCTTGGTGGGCGTTGCGCCGGGTTGGGGGTTTCCTTCCAGCCAGTCAGGGTAAGCGGGTTCGTCTTCAGGCTGGCTTGGGGTCATCGTCCCGGTGAAATCGTTCCAGGCGGGCGGGTCTTCGGGCGTGGGAGCAGGCTGTTTGGGCGCGGAATCAGGAGATTTCGATTCGTCCCCAGGCCGTTTTTGGGGAGGTATCCCTTCGGGAAAATAGTCGTCAGGTTGGTATTTGGATTCAGGCATAGTTTCACGCTGGTTTCGATTTGACCAACACCGTCCAGGTTCCTTTCATGGCGGTTTCGTTGG
>CAYLZI010000274.1:0-3148 GCA_964388215.1 uncultured Anaerolinea sp.
CGTTTTCATAACCCGATTATACCACTATCCTGCTTACTCATTTGTCTTTGCGCTAGATAACTTTCCAATGCGGGGTGTGCATCGTTCAGGGTCAGCAGCGCGCCAAGCGTTTGGGGTGTCTCAAAGGCGCGAAACCCTTCCAGGCTTAACAACAAAGCCAGGTCAAAGTTGCTGTCTTTTTCAGAGAACGCCAGCCCTGCCAGTTCACCTGCGCGAGAGATTTTGGCCTGTACGGCTGCCTCGCGCGCGCTGGCATCGGCGGTTGCCTGGGCATTTTGGGCGGTAATGTTGTGCTGTTCCGCTTCATTTTTCTGGTTCACGGCTTCGGTGCTGGCAGCCTGAGCGGTTGCCGCCTGGCTGTCGGCATCGGCTCGGGCGGCATTGGCACTAAAAGCAAAGAAAATGGATACCACCAGCAATACCAATGATGCCGCCAAACCGGCCACAATGAACTGTCTCTGGCGGTTATCGCGTTTTTCGCGCTCCCTTATCTTTCGGCAGGCCTCGAGGAAATCCTTCTCCTCGGGCAGTAATTTCGATGCATCCAGTCCCTTTTCGGCTTCGCTGAACGCTTTGCCGCGCAGGTGCAGGCCCTCGCTGCGGCCCTGCTGGTTCCAGAGCATGGCCTGGCGTTGGAGGACGCTCAGGTGCTGCTCGAACCAGGTAGCGTTATCTTCGCGCGCCAGCTTGAACATGCGGTCGTGCGAGAGTTCGTACCAGGTCTTGCCCGCGCGCTTCTCGCCGCGGATGATGTGGGCATTCTTCAGCAGGCGCACCACGCTGTTGGGCAGGCCCTCGCTGCTCTCGGCACCCATCAAGGCCTGCCCGCAGATGCCATCCGGGGTGATTAGCTTGCGGTCGAACCATTCGCGGATGCTGCGCTCGCCCGCGCCAGGCTTCTCGGCCACGCTTCTCACACTGGCGGCGTAGTAATCGGCCAGAGATTGGTTGACATCGCCCACCCCGGCCAGGTCGGTTTCGTTGGTGTCGTTGTCATCATCCGCCAGGCCCTGCCACAGACGGAAACAGGCCACCCGAAGCTGGACCGGCTCAACGCTCGGACCCAACTGCTCCTCCAGCGAGCCATCCGGCAGCTGGACATGCGTGCGGCGCAGGTCATCGGCCAGTTTTTGAGCGGCGGACTGGATGAAGCCCACTCCCTGGGCCCTGGGCGGTTTCTGGATGGCCTGCAACGCGCCCTCCACCCCCAGCAAATCCAGCCGGAAGGTGGCCGAGAAACGCCCAGGGATCGGGCGGGTGTATGGCGCCAGCGCGCCGAGATAATCTTCACGGATGGCGAACAAGGCCCAGCGCTGTTTGTTGCGCAGGGCCAGCCCCAACTGCTCGAAGAAGGCCTGTTTGGCCTCGCGATTCGCCGGGGCGATGGTCAACACTTCCTCCAACTGGTCGAAAATCAACACGTCCGAGGCAGGCGCATTTTCAGCCCCGAATCGGCGGGTCAGGTAGTCATCCAGCGTCAGGGCGGAGAGTTCCGAAAGCGGCAAAGGCCCGGACTCGGGAATCCCCTCCTCCAACGAAATCATGGCGCTCATCGCGTAACGGTTAATCCCCGGCAGGTCGGGAGGCTCCTGGTTCAGACGGATAGTGGGCAGGACGTTGAAATCTTCCTCGGCCAGGCGCGGCAGCAGCCCGGCCTGAATGAGCGAGCTTTTTCCCGCGCCGGAGGGCGAGTGCAGCAGGACGATGCGCTCGGCGATGAGCAGGGCGGCGAGCGAGCGCAGTTCGCGGTCGCGGCCAAAGAAGGCTTCGCCCGGCTGGAAGGAACGCGGGTCAACGTAGGGGTTGGGTCTGGTGTTCATCGATTATCTCCCGCCTTTTCCCGTGCTAGAACCGGGACTATTTCGCCACACTCCGTCTAATTCAGCCAGGAATTCCTCAGCGTTGCCCAGAACAGGTCAATGGAGGCGCTTCTTCGAGATAGCGGCGCGCACCCTGCGGCTCGATGATGCGTTCGTCATCCGGCTCGAGTTGGGCCGAAATTTGGGCGTAGTTGCCGCGCCGCCCGCCGCCCGGCTGGCTCAGGATGCTGCGGTAGAGCACGCGAAAATCCCAGTTTTCGGCCTGGAAACCGAGAAACATCAGGCTGGAATCGCCGATAGCCAGACGCATCTGCTCGGGGATGAGCGATGTGTTGCTGGTGACACCAATCAGGAAGTCGAAATAGTTGTCTTCGGACAGCACGACCGAGTCGGGCTGTCCCAGCGCCCGAACAGGTGGAAAACCAGCGGGTTTTGCTCGGACGGTTCTTCGTGGTGGTCATCCAGTTTGCCTTCGATGTACTCGTTCCACGGGCAGAGCAAGGTGACGGGGCTTTTCCCAGCCTGGCGCAGGGCATCTTCGAGCAGGCTGTCCTGGCTGCCGTTGCTGCGGCGGAGCTGCCCGACAGCGTTGATCACGTTTTCGAGTTTGGCGGGTTTGCAGACTGGTGCGCAGGTATTCTTCCAGTTCATCAAAGGGGAAGCGCGCGTCCTGATTGATGATGAGATATTGGGCGACCTGCGGCAGGGATTCCTTGTCGTGCGCGCCCATCGGGAAGCGGTACTGCTCGGCCCACTGGCGGGCCAATAACGGCCTCCGACAGCCCCGGCCCGATGATCGGGGTGCAGCGTCCACGCTTGACGTTGCGCACCAGCGCCGGGAGCTTCTCGGCCCCTTTGCACGCGTCGCCGAAGCCGGGCGTGTACCACAGCCGCCCGCTCTTGAGGCGCATGAACAGCACCGGCACCCAGGCATCCGGGTTTTTGCGCACAAACCCGCGTGCCACCGAAAGCGCCCGGTCTACCTGCCGTCTTTTTGCAGGGCGGCAAAGAACTCGGGCAGGAAATCTTCGGCAGTCGCCATGCTCAGGTTGTCCTGCATCGCCAGCACGGCGGGAATCCCGGCTTCGGTCAGGCGCGGCCGGATGGCGGAGAGCGCGTCGCCGGTGCCTTTCCCGGCGCTCTAGCAGGGAACCAGCCCCCTATGGGCATTTCTAATTGTCGTTGACAGCGTCTAAACAAAAAAAGCACCAGATTGGCGCTTTTTTTGTTACCACCATCGTTTGTGGCTGTAAACTTCTATGTCTCTATGACCAGAGACGAAAAAGCCTCTTGGCAATGACCTACTCTCCCAGGGGGCTGCCCCCCAA
>CAYLZI010000275.1:0-3147 GCA_964388215.1 uncultured Anaerolinea sp.
GAACTGGCCCGCCACGCCAACATCGCCGTCACCCAGCGCTACGCGCACCTGAGCGACGACGAGTTGGATAAGGGCTATCACGAGATTTTCGAGCAGGGGGAATCCGCTCGTTCGCGCTAATCGACACAAACATCTCCAGATTCTCAATACAAAAACCGCCCTCACAGGCGGTTTTTGGTTGCTAATGACCGATTTACTGATTACTGGATTTTCCGCGCTTCAACGTAAAACCGTTTCTCGCGCGCTTCGCCCATCGAGAAGGTCTTGCGCGGCAGGGCGCCGTCCAGGATGACGGTCTTGAACAGGTCGCCCTTGGCCATGCCAGGGACGTAGATGCCAACGTTGCCGGGCTGCCCGCCGAGGCGGACGGTGACATCCGCGCCGTGGACGTAGTCGATTTTCTCCGCGCCGCCCTGCTTCAAGAAGGGGTCGAGGAAGGCCTGGATGGTGCCGACAGCCAGGTTGGTGGATGGATTGCTGATTTTGAGCAGGCCAAATCCGCGCCCACCGCCGATGAATCCCATCAACTGACCATTGGCTGCGCCCACGTTAACGGCAGAAACCATCGCTTCGGCATTTTCAACCGGCTGATAGGCGCAATTCGCGCCGAAAGCGGCTTCCAGCGCGGCATAGATGTCGGTTTTCAGCCCGAACAAGACGCGGTGAATCGGCTCAAATTCCAATGCATCGTCGTGGACGTTTTCGATTTCGACCAGCGCATAGCGCGAGGGATGTTCCATGCCCACAACGGTTTTATTCTTTTCCCAAATGGCTTTGGCAGTGGCGAGCGAGTGGTTGCCGTCGCCCATTGCAAAGAGTAAGACGGGCAAATCGGCAGAAACGCCATATTTGGCGGCGAAGGCTTTGGGCTGGGCCAATTTGCGCAGGGCTTCCACCACGCTGTTTTCATGGGAGACGGCGTAACTGGTGAGATGACCACTTTCAAGCATCAGGTCGAAGTCGTAGAGTTTTTCGAGCCTGTCTTTGGCAGCGGCGATTGGCTCAATCACCGTCTGTTCTGGGTCGTCTATCAGCACCAGGATATGCGGCAGTTCGAGCGGCGCGCCCTCGCGGATTTTGATGCGCGGTGGCAGGCGTTCAACGATCGTGCCTTCGGTGGCGCGAATGAGGCTGGTGGAGCCTTTGGTGAAGTCGTAGCATTCCAGGTCGAGGCACAGCATCAGGCCTTTGCGGGTTTTGCCGAAGACAGTCCGCTCAACGTAGATGAGTCCCTCGCGCGGCTGGAGCAGGCCGGCATCCATGTAGGCGCGCATGTTTTTTTGGATGTCCTGAATGCGTTCTGCTTCGCCGGGCTGCTCAAGGTAGATTTCGGGCAGGGTGATGCGGAAGGTAGAGGGCGCATCACCGACAACGTTTTCCACCTGTTGCCAATATTCGGGCTGGGAGGTGAACTGGTCAACGGCGATGGTTGCCCATTTGCGCAGGTCAACACCTGCTTTGGGCAGGTAGGTTTGGGGGATTTGGATACCGAGGTCGGGGTAGATTTTCATGGCTTTGAAAGAAACAGGGAACACGCGCCGCGCAGGGAGGCTGCGTCTTCCCTGTTAAAAAGTCTATTTCTTGGAGAATTCAATCACAATTTGCGCCACTTCGGCGCCGACGCGGCCCTGGCCTTCTTTGGTGGCTGCGCCAATGTGCGGGGAGCCGATGACGTTTTCGAGCTTGAGCAGTTTCCAGTCGGTAGGCGGTTCTTCCACGAAAACATCCAATGCGGCGGCGGCCACTTTTCCATTGGTCAGGGCTTCGTAAAGGGCATCTTCGTTGATAATCCCGCCGCGCGCGCAGTTAACGATGCGCACGCCGTTTTTCATTTTGGCGAACTGCTCTGCCGCAATCATGTTGGCGGATTCTTTGGTTTTGGGCAGGTGCAGGCTGATGTAATCGGATTGCGCCAGCAGTTCATCAAGCGAGACAAGTTTGCCATACTCAAATTCTTTGACGTAAGGGTCATAAGCGACTACGGTCATGCCGAGGGCAACGGCGCGGCGGGCAGTGGCTTTGCCAATGTTGCCAATCCCAACCAGGCCGAGGGTTTTGCCGCCAATTTCATCGCCGTTGAAGGCTTTCTTTTCCCATTGCTCATTCTTCATGGTGGCTGTGGCTTTATAGAGTGAGCGCGCCATCATGAACATGTAGCCAATTGCCAGCTCGGCCACCGAATCGGACGAGGCCAGCGGAGTGTTGCGGACTTCGATGCCTTTTGAGCGGGCATGTTCTACGTCAATGGTATCCAGTCCCACTCCGCCGCGCACAATCAATTTCAGGTTGGGGCAAACGTCAATCAACGGCTGTCGGACTTTGGTGCGGGAGCGGACGACCAGCGCGTCGTAAGCGGGGGCAACCGTCATCAAATCTTCAGGGGTGATTTCAAAGTTGGTATCAACCGTCAGACCGGCGGCGCGCATTTGCTCAATGCACTCTTTTTCGGTTTTATCGCAAACTAAGACCTTCATGATTGTCTCCTGTGGGGTGGGGGTTAGAAAACAGGGTCAGCCCCGGAAAACCGGCTGAACCCTGTTTACGAAAGAATAGTTCATCACAAAATCATTCTAACAATCGTAAATCCCTTTGTCAACGGATAACTATCAGGCGATAAACGTGCCGAATGTACTTTGTGATTTGTCAGACAGGGGGCTATAATGATGATGCAAACAAGAAAACCGGTTCACTATATAACCGAAAACCCTTTCAACCCACAGGAGAAAAAAATGTCTGAAACCTTTAAGCGCGCGCATAACTTCAACGCCGGCCCGGCTGGGTTGCCCATCGAAGTGATGCAGCAGGCCCAGGCCGAATTGCTGGATTACAAAGGCACGGGCATGTCTATTATAGAGATGAGCCACCGCTCGAAGGAATTTGAGGCGATGCTTAACGAAACAGAAGCCAACATGCGCGAGTTGCTCAATATCCCCGCCAACTATAAGGTTTTGTTTATGCAGGGTGGCGCAAGCCTGCAATTTTCTATGGTTCCAATGAACCTGCGCCCAGCTGGAGCATCTGCCGACTACATCGTAACCGGCGCGTGGAGCAAGAAGGCCATGCAAGAAGCCCAAAAACTCGGCGCGACCCGTGTGGCTGCCGACATGAAAGCCGGCAACTACAATGCCGTTCCTGAAAAATTTGACC
>CAYLZI010000276.1:0-3133 GCA_964388215.1 uncultured Anaerolinea sp.
AAGCACTTATTTCTCCATTTGCCTTGCGCCCTTGACTTCCCACATCATCTGTGCATATCGGTTTCGGCGGCCAGGCCGCGCAAGCTGAGCCTGTCTTCTGCTTGCGGGTCGCAAATGAGCGCACCCTCGGGCCAGACGATAAATTGCGCGCCCTGGGCAATCAGCACCGGCACATAGCCGACCAGGGCGAGCGGCCAGATTTCATAAGGAGGAAATGCCAGCGTAAAGGCCAGGCCGCCGAGAATGGCCAAGGCCAGGCCGAGCAGAACACGGGTGAATGTTGAAAGGTTGGGGGTGGGCATCAGAACTCCTGTTGCGTTGGGCTTCAAAATCTTCAGATTGGGGAACTTTTTTAGCGCGCCAGTTTTTGCAAGGAAATTATCCAATCGTTGGCAGTCTGTATTTGCCGTTTTTAATGGTCTCGATGGCTTTTTCGAGCCATTGCGTTTGGGCAATTGCGTTGGCAATTCCGCAATCAACCGTTAATAGCCAGAAAAATTGGTTGCGCGGGTCGTCTTCGCTCATTGCTTCACGGTTTTCAGCAGGGATGGTGCTAAAGTTTTGCAGTCGTTTTTTGTAGATGGCGCGTTGATGTTCGAGCAAGGCGATGATTTTTTCGTCGCTTATGTTCCCTGCAAAGAAGACCTGAATGAGCCAGGCCAGGCGCGTTTCAGAGGGCGGCTGGGGCGTTTCGAGCCAGCGCATCAACTCGTGCCTGCCAGATTCGGTGATGCTGTATACTTTGCGCGGCGGGCGTGGCTCTTGGGGGATGGTTTCGACGGTTAGCCAGCCGTCAGATTCCATGCGCCCCAGGGTTTTATAAATCTGACTTTGGACGGCGGGCCAGAAATGCGAAACTGAGACGTCAACCATTTTTTTGATGTCGTAGCCGGTCATCGGTTCGTAGTTGAGAAAGCCAAGAATGGCGTGTTCGAGAGACATGTTGTTGATTCTCTACTGAATTTTGAAAGGCTGGCGCTGTTTGTAGGTTAAGGAGCGCCACAGCCATTCGAGTGGTCCAAATTGGAAGCGTGAGAGCCACCAGGCGCTTGCCGGAATCTGGATGATGTAAATGGCGAAGACGATGCCCCAAAGCCCCGCCGGGCCGACTTGTTCAAACATCCCCAGGCCGTAGCCGTTGAAGGTGAAAGAGCAAATCACCGAGTGGGCAATGTAGTTGCTCAGGGCCATGCGTCCAACCTTGCCAATTGGGGACAGAATTTTCGCGCCAGAGGCGCTCAGAGAAAGCAGGCACAGTCCACTGACATAGGCTGCGCTCAACACTGGTGAGCCGAGGGCAAAACCGGCGCTGGAAATCCAGGCATTTTCGGTAAAGACGAATATGGAATTGAAGACCAGGCCAGCCAGCAGGCCCCACCGCGTAATTTTTTGGAGCAAGGCGCGATTTTCGCTCAGGTTCTCAAAAAATTTTGCTCGCCCCACCAGCAAGCCCGCCAGGAAAAGCGCCATCACCGTCCCGCCTTGGGTAAAGGCAATGATGAAGAAGGATACGACGCCCCCGAATACCTGGAAAAACGCAACCGAGAGGAATGAGTCGCTGTTATATACCTGGCGCGCCATAGTGACGATATCCATTGTCCCTTCTGGGAGTTCTCCATTACTGCCCGCCGGGCCGCCAAGCAAGCCGAGCAGTAAGAAGCCGATAACAAAGAAGATTCCGGCCCAAATTAGCAATGTCCGGCTGCTTCGGTTACGAAAGGCCAATAGCGCGAACCCAAACAGGGCATAGTGACGCAGGATGTCGCCGATAAAGAAAAAAGTGGCGTGAAGAAGGCCCAAGGCGAACAAAATCCACAAACGGCGCGGGTAGAACGAACGCGCATCTATGCCTCTGGATTCGGCGCGCGCCAGTTGTACTGAAAACCCCAGCCCGAAGAGAAATGAGAAGATAACGTAAAATTTGCCCTCAGCGAAAAACAACATGATGGTTTTGGCGAGTTCGTCATACCAGGGCCATTCTGGCTCGATATACCCAGGCAGGAAATTGGGGCTGGCCATGCCATGAATGTTAACTGCCAGGATGCCGAAAATGGCAAAGCCTCGCAATATGTCGAGTATGTCGATGCGTTCGCCCTGTGAAATCGGGCGCATGGGCTGGGGTGTTGCAAAGGTCATCATTTTTCTCCATAAGTTCATCAGGCTATATATCTACAGTGTCATACTATCACAGTGTTTTATCTTGTCAAGGGCATTTATTTTTTGCTCTCCCGTTTTTGGCGGGAGGCGGGGTAGGGGCGACCCGCCGGTGCATAACCTGATACGTGTTCGCGGAGAATCCTGGCATTCAATGATGATTTTTCGCGCTGGGCGGGTCGCCCCTGCTACGAGTTTTCCTGTTAAAAAGGGTAGAGCCATTTTATTTTTCACGTTTTTCTCCAAATCATCACCCAGGAGTTAGGGCAATCGCATTTGGATCTTTTCGGCTCGATTCGGCGGGATAAACCCCTGCCTCAGTGCATGGAAGTCGGCCTTTGGCCGACTTTTTAGCAGCCCGCAGGTCTTTTTCGTCATGAGGCAGGGCTTCAGCCCAGACATCTGGCAAAATCCAAATGCGATAGCCCTACCCAGGGAGTTGCAAAATTTGCAGATTTTGGCGGGGGCTGATATGATAGGCAGCATGTTTCTATTATTTGGAGAAAACTTTGCATGACCCTGCGCGCCGGCATTGACCTTTGCGAAATTTCCCGCTTGCGTGAGGCGGTGGAACGACATGGAGAACGTCTTTTGGCGCGCATCTTTACCGTTACCGAGCGTGAGCAGTGCGAGGGAAATTACGCTTCGCTGGCGGCGCGTTTCGCGGCCAAAGAGGCGGTGAGCAAGGCCCTGGGGACGGGGCTAGGGCCAATCGCGTTTACGGATATAGAAATCGTTCGGGGGGAGAACCGTGAGCCAATCTTGCGCTTACACGGTAAAGCGCAAGAAAAGGCCAATGAGTTATACCTGACAGAATGGGCTATCAGTCTGAGCCATACACGAGAGTATGCCATGGCATCTGTTGTTGCGATGGGCAAACTCGACAACGAGCAAAATTCTCTTTGACCGGGATAGCAAAACTTGCCTATTTCACCACCAGCGGTATCCCTGCCACCATGAACAGGACCCGGGCCGCTTC
>CAYLZI010000277.1:0-3104 GCA_964388215.1 uncultured Anaerolinea sp.
GGTTGGCAAACTCAAGTTTATCTCACGGAGTTCCCTTATCCCGAACTGACGTTATTACATTTCTCATGTTATCTATGTGACTTCATACACTGTGTCATCTAAATGATAATTTGTTATTATTTTCACAACAATATTTGAATATACACATATAAGGATTTGAACGATGAATTCTACCCTGGAAGCTGAAGTCAACCAATTGCATGCTGAAATTTGTGGAGGCTTGGCAGACCCCAACCGAATCATGATTTTATATGAATTGTCTGCCAGACCTAAAAATGTCACTGAATTGTGCAGTGTGTTGAATATGCCGCAGCCACTGGTTTCGCGTCACTTGAAAATCCTGCGCGAGCGCGGCATGGTCACTACCGAACGCCGGGGGACGGTTGTCGTCTACAGCCTGGGTGACGCGCGCCTAACCCAGGCGCTTGACTTGTTACGCGCTGTCATGCGCGATGGACTGACCAAGCGCGCGGCGCTGATCGAAGCACTCGAATAATCATTTTTCAGAATGGAGAATCTATGAAGACCTTTTTAATTCTGGGCGCGGGAACTGGCGGCACGATGGTTGCCAACCGCATGTCCAAGCGGCTTGACCCTCATGAATGGCGCATCGCCATTGTGGATAAGGACGAGTCCCATTACTACCAACCCGGTTTCCTGTTCATCCCGTTCGGCGTTTATCGCCCGGCGGACGTGACCAAGCCCAAGCGCAAGCTGCTCCCCAATGGGGTCGAGGTCATGTTTGCCGATGTGGAGCTAATTGAGCCGGAGCGGAACAAGGTTTCGCTCACCAATGGGCAGAGTCTCAATTACGATTACCTGATTGTAGCGACCGGCTGCGACATCCACCCGAAAGAAACGCCGGGCATGACGGATAACTGGCACAAGAACGTTTTCGACTTCTACACCCTCGAGGGCGCTACCAAACTTTTCGAGTTCTTTGAAAAGTGGCAGGGCGGACGGCTGGTGCTGAATGTGGCCGAAATGCCGATTAAATGCCCGGTGGCTCCGCTAGAATTTATGTTTCTAGCCGATTGGTATTTCACCAAGCGCGGCATCCGTAATAAGGTGGAACTGACCTACGCTACCCCCCTGCCCGGCGCGTTCACCAAGCCCGCCTGCTCGATCATGCTGGCCGAGGTTTTGAAGCGCAAGAACATCGACATAATCCCCGATTACAACCTGATGGAAGTAGACAACGACAAGCAGGTCATCCGCTCTTATGATGAAATCGAAGTGCCGTACGATGTTTTCGTCAGCATCCCGCTCAACAAGGGCGCAGACTATATCAAAAATTCCGGCATGGGCGATTCGCTGAACTTTATCCCTACCAATAAGCATACCCTGCAAACCGAAAAATACCCTAACGTTTTCATCATCGGCGATGCGGGTAATGTGCCAGCCTCCAAAGCGGGTTCAGTGGCCCACTTCATGCTCGACATCCTGGAAGCCAACCTGTTGAGTCATATGCAGGGCCGGGAGATGACCGCAAAATTCGATGGGCACGCCAATTGTTACATCGAAACCGGCTTCGACAAGGCTGTGCTGATTGACTTTAACTATGACGTGGAGCCGCTCCCCGGAACTTTCCCTCTCCCTGGCGTGGGTCCCTTTACCCTGTTGGGTGAGAGCCGCATCAACCACCTGGGCAAGATGGCCTTCAAATGGATTTACTGGAATATGCTGCTTAAGGGCATCGAAATCCCGACCGTCCATTCCCACATGTCCATGAAAGGGAAGAAACCCTTACCCTCAACCCCGCTTGCTTAATTTATTCAAACAAATATTCAAACCAAGGAGTAAAAAATGTCCGTACTAGCCAATCTCAAATTGGATGCAGAAGGCTTCATGACCGACAAATCCCAATGGACGAAGGAGATTGCGGTTGAGATTGCCAAGCAGGAAGGTATCGAGACCCTGACTGAGGCGCATTGGAAAGTCATTGAATTTTGCCGTAAAACCGGAGATAGTTCCGGAAAATCACCCACCCTGCGGCAAATCACCGATGGCTCCGGCGTCAATACGAAGGAATTGTTCGGTTTGTTCCCCAAAGGCCCGGCCAAGAAGGTCGCCAAAATTTCTGGCCTCGGCAAGCCTGAGGGCTGTGTGTAATTTCCCAAATCCTAAAGAGTTTACATATCTTTAGGATTCATTCATTGAAAAGGAGAATCAAAATGGCTGAAGAAAAGAACCGGCATATTGCTTTCATCTGCTCCAAAGGCGACCTGGATATGGCTTATCCGGCGCTTATCATGGGCTGGGCGGCGCTCGGCAACGGCGTGGATGTGACCATCTTTTTCACTTTCTGGGGCCTCGACCTGGTTACCCAAAAGCGCGTTGACCACCTCGAAATCGCGCCGCTCGCCAATACCAGTTTCAAGATGAGCCTGATGGGTCTACCCACCGGCAACCTCGGCATCCCCAGCATTATGGGTATCATCCCTGGCATGACGGCCTTTGCAAGTTGGTTCATGAAGTGGAAAATGAAGAGACTCGGCGTGCCACCGGTGCGCGAATACCTGCAAATGCTCTCCGACGCCGGGGCGAAGATGTACGGTTGCAAGATGACCGTGGATATGTTTGGCCTCAAACAGGAAGATTTCCTGCCTTGCGTGGAAAAAGTTGTCACCGCCAGCGACTTTATGGATATGACCGAAGGCGCGCAAATTGTGTTTATTTAATAAATCTGTGAACCGAAACATGCAAAATGCCCTGGCCCGCCGGGGCATTTTTGTTTTCTGAGATGTCTGATGGCGGGTATGATCACTGTCAAGATGGACAATTCTGGTGATTACCCACAAGTCATTTCCTGAAAAGGGCACAGGAAAACAAAGGGAAGCGGCATACAAGTGGTAATAACAGCAGCCAGGCCTCGCAAAAGCCAATAGGTCCATGGTAACCAAGACCAATTGACGGTTTAGAGGTCAGTTCTGCCCAGGCAGCCCAACTGGTCGGGCGAGGGCGTTTTATCAGAACAAATGTTTAATCTGACATTGTCAAGGTAGTTATCGCCCTTCATCATTTCAACAAAAACAGGTATGTCGTGTACGCTTCCAACTCCGGCAGGGGGACATAGCCGCTGAACCCGCCCGCGCTGACCTGCA
>CAYLZI010000278.1:0-3098 GCA_964388215.1 uncultured Anaerolinea sp.
AGTTCGTTATAAGTCAACATGACCCTATTTTACTATTACCGATAATGTCTATTGAGTTGACCGTCACCCTCGGCGTGCATGGGCCAAAAAATTTGTACGTTTGGATGATGGATTAGAGTCTACCGGAAATAAAGTTGCAAGTGAGCGAACAGATAGAAGTGGTCATTCTGGTTAGGCGGTCAAGCGAAAATCAAGCCGCCAGTTGCTTTTCATAACCCAAAACCTGATTCAAGATTGGCCTCAAACGATAAATCCATTCTCCTGCTTGAGTTTGTCCCATCCCAAAAACGAAGCCCTGTAATTCCTGGATAGGATAAGCTTTGAGTAACTACTTTGACGCAGAACATTTGTCTAATGTGACATTGTCAAACTAATCATGCAACAAGAACTATCTTAAAACGCGCTGGGTATGGCGCGTTTTCGCTTAAAATGTTCCAGCCATCTCATTTTTGAGGGATGGCTGAATACGAATATTTTCAAGAAGCATTTCCGCAACAATCCGCACCGCCTGATAACCGATCCTGCTGATACCCATGCCGCTCCTCTACCTCCTCATCGAATTCATCGACGAACTGGTCTTCGGCGTCGAAGCCGCCGCCTGGCCGCTGATACGCGACGACCTGGCCCTGAACTACATCCAGATAGGCCTGGCGCTCAGCCTGCCGGGACTCATCGGCAGCCTCATCGAACCGTTCCTGTTCATCCTGGGCGATGTATGGAAGCGCCGCGCGCTGCTGCTCGGCGGCGGACTGCTGTTCGCCCTTTCGCTGGCACTGACCGCCCTCAGCCAGAACTTCCTGCTGCTCATCGTCTCGTTTTCCCTGTTCTACCCGGCCTCCGGCATGTTAGTCAATCTCTCGCAGGCCAACCTGATGGATTCTGACCCGGCCCGCCGCGAGCAAAACATGGCGCGCTGGACCTTTGCCGGTTCGCTGGGCGTGGTCGTCGGGCCGCTGCTGCTCTCAGGCATGGCGTTTTTGTCTTTCGGCTGGCGTCCCGCCTTTGGCATTCTCGCCGCCCTGACCGGCATCATCCTGCTCTTTGCCTGGAAACGGATTCCCGACACAGGCCGGGATGCGAGCGACCTTTCGCTGCCCATCCTGTTCGACGGGATTCGCGGCGCATTCCGCGCGCTCAAAAACAAAGCCATCCTGCGCTGGCTGGTACTGCTCGAATTCTCCGACCTGCTGCTAGATGTCTTCTACGGCTTCCTGCCGCTTTACTTTGTGGATGTAGCCGGGTTCACGCCCGCCCAGGCCGCCGCCGCGGTCGCCGTCTGGACCGGGGTCGGCCTGCTCGGCGACTTCCTGCTGATTCCGCTGCTCGAAAAGGTGCGCGGGCTGGATTACCTGCGCTGGAGCGTGGTGCTCGAACTGATTCTCCTTCCCCTCTTCCTGCTGGCCCCGCTGCCCTGGCAAAAACTCGTCGTGGCTGGGGCAATGGGCTTCTTCAACGCCGGCTGGTATGCCATTTTGAAAGGCAACCTGTACGCCTCCATGCCTGAAAAAAGCGGCACGGCGCTGGCCCTCAACAGCCTGAGCGGCGTCGTCGGGAAAATCATCCCCTTCGGCATCGGCCTGGCTGCCCAGTTCTTTGGGCTGCAATCAGCGCTATGGCTGCTGCTGGCCGGGCCGCTTGCGCTGCTGGTTGGGCTGCCGCATACAACGTCCAATCATGCAAAATCGCAAGTTAATTAATTTCTACTTGCCTGGTTCCCCATGGAACTTGATACTTCTGAGCAAAAAATAAAACGCCAAGCCATACTATTCCAGAAATTAACAGACTCCAGACATCATGTTCTAACCAATAAGCCATCGCAACAAGGATAACACTAAAGGTTACAAAGCCCCCCATGACCAAAGTTACCAGCCTTTCCCCATGCCGATCTGCAATATTTAGTAACAGGTAAATCATCGGAATCACCAAAAATATCTGATCATACGACCAGGAATAAGGCGCGGCCAATAACGAAACTGGCAAGATCGTTGCTATAGATGCAAGGGGGTTTTCACTAAAACGAGAACGCAGGAGAAATCTGCCTTCAATAAACAACGCGCTTAAGGACAATAAAGCACCACCGATGATGCCCCAGGCATGGTTTTGGAAAAATAAACCGGTTAAGCCCCATAACGTAGTCTGCATTCCATAGTATTTTGTAAAATTTTGTTGCCCGATGGATAAGTAGTCAAACACCCAATATAAATTGCTGGCCATGCCAATAAACAACAGGATAAATCCACCGCTGAAGAGACCACCAATGGCTCGCCATTGGCGTTTGATAATTAGCCAAAATGCGACCAAGATAAAAATCGTTAACGCAATCGAGGGTTTCAAACTCAACAACGACAACACCAAACCGCCCCAAAACCAACGCTTATTGCGAAAAAGATAAATACTTAGCACGATAAACAGCAACAAAAAGGGCATGACTTGTCCATTAGAGATTACAATAAAAGTAGGACGAAATAGGTAAATCCCGGCAATGACTGCTAGCTCGGCATAGCGCAATGGCTTGGGATAAAAACTTAAAAGTACCAGCACAGCAGATAATATCGCCAACTGCCCAAGGAAAATCCACAAGATGTAGGCCGCTCTAACTGAAAGCAAACTCCAGGGAGCCATAAAGATAGCAAAAGGGAGTGGATACTGAAAAGTCGGTTCGGAATGAAAAGCCGTTCCAAGTAGATAACGCTCAGAAACCCACGCTTGCGAGTCATAGACATTCTGACCGGTTAGCACCATATGACCAGCCTGCCAATAAGCTGCAAAATCTACAACACGAGAATCAAAAGTGTGCCCAGCATAAAAACTAACTACCAGAAAAAAACAAGCCAGAATAATAAAAAGCACCAAAACTCGGGATTGAACTTTGCTAAAATATTTCATACGTTGAAATCTCCAACGATATTTTAATGTACCCTCATAGATATAGGATAGGAATTGCCTTTTTGTTAATCAGACAATGATTACGATGAGAGAAAACTTTTGCCACATTTGACAGCCTATGCCAATTCACCACTCTCTCTACCTCCACATCCCCTTTTGCGCCCATCGCTGCGCCTACTGCGATTTCAACACCTACGCCGGGCAGGAGGGGG
>CAYLZI010000279.1:0-3084 GCA_964388215.1 uncultured Anaerolinea sp.
GGCCGCCAACGCCACCGTCGGCTTCTGGATGCCCTCGGCGACCTGCGCGCCGTAAAACGTAATTCTGTCAAATGAAAAACGCCCCAACGGGTAAGTTGGGGCGTTTTTGCTCCGTACTTATTCGCTCTGGTTAACATCTGCTGGTACAATCTGCTGGCAAATCCGCGCTTCAAAAAACGCCAGATTGATTGTGATAAGCAGCAGTTGCATGGGTTTGCCTTTCAAAAGCCACGAGGAGACCTTATGGACTTAAAACTTCAAGGAAAACGCGCGTTGGTGACGGGCGCCTCGCGCGGATTGGGATTTGCCACTGCCCGCCATCTTGCGCGTGAAGGCTGCCTGCTTGCCATCAATAGCCGCGACGACACCCGTCTGCAAACGGCTGTCTTGAAAATTTCCAACGAAACACGCGGATTGGTCTATGGCTTGCCCGGCGATGTCAGCAAGCCGGATGATGCCGAAACGCTTGTGCGGGATGCGGCGGAAACCCTGGGCGGGTTAGATTTACTGGTCTGCAACGCAGGCGGGCCGCCGCCGGGCGCGTTCGAGTCGTTCGATGAAGAAACCTGGCAGAAGGCCATCAACCTGTCCTTTATGAGTAACGTGCGTCTTATTAAGGCCGCACTGCCCTACTTACGCCAATCTGATTCCGCCAGCGTGCTGACCGTCACATCCTATTCAGTCAAACAGCCGATTGCCAACCTGGTCTTATCCAACGCCATCCGCGCCGCTACAGTTGGCCTGACCAAATCGCTGTCGCTTGAACTCGGCAAAGAAGGCATCCGTTTTAATTCCATCCTCCCAGCCTGGACAGAAACCGAGCGCGTCACCGAATTGATGACCGCCCGCGCCCGCATGAACGGCACCTCGGTTGCCGAGGAAATTGCCAAACAATCGAAAGAAAGCCCGCTCGGGCGCATGGCCTCGCCCGATGAATTTGCTAACGCAGCCGTCTTCCTGCTTTCCCCGGCAGCCTCTTACCTGACAGGCGTCATGCTTTCAGTGGATGGCGGAATGTACAAAGGGACCTTGTAGAGACTTTTGTCACAGCAGGATAAAGAAAAATACGGTATCCTTGGGCAAATTTACCGAATAGGAGACAACCATGTCCGAAAAAACCTGCCTGAATTGTGGCCGTACCTCCCAAGAAATTCCCCTGCTCGCGCTCGAATATCGCGGCGAGAATTACGCCCTCTGCCCGCAATGTATGCCGGTGCTGATTCATAAACCGCATATCCTGGCCGATAAACTTCCCGGCGCGGAACACTTCGACCCAGCAAACCACCAGCACTAAAACGGTGGATAAGGGAGCAAGGAAACAGGTAAACGGGAAAACCGGATAATCCGGCAACCGTAAAACCTGGCAAAAGAACCGCCTCGCAGTCTGGTATCATTGCGGGGCGTTTTGCTTTTTCAAATAACCTGCTGGTCGAGTAGCCCCAAATGGCTTTTTCGAGGCGTATCGAGACCAGATTGTAGTGGCCGATGCAAAAACTCTCCCACCTCACGCGCGCCTCGCTGCTCCTGTTTTTTATGTTTGGGCTGGACAAAGTGCTGGCTTTCGGACGATTGTTCATCGTCTCGCGCACCTTCAGCCTGCCCTTGCAAGATGCCTTCAACTCGGCCAACAACCTGCCCGATTTACTCTTCGCGCTGATTTCGGGCGGCGCGTTTTCGATGGCCTTCATCCCGCTCCTGCGTCAATCCATCACCCTGCGCGGGCGTGACGATGCCTGGGATTTGTTCTCGCGGGTTGCCAACCTGATGTTTGTGGCTACGGGCGCGCTGGCGTTTTTCGTCGCTGTTTTTGCCGAGCAGATTGTCAGTGCCGAAGTGGGCATTGTGCCTGGCTTCGGCCCGCAGCAACAGGAACTGGTAGCCGACCTGATGCGGCTGAATCTCATCTCCCTGATGATTTTCTCGATTAGCGGCCTGGTGATGGGCGGCTTGCAGGCCAACCAGCACTTTTTGCTGCCTGCGCTGGCGCCATTTTTCTATAACGTGGGACAAATCGTTGGGGCGATTTTTTTCGCGCCGGTCGAGCCGATTTCCATCGGCGCGGTCACGTTTCCGACCCTTGGTTTGGGGATTCACGGACTGGTGTATGGCGCCATTATGGGGGCTGCCCTGCACCTGCTGATTCAAATCCCCGGCCTGATTAAGTACCAGTTCCGCTGGACGGTCTCGCTGGATGTGCGCAACTCCGGCTTAATCGAGGCCCTCAATCTGATGGCCCCGCGCCTGCTCACCATGCTCGGAATCCAGGTCATGTTCCTGGCGCGTGATAACCTCGCTTCACGGCTCGACCAGGAAGGCGCAGTCTCGGCATTAACTTACGGCTGGATGATTATGCAAGTCCCCGAAACCTTGCTCGGCACGGCAATTGCCACTGCCCTGTTGCCTTCGCTGGCCGAGTTTGCCGCCAAAGGAGAGTGGAAAACCTTCTCAGAAACGTTGGAGAAAGCCCTGCGCGTCTTGCTTGCGCTCACTATTCCGGTGGCGGCGGTTGTCATTGCTGGAATTAAGCCGCTTGTGGCGCTTGCCTTCGATTTTGATGAAGCGGGTACTAACCTATTAACCTGGACTTCTCGCGTTTACATGCTGACCCTGGCTGGCTACGCCATGCAAGAAACATTATCGCGTTCCTTCTATGCCCGCAAAGAGCCGCTCATGCCGTTGTTTGGCGTCATGCTGCGCTTGGTGATTTACCTAATCATCGGCATCACCGGCGTCACGCTTTTGCGCGAAATTGGGACATACATCATCGCCGCTGCTGAACTTTCGCTGGCTTTCGAGGCGATTTTCCTGCTCATCATGCTCAACCGGCGGCTGGAGCGTTCGCTGCGGGTTTTAGCGGCGGCCGGCAAGGGTGTCGTAGCCGCCCTGCTAGGCGGTATTACGGCCTACGGCCTGGCAGTCTATTTGCCCGGCGGGGCGGTTCCGACTGCCCTGGCCGGGATGTTCGTGGGCGGAATCTTGGCCCTCGCCCTGGTCTGGTCCGAATTCCGCCTGTTTTTCCGGCTTTGAAATTAGTATCTTATCAGTGAAATTCTTGCACCCTGGCCTGATGCCAGCGCAGGCAAA
>CAYLZI010000280.1:0-3072 GCA_964388215.1 uncultured Anaerolinea sp.
CAAACCTGCGCCCAACCCGGAATCAGGTACGAGAGCGGCATCTGGTTCATCCACAAGCCATCATCCTGAAACGGGATGTACGCGCCTGAGGCCAGCAGCCAGCCCTTGTACAGATACAAACCTTCGTCTATCACCGAAAGTTGGATGTGGACAAAGTTCCACATCGTCGCGGCATAGGCGAAAATTCCTGCCAGCGACAGGAAATCTGCCAGGAAGGGACGCTCACGGAAAAAGGCTGTCAGGCGGGACATGGGGAAATTCAATCCACTCATCTTCACCAATCTTCACCAATTTATTTGCATGGATGAGTGAAGATGAGCGGGCAAAATTCTAGGCGAAAAGGTTGCAGGAAATTACTTTTTGGTCGATTGAATCAGCCGTAAATCTGATTCGACCATCATCTCGACCAGTTCTTTGAAAGAGACTTTTGGCTTCCAGCCGAGTTCTTTATGCGCTTTGGTCGGGTCAGAAATCAGTAAATCTACCTCAGCGGGGCGGTAATAGCGCTGGTCTTGCACGATGTAATCTTCATAATTCAAGCCGACATACCCAAAGGCCAGTTCGCAGAACTCGCGCACCGAATGGGTCTCGCCGGTTCCGATGACGAAGTTATCGGGGGCGTGGTGCTGTAGCATTAACCACATCGCCTCGACGTAATCGCCCGCATAGCCCCAGTCGCGGCGCGCCTCCAGGTTGCCCAGGCGTAGTTCCTTTGACAAGCCAAGTTTGATTTTGGCAGCATTGTAAGAAATTTTGCGCGTCACAAACTCAATGCCGCGTCGCGGGCTTTCGTGGTTAAACAAAATGCCCGAAGCGGCAAAAATATCAAAAGACTCGCGGTAGTTGATGGTAATCCAATGCCCATAAACTTTGGCGACCCCATAGGGCGAGCGTGGGTAGAACGGCGTGTTTTCGTGCTGCGGCACTTCAACCACTTTGCCAAACATCTCGCTGGAGGAGGCCTGATAGAACTTAACCTTAGGGTTAACCAGCCGAATTGCTTCCAGCAGGCGCGATACGCCCAGCGCGGTCACTTCGCCGGTTAAAATGGGCTGGCTCCACGAGGTTGGCACGAATGATTGCGCCGCCAGGTTATAAACTTCTTCGGGCTTATATTCTTCGAGCAAGGCTACAAGCGATGACTGGTCGTGCAAATCTCCCTGCACAATTGCAATCTCGTCCTGAATGTGGCTCAACCGCTCAAATGTCACCGTGCTCGAGCGGCGTACCATGCCAACAACGGTGTATCCTTTTTTGAGCAGGTATTCTGACAGGTACGAACCGTCCTGACCGGTGATGCCGGTAATTAATGCAGTGGGCATGTATTTAATCTCCTGGTTATATCCCAAAAAGAGTGCGGGACTGTATTCAAACGCTGAATTATAACGTATTCTTGCGCCTTCTCGCCTGCCATAGCAGGTCTGCGCCCATCAGCAAGATAGACGCACCCAGCGCAATCGCCAGCGTGTTGCGGATGCCGAGGTTGACCCCAACCCCCAGGTAGCGCCAGGCGTACCAGTGCGTGAATACCAGCAAGATGATTGCTTCCACCCATAGGACGCGCCAGAACCAGCGCGTTTTGAGGGCGTAGAACGCTTGCGCAACAGTGATTGCCATAAACGCCAGCAGGATGACGCGATAGCGGGGATTGTCCCACTGGTCGCCGCCGCCGCGCACCGCCGCGATGAGAACCCAGGCCCAGAGCAAGATGGAAACCCAGATGGCTTGCTTTTGCAGCCGCCTGCTTTCCCTCACCCCCGGCCCCTCTCCCGTCGGGAGATGGGATAAGAAAGAAAAAGGCGCATAGGCCACAAAGGGCATCAACAAATACCATCCCAATGCGCGCAGGATGCCCAACCCCTGCCAGAAGGGGTTGCCCGGTTCGATGATTGCCGCAGGCAGCACTGGCTGGAGGATGCCATACACGGCCACGAAGGGCATCGCCAGTACGCCCGGCAGGGTCTCAAACAAGAGTTGGACGATGCCCGAACTGCGCTTCAGCACATCGGCATTCCATTTGGCTGTTTCACGCGCCCAATCCCCAAGAATGCCCAGAATCCCCCCGCTTCGCGCCGCCACAAGAGATTCCCAACTCGCGGCAAGGGCGATGAGCGCTACGAGGAACAACCCTGCCGCGAGGACGGCTGCCTGCCAGGGAATCCTGTTTCCCTGTCCGCCGAAAAAGACCCACCCCGCGAGCGCAATGATTGTCACCAGGGCAAACCCCGGCGAGAGGAACAGCATCCCGGCCAGGGCGACGACAATCCATAGCCAGCCAGAGCGGCGCAAGTTGTCAGATTGTGCTCCATTCGTTATTCCATAAAACGCCATCCCAATCAACGTCATCAGGAACGGCTCACGCATTTGGGATGCGCCAAACAGAATGGAATCGGGGTAGAAAAGGAAGACGCAACAAGAAAGAAAGGCGATTTTTTCGTCGAAAACTCGCCTGGCCGCCAGGTAAACGAACAGACCACCCAGAGAACTGATGAGCGACGCCAAGAAAACCATCACTAGCGGGCTTGCGTTTACGAAACGATACAGGAAGGCGCTCATCCAAAGCAGCCCGCCATACTGGTCGGAAGAAAATTTCTCGTCGAATGCCTTCGAAAGCGGCTGACCGGAGAGCGCCAATTCACGCGCCTGTGTATCGCGGTTGAAGGCATCCAGGAACAGGTATCCGGCTTGTTCCGGCTGGCTGCCGTAACCAACCTGCGGCAGGCCAAAATAGGCAAACATCCCCAGCCCCAAACGGAGCAGGAAAGCAAGTAGAATCAGGAAGTAGATACGTCGTGGCATGTGCGAATCAGGAATCAGGAATTGCGAGTGCCGAATGTGGAATACTTGCGCAGCCGTTATTGACTGGTGAATCTGTCAAACCCTTCCAGAATGCGTTTTGCGCGTTCTGTCCAGGCATATTGGGCAGAGTCGGCGCGTGCTTGTTGGGCAAGCGTCTCCCGCCGGGCCGGGTCGTCGAGCAGGGCGCGGATGGCGCCTTCCCACGCGGCGGTCTTTTCAGGCGGGCAGAACACGGCGTTGTCTTCGTTCAGCACCTCGCGGAAGACCGGCAGG
>CAYLZI010000281.1:0-3067 GCA_964388215.1 uncultured Anaerolinea sp.
TAGTGGGATTTGGGCGCATCGGGCAGGCGGTTGCCAAACGCGCGGCGGGTTTTGATTTGCGCGTGATTTACTATGACCCCTCCGTTGCCCCGGCCTGGAATGCATCGCCGGTCCGCGCGCTCGATGAGCTGCTGCGCGAATCCGATTTCGTCTCGCTGCATACCCCACTGACCGACGCAACCCGCCGGATGGTGAACGCCGATTTTCTCTCGAAAATGAAATCGAGCGCCATCCTGGTCAACACCTCGCGCGGAGGCGTGCTGGACCAGGACGCGCTCTATGACGCGCTGAAAGACAAACGGATTTTTGCCGCTGCGCTGGATGTGACCGACCCGGAGCCGCTGCCGCTCGATTGTCCGCTGCTGACGCTGGAAAACTGCCTGATTGCCCCGCACATTGCCAGCGCTTCGACCTACTCGCGCGACATGATGGCCTATCTCGCGGCCCAAAACCTGATTGCCGGGCTGAAGGGCGAGCGATTGCCGCACTGCGTCAACCCGGAAGTGTACGAGCGATAGTTATTCGGTTTTCTCGACCACAATCGTCGCTTCGGTGACGAGCGCGGCCACCGCGCCGACCGCCGCCAGGGTAGGGGCCAGCACCGCGCCGACCACGCCAATCGTCAGCGGAAATTCGACCAGCACCTTGCCGGATTTGTCCTTGATCATCACCCGGCGGATATTGCCCTCGCGCAGCAGTTCCTTGACTTTGGCAAGCAGTTGCTCGCCGTTGACCGAAAATTCTTCCGTGCGAAATTGTTCAGACATAAGGCCTCCATTTTGATTTTACCCGCTCTCGAATATATACTTATCAAGGTTGAATAGTAGCATTTTTGAAGGATTGGAATTTGGCAGCCAATAAGGTATCCAAGTCTTGTTTGTAGGTAGTGCCTGTTTGCTCGAGGCAATTTGAAATCGCTGCCTGGAACTGCTCGTAGTGAGCATAGTACTGGTTGTAGAGAACCTTCTTTTTTACGAATTTCCACAATCGCTCGAACAAATTTAGATTTGGCGCGTATGAACCACTTCTTTCGTCGCAGCATTCAAAACACCCAGAACGCTAAAGCGTTGTCTGCCGCTGGCCGCCTTGATAAAGCGTACAGTGAGCGAATAGAGATAGCCAAGAAACGGCAGCATGACAAAATGAGCGGCATCTACAAAGAATAGATGGACCTTTCCAGCCTGGGCTTGCTCGACCAAGGGCTCCAATGTTTCTGTTTTCAAGGTTTCCTGGGCTTCCATATCGGCTTTGACCGGAACTTGTTTCACTTTTCGGCGACGAATCCGGTTTTTTTTAGAAATTCACTCACCTGCGTTAAGGAACGTTGAAGACCGGTTCGCTCTTTTATCTTGGCCTGGGCTTCCTTGTGGGTTGCTGGCGGGTTTTCTTCCAGATGCTTAATAATCTCGTCTTTCTTTTCCATCAAACGATTGGCCTTCCCTTTGTAGTTCAATTCCTTCAACGCTTCAACTCGCCCTGTCTCCGCGCCACTTATGAACAGGTCTAAATACTTCCGCAAAGTCGTTGGGCAAATGCCCAGCCGCTCGCCAATCTTCGCGCGCGGCCACCCCTCGGCTTTGCGCAGTAACGCCTGCATTCGCCAGCCAACCAGAGCATGTGTGTGATTGATGCTCTCATAGCGCAACTGGGCTATTTCTTCCTCGGTAAATTGTATCCGGCGCATCACTTATTCCTCGATTTCTGTGTTCCTGATGGCGCGCCAATTATCTCAGTCTTTGCCTCTTTTGACCCGAAAATACTATTTATTACAGCAATTCCAAATTCAAAATTAAGTTGAAAGCAAAGATGCCAAAACCTTAACGCCAAGGCGCAGAGTCGCAAAGATTTGTATGGAATTTGGTCTCTTAATGTGCCAAATGGGTCATCCTGCCTATTTGGCCGACAAAAAAATGAAAAACTTGGCGTCTTTGCGGCTTTGCGTTGAGTTCTTTGGCTTCAAATTTGGAATTGCTGTCGATAGGTGAGTAATTTGACAATGTCACAAGGGTGCATCTCTCAAACTGCGCCCCAACTTCGGGCAGGGGAGGGGCGACCCTTCAAGGCCAGAAAAAGCTGCTATTTTGCGCGTTTTCCCTGCCAGAAAAGGTGATTTTTATGCCTGGGCGGGTCACCCTTACGTTTCGGCGAAGAAACGATTCGTTTTCAGAGATGCACCCATGTCACATTAAGGTTTTATTGGGCCTTTGGAGCGCGCAAGTTCTACTTGCGCGGTGCAAAATCACCCCATATTTCCTGTCTCCGCCGGGATAACTGCCGCCACATTGGGCGCCCGATTCACATTTTGACAACAAACCAAATTTATACGACCAGCCGTGTCTTTTTCTCTGCCTGGACAGGGGGAATTCCCTATCAATCCCGCAGCGCATTGGCGGGACGCTGGCTGTCGAGCATTCCATGAAGCTGACGCTTGAGCGCGGCCTCCATCGCCATGCGGAACTCGAACTCGAAAACAGAAAAAACCTGCAGCCCGCGCACAATCACCTGGGCATCCAGGTCGTGGCAGGTGTCTACCCAGCCGCCAATGCAATCGCCACCGCCTGGAGGATTGCATGTGCATTCATTAGGAGCCGAAGATCTAGCCCTACACGTCTCTCCGTTACTACAACTCCCCCCGCAACTCGGCGCCGAACTTTCACAAGTGTCGCCATTGGGATCAATCTTACAACAGGTGGCAATCCCACTTTTTACACAACCATAATATCCAATTCCACAACTCATTGGCGGACACTTATCACCCGGAGCTTCATCATCCCCAGGAAGACACCCTGCGCACTCGGAATAATCATACGTGTCATACACCCACCTCGGCTCCCAACATTCTTCGTTATTGCACCCAGCGGGCTGAAAATATCCAGGAGTAATATTGGGGCAGGCTGCCGACACCATTAAACTTAGATTTAGAAAAACCAATACCGAAAAAATTAAGGCCAAACCAGTCAATAACCATTTATGAACCAAAGTTTTCATGACACCATTACACCATGATGACTCTCTAGTACATCTTGGCCTAAATAGCTATGCAGAAAGTGCTCTGCCTTTGTAAGTC
>CAYLZI010000282.1:0-3062 GCA_964388215.1 uncultured Anaerolinea sp.
CGCCTTGACCTGTTCCACGATGCTGGCTTTGCGTTCTTCGATATCAAGAACGATACTCGCGTCTCGAATACTCGCAAAATACGAATCTGCCGAAGCAATCACCAGGTCGGGGGAGTCGTAGGGGCGCAGTCCGCGCGAGGTATTCCCAGACTGTACGCCAGCGTAAGAAAACGGGATAACCGTCGAACCGAATAACGCCACCAGCCAGCGAATCGGGCGGCTGAAAGCCACGCCGCTCTCGTTCCAGCGCATGGTTTTGACAAAGCTGATGCCCGCTACCCATTTGGGCAGGGCTTCGGCCAGCACTTCGGGCGTCGGGCGGCCCTTGGATTGGACAACAGCGGTCACATATTTGCCGCCGTCGATTTCTTTAATCTGCAATTCAGCGACATCGACGCCGTTCTTTTTGGCGAAACCTTGCGCGGCAGGGGTAGCGACGCCAGCCGAGTCGAACGCCCGGTCGGCGGGCGGGCCTTTGACGAGTTCTTCGCGGTCGGGCTGCCCGGCGGCGAGATTCTCGACGAAAACGGCCAGGCGGCGCGGGGTGGCGTGAACCGTCACGGGGCCATGCTCGAGGCGCAGTTCATCCAGCCAGGCCGGGACTTTTTCCCGCAGTTGGGCGAGCGCCGCATCCACATCGGCGGCGGGGAGTTCTTCGACACCAATTTCGAGGACGAAGGAGGAAGTAGCCGAGAATTCGATATTCGATATTCGAGTATTCGAGTCACGAGATTCGAGTTTCGTTTCTTTCAAGAGTGGATATTCCAGTTCTTTCCTCTGCTCCAAATACGCCAAGGCCACGCGCCGCGCCAGGTCGCGCATTTTGCCGAAACTGGCCTGGCGTTCGGTCAGGCTGACCGCGCCGCGCGCGTCGAGGATGTTGAAGGTGTGCGATGATTTCAGGACGTAATCGTGGGCGGGCAGGACAAGCCCCGCCGCGAGGCAGGCTTCGCACTCGGCCAGGTAGAGTTCGTACATCTGGCGGGCGCGGGCCACGTCGGCGATTTCGTAGTAATACTTGCTATGCTCGAACTCCTCGCGGCGGCGGACTTCGCCATACGAAATTCCCTCGCTCCAGGGTTCGTTCCAGATGCCGCTGGCGTTGTTGAGCGCAATCAGGATGCGGTCGAGGCCGTAGGTCAGTTCGACAGCCACCGGGTCGAGGGCCACGCCGCCAACCTGCTGGAAGTAAGTAAACTGGGTGATTTCCTGCCCATCCAGCCAGACTTCCCAGCCCAGGCCCCAGGCCGAGATGGCGGGCTGCTCCCAGTTGTCTTCCACGAAGCGGATGTCGTGCTGGCGCGGGTCGATGCCGATGGCTTTGAGCGAATCGAGGTACATTTCCTGCGGATTGCCGGTATCGGGCTTGAGAATGACCTGGTACTGGTAGTGCATTTGCAGGCGGTTGGGATTTTCGCCGTAGCGCCCATCGTCGGGGCGGACGGAGGGTTCGACATAGGCGACGTTCCACGGCTCGGGGCCAAGCACGCGCAGGAAAGTGGCCGGGTTCATCGTCCCGGCGCCGACCTGGGTGTAGTAGGGCTGCCAGATGAGACATCCGCGCGAAGCCCAGAATTCTTGCAGTTGGATGATGATGGATTGGAAGGTGTGGGTCATTTTACGATTTCCGATTTTCGATTTACGATTGGGATGATTGCGGGGGGGATTATACCGTGAAAGGAGATGACCTTTATGCTATACTTTTGCTGGAGATGAAAGGCAGGTCAAAATGTTGCATCAGGTAAATTATAACGACCCCAAAATTCGCTGGCGCAAACTGGTGGATGCTGCGCTGCGCGGAGAAAAGGTCATCATTGCCAAAGACGGCAAGCAAATTGTGGAATTGGTGGCGGTGCCGCCCAGCGCGCGCCGCACTTTTGAGCGCGCCAAGGGCAAAATTACACTGGCCCCTGATTTCGACGCGCCATTGGATGATTTCAACGAGTATTCGGCATGAATGTGCGGCTCGATACGCACACGTTTTTATGGTTTATCGCTGGCAGCAAGAATTTAAGCCCCAAGGCGCGGAAGCTGATCGAGGATGAAGCCAACCGGGTCTTTTTGAGCGCCGCCAGCCTGTGGGAAATTGCCATCAAAGTCAGCCTGGGTAAATTGGCTTTGAGCGAGCCTTTTGAGACTTTGATCCCTGCCCAACTGGAAATGAACAGCATTGAGATGCTCGGCATTTCGGTCAGTCACACCAGCCAGGTTGCCAGTTTGCCTTTTCATCACCGCGACCCGTTCGACAGATTACTCGTTTCCCAGGCTCTGACCGAGGAAATCCCAATCGTGAGCGCCGACGAAGCGCTGGATACGTATGGGGTAGCAAGATTGTGGTGAAAAAAAGGACCTCCGCGTGGAGGTCTTTTTTCATCCTTCTGAATTCATCCTTGGCGCAATACCGTGAAAAAGAAAACGCCCACTTGGGCCAAAGTGGGCGTTCGAGATGTTGATGTGTTCAAATCTGCTATTTGATCAAATCCAAAAACGCTTCCCGCTCCAACTCGCAGTCGCGCAAAATCTTGAGCATCAATCCCGGCCCGATGATTTCGCCCCGATGCACCGGGACAACCGTCCGGCGGCCATCAGGGTGAGTCAGGAAGTGATGGCTGCCTCTGATGCGCAAAACTTCAAAACCGCCCTTCTTCAAGGCGTTGATCACCTGCATACCGGTCAGGCGTGGAAAATGGGGCATCAAATTTCCACAGCAATGCGCTGAACGCCGATAAACTGGTTGGCTGGCAGGTCTGTTTCGACTTCCAAGCACAACTCAATCGCCTCGCGGATGCGCGCCATCAACTTATCCAACGATTTGGCCTGGGTGTGGCAGCCGGGCAGTTCCGGCACGCTGGCAACATAATAACCGGCTTCATCGCGCTCGATAATGACGTTAAATTCTTTGGTCATGGTTTGGCTCCTGTCCTTATCTTACCGTTTTTTGGGTGATAAAACAACCCTGCCCGCTATCGTGAAAAAGAAAACGCCCGGACGGGTCGCCCCTACCTCAAAAATTTAACGCGGCCCTGCTCAGATTTTCTAACTGTTTGATGAGCGCTTGCAGA
>CAYLZI010000283.1:0-3062 GCA_964388215.1 uncultured Anaerolinea sp.
TCCTAAGTCATCATATGTGACTTTTTTAGTATATGAGGTATCTTCTAATTGAACCATTTTTTCAATAGTAATCAAGGTTTCGGGAAGAATTGTAACCCACTGATCCGGTTCGGTTAATGTTACTTGAACATTAAATGAATTTAACTCGATAATTGAGTTTTTTTTCACAATTTTCCCTTCTAATAATTCTTTAAGAATTTCATTATTAGAAATTTCTGTATTGATCGGAGAAATTGAAATTTCTAACGTCGGCGGCGATTTGCAGATGCGCAATGTTGGCATAACAGCGATTGGTTCCATGGATGGCGACCTGTCGGTGCGTGAATGCAAGGGCAATTTTATGGCCGAAAACGTAGGTGGCGATGCTTCGCTGCATCAGATGCGCGACGGAGTCAGCATTACCGTTGGGGCAGATTTGTACCTGCGCGAGGTGGAAGGAAACGTCTCTGCCCAGGTAGGCGCGGATGCGGCCTTGTACCTGCGCCCCAAGCCTGGGCAGGTGGTCAGCGTGCAGGCTGGGAGTGATATTCTGCTGCGCGTTCCACCCAAAGTAGACGCAGAGTTTACCCTGCAAGGCTGCGATGATGAATCCCTCCGTGTTGATTTGCCGGGGTTTGATGCCGCAACGTTGGGCATGTTCCGTCAGTTTACGGCGGGCGCGGGCAGGGCAAAAATTAGCCTGACGGCGGGCAGCGAAGTGATTGTGACCAGCCGCGAGGATGAGTGGCAATCGGTGGCCGATTTCGACCCGCTGGGGCGCGAAGGGCCGTTTGCGCCGGGCGAATTTCCCGGAATTTCGCCCGAGCTTCAGGAGCGAATTTCTCGCAAAGTGGAAGATGCCACTCGTCGGGCGATGAAGGCATCTATGCGCGCCCAGGAGCAGAGTGAGCGTATTCAGCATCGCGTAGACGCGGCCATGCGCCGCGCCGAAGAGAAGATGCGCTCGGCGGAGCGCCGCTCGGCGCATACGGGCATTTCGGTGGGGCGCTGGGGCGTCAATTTTGGCGGGCCGCGTCCGCCCAGGCCGCCAATTCCGCCGGTTCCGCCTGTCTCACCGTCTGAGCCAGTGACAGATGGAGAGCGATTGACGATTTTGAAAATGCTTCAAGAGAAAAAAATTTCACTCCAGGATGCTGAAAAATTATTGGCTGCTTTGGAAGGCAAATAAAATGGAGATGGAACAATGACTGATAGTGAGCGTCAGCAAATTTTAAAGATGATTGACGAAGGCAAGATTTCTGCCGATGAGGGCCTGAAATTGATGCAAGCCCTCGATGAAGTGCCCCTCGACGAGGAACCCGCTGCCTTGCCACCTGCCCCTGGCTTTTTAGCCGATGGTGACGATGCAGATGCCGAACCTGTTTTTGTAACGGAACCAGGCGGCGAGGCCGAGGGCGAGAAGGCCCGACGAGAGTCTTTTTTCGCCAGGAAAATCAATCGTTTCCGCCGCTTGTGGGTTATCCCGCTGACTTTTGGCGTGCTGGTGACGGTGGGCGCGGCGTATTGGATGTATTCTGCCCTTGAAAATGCCGGGATGGGCTTTTGGTTTTACTGCTCCTGGCTGCCCTTTGCCCTGGGCGTGCTGGTGATTGCGCTGGCTTTTTCCAGCCGCAATTCGCGCTGGCTATATGTGAACGTGAAGCAAAAACCGGGCGAAAAACCGGGCCGGATTGTGGTATCTTTTCCGATGAGCCTGGTGGTCGGGCTGTTTGGCATTTTTGGCAACCATCTGCCAGGCCGGGAGCGCGAGCGGGTGGGCATGGTGATGGATGCGTTTGAAAAGAGTATTTCTTCGGACGAGCCGATTCTTATTGAGGTTGATGAAGGTGACGGCGAACACGTCCAGGTCTATATTGGTTAAGGAGGCCCGCTATGGCAACTGCTGAAGAACGAATGCGAATTTTGAAAATGATTGATGAAGGGAAAATTAGCGCGGAAGAAGGCGCAAAGCTGCTGGCGGCGTTGAGCGAAGGCCGGCGCGGGCCGATTCCTCCTGCTCCGCCGCGCATGCCGGGTTCGGCGCGCTGGCTGCGGGTGCGCGTAACCGATGTGGCTTCTGGCCGCTCGAAGGCGACTGTCCAAATTCCGCTAGCGCTGCTGGATGCCGGGATGAAAATTGGCGCGCATTTCGCCCCTGAAGTGGAAGGAGTAGATATGGCGACGATTATGGAAGCGCTCCGCTCGGGGATGACTGGCAAGATTGTGGATGTCGTTGACGAAAAAGACGGCGAGCACGTTGAGATTTTTGTCGAATAACGGCGGCAGGGGCGATTCGTCCAGCGCGAAAATTCATCATTTGTCGCCAAAATTCTCCGAGAAATCGCATTTGGTTATGTTGTGATTGGTTGCCCCCTGTGGGTTTTTCTGTTAAGGACGATACAACCGAAATTATCAAAATAACGACTGCCATTTTGGGTGGTCGTTGACTGTTTTTATGGCATGGGCGGGAAATTTGGCTGGAGCCAGTCGAGAATATCAACGCTGGGCGTAATTTCGCCGTTGAAGACAATCACATCCACCAGCCTGTGGTCGGCGCATTCTGGCCCCATGCCGCACATGACTGCTTGGGTGTGCCCGCCCGCCAACCCCGCTGGGAAGTTGTCGCTGGCGAGGGTATAGGCCAGGATGTTGTATTTGCCTTCGGGCAGGCCTTCTAGCCGGTAGGTTGTTTGCCCGGCGAGGGTATCTACCGAATAATATTGGCCGGTGGCAACCTGGATGGCGACAATTCGCAGGGCGGGCAGGGAATCGGCTGGGTAACTGAGGCGGCCTTCGATGCCGCCTGCTTCCATCGGCAGGGCCATCTCCTGTGGTTCTGCTGCCACTGCTGTCAGCGTGGCGCTGACAATGGCTGAAACATTGGGCGTTGGTTGGGCGGCGGGAGCGGGCGAACAAAATGCCAGCAGCAAGGCCAGGGGAATGAGTAACAGGTATTTTTTCATACAGTCTCCAATGAAAATTATACCAAACCGCCTGGTAAAGAACTGCCCCAAAGGTTTTTATGGCGTTCTCAAGAAAGCAAGTTTCTCCCTCACCCCCGCCCCTCTCCCACCGGGAGAGGG
>CAYLZI010000284.1:0-3059 GCA_964388215.1 uncultured Anaerolinea sp.
TCTTTGAGGGCATTTTCAAAAGGATGGACGCAGCGCTTGAGCAGGTCTTCGGTCATCTGCTCGAACTTGGCGCGGGTCAGTTTGAGCATCAGGTGTTTGGGGCCGCTGGCATCGGCGGTGATGTAGGGCAGGTTGAGTTCGGTCTCCATCATGCTGGAGAGTTCGATTTTGGCCTTTTCGGCGGCTTCGCGCAGGCGCTGCAAGGCCTGGCGGTCGTTGCGCAGGTCAATGCCTTCTTGCCGCTTGAATTCATCTGCCGCCCAGGTGACAATGCGCTGGTCCCAGTCATCGCCGCCCAGGTGGGTGTCGCCGTTGGTGGCCTTGACTTCGATGACGCCTTCGCCGACTTCCAATACAGAAACGTCAAAGGTGCCGCCGCCCAGGTCAAAGACCAGGATGGTTTCGTTGGCTTTTTTGTCGAGGCCATACGCCAGAGCCGAAGCAGTCGGCTCATTGATGATGCGTTTTACGTCCAAACCGGCGATGCGCCCCGCGTCTTTGGTGGCCTGGCGCTGTGAGTCATTGAAATAGGCCGGGACGGTGATGACGGCTTCGGTGACGGTTTCGCCCAGGTAGGCTTCGGCGTCGGCCTTGAGTTTGGCCAGCACCATCGCCGAGATTTCCTGTGGGCTGTATTCGCGCGCCGTAACCGGGATTTTGACGCGCACGTCGTCTGATGGGCCTTCAATGACCTGGAAGGGAACCATTTTCCGTTCGCTTTCAGTTTCTTCAAACCGGCGGCCAATGAAGCGTTTGATGGAATAAACGGTGTTTTCTGAATTGATGACCGACTGGCGTTTAGCAGTCTGACCAACCAATCGCTCTCCATTTTTGTTGAAAGCAACCACCGACGGGCAAAGTCGCCCGCCTTCCGCCGTGCTGATGACGGTGGGCTGGCCGCCTTCCATCACGGCGACGACACTGTTGGTGGTGCCGAGGTCAATTCCGATGATTTTTCCCATGGTTCATAACTCCTGTTTCGATAGTTTTCCTGGTTTGTATGCGCCAAAGGATAACCGACGAATGATAGAAATACGTTAACAACACGTAGAAAAGTTGAAAGCAGGATTAAAAATACGGCTAGCAGTATTCCTGCCAGCCGTATTGACTGTGTGTAGTGGGGTTTACGGTTCCTGAATGCGGAAGGCGTCCACCTCGATTTTTACGGGAGTTGCCCGTAGGGATGAAATTGAGAAGCCGACGGAACCCTCGCGCAGCGCATATTTGCGCTCGGTATATGGGCTGCCTTTTAGTTCTATGCCATTGATGGCAAAGGAAAGTTTGTCATCAGCGCAGATGAATGTGTACTCGTTGACAGCCTTCCCTTGCTTGATGGCTGTCGAGCCGCCATTGGCCATGCTGATATACTCACTGCCGGTTGCATAAAATAGATACCATAAGCCATCGCTTTGCACGGCCCACTCATACCAGCCTTCGTCGCCCAGGCGGCAAACCAGGCTGACTTGCTGGGAGTTCACGCCCCGGTTTTCTACGAGAATATCCAGCCGGGTATTTTGATATGTAAATGCCTCATAAAGATAATAGGCATACAACCATGGGTCGGGGATGTCGAATACCATGCGCCCGCTTTTGAAGCTGTAAGAGGCTTTGTTCGGGTCAGATTTGGGGTCGTCTTGAACCACATAGAATCCCCATTGCGGGTCTTGGTCGAACTCTTCGGTGAAGTACGCGCCCTGGTCGCCACTGCTGCTGCTACTTCCACTGCTGCCGCCGCCTGTGTTAAAGTCGCCGGTAACGGCCAGTTCGCGGCCATTCAGTTGTCCTTCGAGGATTTCACCGGTAGCAAAGCGGATGACAGTCAGCGACATGGTATCGGTAGCGCTGCGTGAGCGCAGGATATCGCAGTAATCTTTCATCGTGCCGTCGGTCGCCAATACCAGGCCTTCCATTTGAAACAGAATATCACCAGGTTTGACGCCCGCTTTATCTGCCGGGGTGCCCGACTTGACTGACATGACCCAGATGCCAGAGATTGAGCCATCTTCAGACTGAACCGCCACGCCATTCACGCCAATACTCCAGACATCTTTGCCCGATTGTAAGTCGGCGAGTAGGTTTTGAGCAGTTTTTGAGTCAATCGCAAAATATTGGTTGAAATTGGGGCGGGAGCGATAATTGACGCCTACCACCTGGGCATCTTTTGTAATCAGCGGGCCGCCGGAGTTGCCGGGGTTGATGGTCGCATCGTGGCTCAAAACATAGTCGAGGGAGGCCCAGTCGGTGTGTCCATCGGCCTTTTCTTTAGAGACAATGCCTTTGGTTAGCGTAAATTCAGGTTCGCCAAGCGGGAAACCAGCAGAATAGACTTCGGTGCCGGTTTTGGCGGTGCCTGTGTACCAATCCAGGTACTTGAAGTTGCTGCCTTCGATTTTGATAACCGCCAGGTCGGCGCATTCGGATGCGCCCAACACGCGTGCGCTGTACTGTTGGCCGTTTAAGAAGACCTTCAGGGTGGCTGCGCCGGTGACAACATGATTGTTGGTTACGGCGATGCCAGATGGGTCAATCAGGAAGCCGGAACCGCGCCCACCGGCGTTGACCAGCAAGCCGACCTGTGGGTCAACAAATGTTCCAACCGCCTCAATTTGGACGACTGCGTCGCGCAGGTCATCCAGGTTGTCAATTGCGCCGCTCGATTGGGGCTGCGGCTCCTCTTGGGTAGGTTTGTCGGCAACTGGTTCTGGCGTATTCGCTGCAGTTGGCGTACTGCTGCTGCCAAAACTACAAGCCAGACTCACCAACATCACGAGCGCGATAACGAACAAAAACGGTTTGGCAGGTTTCATAGCGGTTCCTCCTTAAAAAAATAACAAACATGGTTTGATAACTCCATTTTAGCATACCGAGCATTTTATTCAAGATTAAAAATAAGTAATCACTTTGGCGGCAGATAACCCAAAAGTCATGAAGAACTCGAATATCATCCCCTCAACGGGGGCGCGCGACCGGGAACAAAAAACACGCCTTTTGAGCGCGTTTTTTTGTGGAGATGGCGGGAATCGAACCCGCGTCCGAAAGATTCGTCCGCCGGAAATCTA
>CAYLZI010000285.1:0-3054 GCA_964388215.1 uncultured Anaerolinea sp.
CAGGCCGCATCCGCGCTACCCGTCCCATGGGAAAACTGACCTTCGCCCATATCGAAGACGGCGACGGCAAAATCCAGTTGTTCTTCCGCGTCAACGAAATCGGGCAAGAAAATGTTGACTTTTTCAACAAGCTGTACGACCTGGGCGACTTCATCCAGGCTTCGGGCGTGATGATGCGCACCCGCACCGGCGAACCGACCCTGCTGGTGCATGACTTCAAGATGCTCGCCAAAGCCGTTTCGCCGTTACCCGCTGCCAAAGACGAAACACTCGAAGATGGAACGGTCATCCGCCATGCTGCCCTCGAAGACGCCGAGATTCGCGCCCGCCAGCGCTACGCCGATTTGGCGGTCAACGCCCACATCCGCGAGACCTTCCGCAAGCGGGCTGGCATCATCAAAGCCCTGCGCACCTTCCTCGACGACAACGGCTTCCTTGAAGTCGAAACGCCCATCCTCCAGCCGCTCTACGGCGGGGCGGCGGCGCGACCCTTCATCACCCACCACAACGAACTCGACCAGGATATGTACCTGCGCATCTCCTTCGAGCTATATCTCAAACGCCTGCTGGTCGGCAACCTGGAGAGGGTCTACGAAATCGGGCGCGATTTCCGCAACGAGGGCGTCTCATTCAAGCACAATCCCGAATTTACCCAGTTGGAATTCTATGCCGCCTATTTCGACTATCTCAAAGTCATGGAACTGACCGAAGCGATGGTCGGTTACGTCTGCGATACAGTCTTTGGCACGCGCAAATTCACCTTCGAGAAAGAACCGGGCAAAGTCTACGAATTGGACTTCACTGCCCCCTGGCGGCGGCTGGAGATGCGCCAGGGCATTCTCGAAACGAGCGACATCGACATCGCCGAACACCCCACCGCCGAATCCTTGTTCAAAGCCATCATCAGCAAACACCCTGAAGCGCGCCCCGACCCGCATGTGACGCGTGGCAAACTGATAGATTTCCTGCTCGGCGAATATCTCGAACCGACCCTCATCCAGCCCACCTTCCTATACGATTACCCACGCGACATTTCGCCGCTTGCCAAGCCCAAACCCGGCGACCCGCTGACAGTGGAACGCTTCGAGGGCTATGTGGCCGGTTTCGAGTTGTGCAACGCCTTCACTGAACTGAATGACCCACTCGACCAGGAACAACGATTCGTTGACATGCAGAGCGATTACAACGATGAAGAAGAAGAAAAACACCCGCTCGATGAAGACTACCTGCGCGCAATGCGCTACGGAATGCCCCCCAACGGCGGATTCGGCATGGGCGTCGACCGCCTGACCATGCTCCTGACCAATAACCGCTCCATCCGCGAGGTGCTGCTCTTCCCGGCCCTGCGCAAGGAAGAGTGAATCCGCCAATCTACGCGAATTCCATGCCTGTTTCGCCCGCAGTTGTACTGCGGGCGAATTTTATTCCGGGGTACAATCGGGCAATGCGCAACACGTCACCCACAACCCCTCCCTTCAGATTTGCCCAAGACAAAATCGCCCGGGGTTACGCCCTGGCCCTCGTCAGCGCCGCGTTCCTCTCAACCACCGCGCCTTTCATCCGTTACCTGACCCAGACCTACGAAATTCCTCCCCTGGTGCTAGCCATGTGGCGGAATTTTTTTGTCCTGCTGGTACTGCTCCCCGCCCTGGCGCTCCTGCGCCCGGCTTTGCTGCGCGTTTCGCGCCCGCACCTGCTCTACTTACTCGGCTATGGGCTGCTGCTGGCAGCCTTCAATTCCCTGTGGACCACCTCCGTCGCGCTCAACGGGGCTGCCGTTTCCACCGTCCTGGCCTACTGCTCCGCCGCCTTCACGACCTTGCTCGGCTGGTGGATTCTCAAAGAACGCCTCGACTGGGTCAAAATCGTGGCGGTCATCCTGGCCCTGGGCGGATGCGTGCTGGTGGCCGAAGCCTTCAAGCCCGGTGTCTGGCAGAGCAACCTGCTTGGAATCAGCACCGGCGTTCTCTCCGGGCTGGCCTACGCGATTTATAGCCTGATGGGGCGCTCCGCATCGCAACGCGGACTGAATCCCTGGACAACCCTGCTCTACACATTTGGATTTGCCTCCGTTTTCCTGCTGGTTTTCAACCTGCTTCCGGGCCGCCCCCTGCCTGGAACCGCCGCCACACCCTCCGAATTGTTCTGGCTAAAAGATTCGCTCGCCGGGTGGGGAATCCTGTTCCTGCTGGCCGCCGGGCCGACGATTGGCGGATTCGGGTTCTACAACGTCAGTTTGAGTTACCTGCCCTCCAGCGTGGTCAATCTGGTCGCCACTCTCGAACCAGCCTTCACCGCCCTGATTGCGTATATTTTCCTCGATGAGCGACTGAGCCTGGTACAAATTCTCGGCAGCCTCCTGATTCTCTCCGGCGTTGTCTTCCTGCGCGTCTACGAAGGCTGGCTGGCGAACCGCGCCGAAAACAATCCGCAGATTCCACAAATTTCACAGACATAAGACCAAGTCTGCGTCTCTGCGAAATCTGTGGGCGCTTCCATTTGATAGAGGAATCCCCATGTCCCCGTTCGCTTCTCCTCCCAACCCCAAAGTATTCCAATCCCAGGTTTGGGACATCGCCCGCCAAATTCCCGAGGGCGAAGTCTCGACTTACGGGCAAATTGCCTCGATGATTCCCCCGCCCGGGACATTGACGCTCAAGGATTACGAAGCCTTCGGCGCGCGCTGGGTGGGCGGCGCGATGGCCGCCTGCCCTGATGACGTGCCCTGGCAGCGAGTCATCAATTCGCAGGGAAAAATCAGCCCGCGTCCCGGCGCAGAGTTGCAGGTCGAATTGCTGCGCGCCGAGGGCGTCTTTTTCAACGAAAAGGGAAAAATTGATTTCGAAAAATACGGCTGGAACGGCCCCGACCCCGAATGGTGCAAAACGCGCGGGTTATCGCTGCCCAAACCATTGAGCATGGGGCAAGGGAAATTGTTCTGACAGTAGGCGCGCGGTGACCGCGCCCCTACTGTTCACCATTCAACGTTGGAAAGGCACGCAAAATCTCCTCCGGCGCGCCGCTGGCTTGCAGGCGGCCATCCATGATGACGGC
>CAYLZI010000286.1:0-3041 GCA_964388215.1 uncultured Anaerolinea sp.
CGCTCAAGCATGGCACGGAAGTCAAAGTATTCCTCGGCACGGCAGAAACCATCGCAACCCTGCGCCTGTTGGGAGCGGAGGCACTCCACCCTGGCGAGGAAGGCTGGATTCAACTCGAATTGCGCGACCCGCTGGTGACAACGCGCGGCGACCGAACCATCCTGCGGCGGCCCTCGCCCTCCGAAACGCTGGGCGGCGGTCAGGTGGTTGACCCGTACCCCTCGAAACGGCACAGGCGCTTCGACGCGGGAATCCTTTCGGGGCTGGAATCGCTCTCGAAAGGCACGCCCGCCGAAGTGTTGGTTTTGGCGGCGATGAGCCTGGGCGCGGCAACGGCCCGTGAAACGGTCACAAAGGCCCGATTGGAGTCCGAATCCGCCGCGAACGCGCTCCGGGAGTGCATCGAGTCTGGGATGTTGATTCCGCTCGAATCCGGAGAAATCACCCCTTCCTCCGATATTTTGCTGATTCCCCAGGCTTTGTGGATTTCGCTGAAAGACTCTGCGCTGGCGGCGCTGGCGAACTACCACAAAACCTTCCCGCTGCGGCGCGGGATGCCGCGCGAGGAACTGAAAAGCCGCCTGAAACTGGCCCCGCGCCTGTTCAATGCAGCGCTCAAGCGGCTGGAACTGGCCGAGGGAGGCGCGTGGCTGGCCCTGCCGGGGCACGAAATCCGTTTTTCGGCGGCCCAGCAAGCGAAGGTGGATGCCCTGCTCAAGAAATTTGCCGCCGCGCCATACGCGCCGCCTTCCGTCAAAGAATGCCAGGCCGAAGTGGGCGAGGATGTGTATGCCGCGCTGGTCGAATTGGGGCAGTTGACCCAGGTCTCGCCCGAAGTGGTCTTCCGCAAGGCCGATTATGAGCAGATGGCCGCCGCCGTGCGTGATTTGCTCGCCCACAAGGGACAGATAACCGCCGCCGAAGCGCGCGACCTGTTCAACACCAGCCGCAAATACGCGCTCGGCCTGCTCGAACACCTGGATTCGACGGGCGAGACCAGGCGCGAGGGCGACTTTAGAAGGCTCAGGTAGGTCAGAATTCCATTCTGACTGATGGGCGATTTGTGCTAATTCCCGCTTTTGTCTTATGACATAGGGAGCAAACCTGGCGGCAGGTTATAATTAAGGTATGACCGAAACTCTTCAAGTATTTGAAAAAAATACAGAAAAAATCATCCTCGGGGATGCAATCGAAGCACTTTCCACCATTCCAGACGAATCGGTCGATTTAATTTTTGCCGACCCGCCATATAACATTGGGAAAAACTTTAACGGTTTCAAGGATAAATGGGAAACGGACGAAGAGTATCTTAAGTGGTGTTACCAATGGCTCGATTTGTGCGTAAAAAAACTTAAACCGAATGCCAGTTTTTATGTCATGTCTTCTACCCAAGCGATGCCATATTTGGATATATACCTGCGCAGCAAACTGGCGATATTGTCACGAATTGTTTGGTATTACGATAGTTCGGGCGTTCAAGCCAAAAATTACTATGGCTCTATGTACGAGCCGATTCTTTTTTGCGTGAAGGATAAGGATAATTACACTTTCAACGCGCAGGATGTTCTTGTAGAAGCGAAGACAGGCGCAAGGCGAAAGCTGGTAGATTATAGGAAAGCAATTCCAACAGTGTATAACTCTCAAAAAGTCCCTGGCAATGTTTGGGAAATACCCAGGGTTCGATACAGGATGACTGAATACGAGAATCATCCCACCCAAAAGCCGGTTGCCTTGCTGGAGCGAATTATCTCGGCTAGTTCCAACAAAGGCGATGTAGTGCTTGACCCCTTCTCAGGTACATTTACTACGTCATTTGTGGCAAAACGGCTAGACAGGAAATCAATTGGCGTAGAAATCAACGAAGAATATATCAAAATTGGTCTTCGCCGCCTTGAGATACTTTCATCTTACAATGGGGAGGAGTTACGACGTTTGCCCAGGACGTTTGAGAAAGCCTCGCCATCCCAACAGCCCTTAAAATTATTCGATTAGTCATGGAACACGAATTTACGTCGCAGATTGTCCAAATTTTGCAAGATGCTTTTGGCGAAGATGGAATGGCGATTTATGAGCGCAGTCCAATGTTTCAATATTTGAACATTAAGACTCGTTCTGCCGCGCAGGGTTCAAAATCACGGGGTAGTTTCGCCAACCTGTATGCGGTTTATGTGCTTGTTGAAGACTATCTCAAGAACGGTTTTGATACGACAAACAATTATGACGATTATGAAGGAGCAAGGTTCACCGATTTACTTACCCGGCAAAGGCAATTACCATTTGGAAGCAAATTACAAAATCATGCGCTTAACAGCCGCATGAACGAAGAATTTAAGCGATATTTTCCACAAGTGGACATGATACCGATATTGCGGGATGCGCAAACCAATCGATATTGGATAAACGAGAATCTGCTCAAAATCACGAATAAGCGAAAAGCAGTTAATATTGCTCGGGCCGTCCTTGTAGTTATCGACCAATACGTTGCCGCAAAACAAAGCGCATTCAAGACTTTTATTGAAACTTGCGAGAGACTTCAGGCAATTGCTGGCGAAAACGATGCGACAGTTTCAATTTTCATCAAGGAATTGCTTTCCCCGCAATCAGATGCAAGGGTTTTTGAAATTGTCAGTTATGCGATTTTGCGATATTTCTATTACAACCAAACCGTCTATTTTGGCTTTGACCTTGATAACCTTCAGGAAGAAAACCTTTTGCTATTTAAAACGGGGCGAACAAATGCGAACGATGGCGGCATTGACTTCGTAATGCGTCCGCTTGGAAGGTTTTTCCAGGTTACGGAAACCGTAGATGTCAAGAAGTATTTTTTGGATATAGACAAAATCGAGCATTACCCAATTTCCTTTGTGATTAAGTCGAATGATGAAGTTGCCTTGCTTTTATCCCGATTGAGAGAAGGCGCAAAAAAACAATACGGGGTGAAAACTATCGTTGAAAAATACATGGCGTGTATTGAGGAGATTATCAATATTCCTATCCTGCTCGAACGATTCGAAGCCGCGAAATCTCAAGGTCACTTGAGA
>CAYLZI010000287.1:0-3012 GCA_964388215.1 uncultured Anaerolinea sp.
ACACTTCCGGCTCCGAGAACGGCGCGGTGGTGAACCAGCCTTTGCCTTCCTCCCAAATAACCGGCGGGTTCAGGCACTCTTCGATGGTCGTCCAGATGGAGAAATTCGGGGCGAATTCATAGCCCTCGATTTCGATATTCGCCCCATCGCGGATGCCGAGTTCCTCGATTTCGTCGAACAGGTGCTCCTGGGCATAACGCGCAAAGACATCCGCCATGCCCGGCTCAACGCCGATGCCGACCAGCGCCAACAGGCCTTTTTCTTCCCATTGTTTGGCGCGCTCGAACTGGTAATCACCCAGTTTGACGCCGCACTGGTTGAAGGGGTCGTCAGGATGCGGCTCGGAGAGCGTCATGGCCATATCCATGTAGTTCACGCCCGCATTGAAGGCCGCGTCGAAGATTTCTTTGTTGAAAATCGGGTCAACCGCATTCATGATGAGATGAACCCCATACTTGCGCGCCAGTTCTTCAATCATCTCCTGTTTACTGGCGTCAATCAACTCGACCGGGAAGCGCGCCTTGTCGCCCAGTTTGGCCTGAACTTCTTCGGCGCGCCTGACGTTGTAGTCGCACAGCACCATCTGCTCGACCCAGGGGCAGCGCTTCGCCATCTGCGCAATCGCCTCGCCCACGCCGCCAACACCAACGAGTAGTACTTTCATCAAATATTTCTCCTTGTGGTTTTATACCAGCCAACAGGCCGGTAGATTCCAAAAAAATAGGGCAAATTGGCAATTTGCCCTGCGCTAGAAATACACTTCCTTCTGAATTTTCAGGTGCATGAACGATTCAGATTCACGCACGCCTTCGACTCTGTATAACTTCTCAGTCAAGAAGCGCAGCAAATGAGCATGGTCGCGGCAGACGACTTCGCACATAATGTCGAAGCGGCCGCTGACGACAATCAGATAAATCACTTCTTCAAAAGCCGAGACCTTTTCGGCCACTTCGAGCATCCGCTCCCCATCGGTGCGAATGCCAATCATCGCCATTGTGGTGTAACCCAGGCGCAACGGATTGGTAATGGCAACCACTTTCAGGATGCCCAATTCCACCAGGCGGTTATAGCGCACTCGAATCATGCCCGGTGAAACGTTCAACTGCTGGGCAATTTGGGCAAAAGCGATGCGGCCATCTACCCGCATGGCCTCAATGAGATAACGGTCAACTTCGTCAAGGTCGTCTATGCGTGATGCGTTGATTATGTTTTCCATATCAAGATTTTATAACCAATCAAGACAAAAGTCAACAATTTTATGCCGTTAATGTAAAATTTTAGCCGTTTTTTTGATACTCTCGCCGAGTGGATTTTCCGTATTTAAAGGACGTGGGGCAAGATGTCATCTCGCCCCACGTTTGACGTGCTTCAAACCTGGCTGTTACAGCGTTCCGGCTACTTCCTCAACCGCCCCGCTGAGTGCTTCTAAACCCTGATTAATTTCATCGTAGGTGACGACCAGCGGCGGTTCGATGCGAATGGTCTGGGCGCTGGTCAGCGTCCCGGCTACCAACACGCCGCGCTTGAACAGGGCTGCTGCCACCGCGCCGCCAATTTCGGGAGTCTGGAAATGCTGACCGATGAGCAAGCCCTTCCCTGTGACTTTTGCATAAACTTGCGGATATTTGGCGGCCAGTTCCTGTACTTTGGTCATAATGTAATTGCCCTTTTCCTCCGCCGCTTCCCACAGCCTGTCGCGCACAGTGACGTTGATGGCTGCAATGGCCGCCGAACAGGCCAGCGCGCCGCCGCCAGTGGTGGTGGTTTGCAGGAAGGGGTTAGGGTACATGAACGGCTGGAAAATCTCCTCGGTGGTGATGACTGCGCAAATCGGCATCACGCCGCCGCCCAGCGACTTGGCAACCGCAATGATATCGGGAACGACGTTCCAATGGTCAACGCCCCACAATTTTCCGGTGCGTCCCAGGCCGGTTTGCACTTCGTCGGCAATCAGCAGGGTTCCATATTTTTTCGTCGCCTCGCGGATTCTCGGCCAGAAATCATCTGGCGGGACGATGCCGCCTGCTTCGCCCTGGATGGGTTCCATCATCACGGCTGCTACGCCCACCCCAATTTTGTCGCAGATTTCGAGCTGCTGCTCAACCGCTGAGGCATCGCCAAACGGGACGTGATAGACCGGGCCGCCATACAACATACCGGCTGGCTGGCGGTAATCGGCCTTGCCCAACATCGAAAGCGACCCCATTGTTTTGCCATGAAATGCCTTAACGGCCACAATGAAAGCCGGTTTTTTGGTATAGACCTTGGCCAGTTTAATGGCTGCTTCGATTGCTTCGGTGCCGCTGGCGGCAAACCAGGCATATTTCAGGTCGCCAGGGGTGATTTCGGCCATCAACTTTGCCAGAACGCCGCGCAGCGGGTCAATGAGTTCCTGGCTGGGCATGGGCGTGCGCAGCAACTGCGCCTGCACTGCCGCCACCACTTCGGGGTGACTCCAGCCCAAATCCATCATCCCAAAGCCGCCCAAGAAGTCTATGAACTTGCGTCCCAGCACATCCTCGAAGGTCGCGCCACGCCCGGTCCACTCGGTGGCGGCCCACTGCCCGGCCTGTGTCACCGATTTGCGGTAATCGAGCCAACCCTTGTTGAAATGCTCAGCAAAGTTATACATCGATTCGTTGATAATCCACTTGCCCACATCTTCCGGCGGGCGTTCAGGATTTTTAATAATGTCGAGCCACTTCTGGGCATATTCTTGCGCAGCCTGCAAATTTTGAGACACAATTTTTCTCCTTTTTTAATTATCGTACTCTTCCGGGCGCAATTTGCGTAAAGCATCCTTCAATGGCGTTACGCCCAGGTAACGGACTGGATTGGTATCCATTATGTTTCCATCTATATCCGTAATTGGCTTTGGCGCATCTTTTTCCTGGGTGAGCAGCGAGACAACCACCATCATCAATATCGAAACCAGGAACGCTGGCACCGATGCAATGTAGGTTGCATCCCAAAAAGCGCAATCGGTATCGCCCGCGCAGACTACCAGGGTCG
>CAYLZI010000288.1:0-2992 GCA_964388215.1 uncultured Anaerolinea sp.
GGGAAATCATCCCCGAAGAGCGCGGCACGGGCGGATTCGGGTACGACCCGATTTTCTTCATCCCAGACATGAACTGCACGATGGCAGAACTCTCGATGGACGAAAAAAACCGCCTGAGCCATCGCGCCCTGGCGGTTAAACATGCCCTGCCGATTTTACAAAAACTCATCCATGGTTGAGCGTCTCGCCGGGGCGATAATCAATCGTATTCAGGAATAAATCGAGCACCTTGGCCACTACCAGGGGCTGCTCTAGCATGACCATATGCCCTGCGCCATCTACTCTGTGGAGCAGGACATTTTTGATGCGTTCGCGCATGGCCTGTGAAAGGTAAAAGGGGGTCATTCTGTCTTCTGAGCCGCAGACGATGAGCGCCGGGGCTTTGATGCGCCCCAACAGATTGGTTTCGTCATAAGCGGCGCAAGCCTGTAAATCGCCGTGTAATACTGATGAGCGTGCTTCAGACATACGTTTGATGACCTGTTCTTTCAGTCGCGTATCGGTGGATGGGGAAAATGACCATTCGACAATTGTTTTAACTGCCAGCGGGCAGGTGGCGAGGTTGGCGGCGTTTTCGAGCAGTTCCTGCGAAACGCGTAAGCGCGGGGCGGTTGCAACCAGTCCCAGCCCAAGCGTGCGCGCCGGGCGGTGAATGCCCAGCCAGAGGGCAATTGCTCCCCCCATCGAGTGTCCTACGAAAACCGCTTTGCGCAGTTTGAGAGAATCCATGAACGCCATCACCGATTCGGCATAGTCACTGATAGACTGGCGGCCAATTCCTTCAGATTTGCCGTGGCTGGGCAGGTCGAGCGCGTAAATGCGCTGGCCGGCCAGGTGGCGTATCTCTGGCGGCCAGAGCAGATGATTGCCTCCCGCGCCGTGCAATAAAATTACGGCTGGGCGCGCCCAGTTGTTTTCCTCGTTGGAGAAATAATAGGTTCGGTTAGAAATGGGCATAGCATCTCTCAAACAACGCCCGAAGATTCATGCAAATCAGCATGGGTTATGCCACTTGTTCCTGCTGCCGCTCGCGGGCATGGTGCAGCATATCGGCGGCTTCTTCAGTCAGGGGAATGTAAACCTGGATTTTTGTGCCGCGCCCTGGCGCAGATTCGATATTGAGCAAGCCATTGACCAGTTCGGCGCGCTCACGCAGGTTAATCATCCCCAGGCTGCCGCGTTTGTCATAAGATTTCATGGTCGCGTTAACATCGAATCCGGCCCCGTCGTCTGCAATTTCGAGCAGGGCAATATCGGGCTGTTGGCGCAAGGCATTCAAGCGCACCCAGATGCGCGAGGCGCGAGCGTGTTTGCGAGCATTGTTGACGGCCTCTTCTGAAATATAAAAGATGACTCCGCTCTTGCCCATTTCCAGTTGCTCTGCCAATTTTTCATCTACTTGAATGATGACATCCTGCCCAAACGTCTCTTTCACCTTGTCTGCCATTGCCTGCAGGGCGGCTTTTAAGCCTTGTGATTCTAGCACCAGCGGGCGCAGGGTAAACAGCATGTGGCGGATTTCTTTGCTGGTGCGCCGCGCCAGGTCTTCAATTTTCTCCAGTTCTTCCTTGGCAGCGTTGACATCTCGGTCAATCATGCGACGAGCCAGGTTAACGCGCATCGCCATTGCCGCGACCGATTGCGTCGGGCCATCGTGCAGGTCTCGCGCCAATTTTTTGCGGGCTTCTTCCTGTACTTCGGTGATGCGTTCTTTCTCATCGGCCAGGTCCTGGTACAGGCGCGCGTTCTGGATGGCAATGACTGCTTGACGCCCAACAATGCCCAAAATGTCTGACCGTTCACGGTTGAAGTATGCCGGGTCAGGATGTCCAAAAATCATCACTCCGTACATGCTGAAACCGCTGCTCAAGGGAAAAAAGTGGATGGATTTGCAATAGGAAAGCCCAACAATGCGCCCCAGTTCAGGGTCAGATGCAACCGAGTTAACCGTTATGGCTGTTCCTTCTTCGATGACCTTCACCAACAAGCCAACTTTGGCCGGGAAGGTGGCGCGCATATCGGCCTGGGTCAAACGGCGCGCCGACCCCACCACAAGTTCTTCGCCCTTGAACAATAACACAGCGCTGACAATCCGGTCATCGCCTGGGGTCGAATGGCCTTCAGGGTCATTCTCTTCGACGTGCAAGGCGTTGACGCTCAAATCTAAGGCCCGGTCGAGAACTCGTTTGTAACTCAAGGTACTGGTCAGCGCCGAAGATAGATTGTAGATGGCGCGCAGACGGTCATTCTCTATTTTCTGCTGTTTTTCTCGCGCCGCAATCTGCTTGGCGCGCTCATCCTGCCAGCGTTTGTACAATTGCTGGCTGATGAAACCAAACACGGTTCCCAATAAAAGAGTCAATATCACGCCAACCGAAGTTATCAGCAGGTTCATTTCGCCAGAAATAAACCCACTTGCCACCTCCACCAACGACAGGCATAGCGCAATCAGGATGCCGCCCTTGAAGTTGTAATATAAACCTCCGCTCAAGAGCGGAATCATGATTACCCAGGCCGCCGGGCCAATAAAAGTGCCTTCCAACAGGAAGAAACCAACGGCGCAGGCCAGGTCAATGCCCACGCTAAGCGGGCGATGGTTTTTCAGCCGTCGGTTTTGCCCGGCCATCCATGAAAGGAATAAATTCCAAAGCGTTAATCCCACCAGCAACACACTGCTTATCATAGCGCTAAACGAAAAAGAGTTTTCGCGCACCGCAATAGATAATGCCATGCCCATCAGCACAAACCAGCGCAAGGATATGACGTACCAGTCGGTAACAAAGGGAGAATCAGCGCGTTGCATACGCTTTAATCATAACCTATCTTTGCGCGACGTGCCATTTCCTTATTAAACTGATAAGACTTTCCGACTCTCCAAGAGTTAGCGTGAAATCAGTACACGGATTACGCGGATTTGCACGGATTTTGTCCTCGTCAGTAACATCTTGCACGTTAACGAACTAGTACATCTTGGCCTAAATAGCTATGCAGA
>CAYLZI010000289.1:0-2982 GCA_964388215.1 uncultured Anaerolinea sp.
TCGATTCGATGGTCTCGAACTACACCGCCCTCAAGAAAAAGCGCCGCAGCGACGATTACACTCCCGGCGGCCTCAATACCCGCCGCCCCGACCGCGCCACCATCGTTTATACAAACCTGATTCGAAGGTATTCCAAAACTGAACTCCAAAGTCTCCAGACTTTGGGCGTTCCAAAATCGGGAGATTTTGGAGCCCGAAAAATTCCCCCCATCGTCCTCGGCGGCATCGAAGCCAGTCTGCGGCGCATCGCCCACTACGATTATTGGACCGATAAAATTCGCGGCTCGGTCCTGTTCGATGCCAAAGCCGACTACATCCTCTACGGCATGGCCGAACTTTCCGCCCTGGAATTGGCCGACGCCCTGCGTGATGGCACCGACCCCCGCAGCGTGCGCGGATTGTGCTACATCGGCAAAGAAAGGCCGAAGGGCTACCTTGAACTGCCCTCTTTCGAGACCGTCGCGCAGGACAATGACGCCTTTATCGACATGTTCCACCTGTTTTACAAAAATAACGACCCGATTAGCGCCAAAGGTCTCTACCAACAGCATGGCGACCGCTGCCTCGTCCAGAATCCGCCCGCCCGCCACCAAACCCAGGCCGAACTGGACGCGGTCTATGCCCTCGGCTACGAACGCGCCCAGCATCCCTACTACGAGCGGCAGGGCAAAGTCAAAGCCCTCGAAACGATTGGTTTTTCCGTCTCCACCCATCGCGGCTGCTACGGTGAATGTAACTTCTGCGCCATCGCCGTCCACGAGGGGCGCACTATCCGCTGGCGCAGCCAGGCCTCCATCCTGGCTGAGGTCGAGCAGTTGACCAGGCATCCCGGCTTCAAGGGCTGCATCCAAGATTTGGGCGGCCCAACCGCCAACATGTACGGCTTCGAGTGCGATAAAAAACTCAAAAAAGGCGTCTGCGAGAAAAAACGCTGCATCTTCCCCGAAGTCTGCCCGCTCCTGAAAATCGACCATGCTCCGCAGACCGAACTGCTCGAAAAAGCCCGCCGGGTTCCCGGCGTCAAGAAAGTTTTCGTCGCCTCCGGCATCCGCTACGACATGATTCTGGCTGACGAGCAGGGCGGCGACTGTTACCTGCGCGAACTGGTCACGCATCACGTCTCCGGCCAACTGAAAGTCGCGCCCGAACATACCGACGACCGCGTGCTGGGGCTGATGGGCAAGCCCGGCAGCGCGGCCCTGCTCCAGTTCAAGGACAAATTCGACGCCCTCAGCCGCGCGGCGGGCAAGCCGCAGTTCCTCACCTACTACATGATTGCCGCCCATCCCGGCTGCGCCGAGCAGGACATGGCGCGCCTGAAGCGATTCGCCAGCCAGCGGCTCAAGGTCAACCCCGAACAGGTGCAGGTCTTCACCCCCACGCCCTCCACCTACTCCAGCCTCATGTACTACACCGAGCGCGACCCTTTTACCGGCCAACCGCTATATGTCGAAAAAGACCTGCGCCGCAAGCTGCGCCAGAAAGAAATTGTCACCACTTGATTTGGAGCCCAGGGGCTTACCCCTGGAAACGGTGGCGAGCCGCCGGACTCCATAGGATAATATGGACACTTACTTCACCGTCACCGCTCCCGGCATCGAATCAATCACCGCCCTCGAACTCTCCCGCCTCGGACTCCTCCCTGCTCAGTCCCTGCCCGCCGTTAAAGATACCGAAAACCAGCCCTCAGCCCCCGCTGCTGCTCCCTTTCAACCTACAACCTTCAACGATTTGCATTTCAAAGGCGGCCTCGACGCCCTCTACCGCGCCAACCTGCACCTGCGCAGCGCCTCGCGCATCATCGTCCGGCTTGGGATGCCCTTCATGGCGCGCAGCTTCGCCGAACTGGCCGAAAAAGCCTCCCGCCTGCCCTGGGAGCGCTTCCTGACTCCTGGCCAGCCGGTTGCCCTGCGCGTTACCTGCCACAAATCGAAACTCTACCACTCCGAAGCCGTCGCCGAAAGGCTGTTGAACGCTATCGAAGCCCGGCTGGGCAAACCCTCGGTTCGCGTCCGCAGTTCAACTGCGGACGAAACAGATGACGAGGAGAGCGGTAATCTGCCCCAGTTGATTCTGGCTCGCCTGGTAGATGACAAATGCACCGTCAGCGTCGACTCGTCTGGCGTTCTGCTCCACCGGCGCGGATACCGTCTCGCCACCGCCAAGGCCCCCCTGCGCGAGACGCTGGCCGCCGCTATCCTATTCGCCTCGGGCTGGGACGCCCAATCCCCGCTCATCGACCCGTTCTGCGGCTCTGGCACGATTCCCATCGAAGCCGCGCTCCTGGCGCTTGGTATTCCTCCGGGAATGAAGCGGCGATTCGCTTTCATGGATTGGCCCAATTTTGATGAATCTCTTTGGAAATCACTTTGCGCTGAATTTCATCTTTCCTCTCTCATCTCTCCGCCTTTAATCCTCGCCTCTGACCGGGACGCCGGCGCAGTCCGACTCGCGCAGGAAAACGCCCGTCGCGCGGGCGTAAATCACCTCATCCAATTTGAAGCGCAGGCTGTCTCCGCGATGTATCCTCCCGCGCGTAAGGGTTGGATTGTCACCAACCCTCCCTATGGCGTGCGCGTCAGCGAGGGCAAGGATTTGCGCAACCTGTACGCTCAGTTTGGCAACGTCCTGCGCTCGAAATGCCCTGGATGGCGTGTAGCCATTTTATCGAATGAGGAATTTCTGCTTGGTCACGCCGGCCTGAAACTGGATACATCCCTGACCTTCAGCAACGGCGGCCTGCGTGTTAAACTTGGGCGCGGCCTCGTTCCCTAATTTTTCACTTTCCCCTTTTTATGCTCAACAAACTTCGTCATTCCACCCGCCTGTTCATTAATGGCGGCGACTGGGCAAACGGCCTGCCCCAAGAATCGCGCCGCAACCTGTACCGCTACTGGTTCGACGGCCTGTTTGCGGCTGCCAGCGACACCGTCCCGATTAACTACCTGACCCTGTACCTGCTCGCCGTCGGCGCGAGCGGGG
>CAYLZI010000290.1:0-2949 GCA_964388215.1 uncultured Anaerolinea sp.
TCGTCAACCTGTGCGCAGTCGATTACCTGCCCGAAGACCGCATGGAAGTCGTCTATCACGTCTTCAAAACCACCGGCGGGCCGGGATTGACCTTCAAAACATCCGCCCCGCGCAAAGACCCCATCGAAATCCCCTCGGTCATCTCCGTCTGGCCGGGCGCGGATTTACAGGAGCGCGAAGCCTGGGACCTGTACGGCGTCCAATTTACCGGCCACCCCGACCTGCGCCGCATCCTGATGTGGGAAGGCTTCGACGGCCACCCGATGCGCAAGGACTGGCAGGAAGCGTTTTACGATGAAGAAGTCAAGCCTTTCAAGCGCCGCTGGCCCGACGGCAAGCACGTTTACGCCGAAAAACGCTCAGATTATGGCGATAACATCGCTTTCAAGCCGGGATTCGACCCCGAAAAATGGACCCCGACCGACCCCGAGGAAGCGCTCTATACCTCGCTGAAGAAATATAAATCGGAAGTTGTGGACGGCATCGATACCGACCACATCATCGTCAACATGGGGCCGCAGCACCCCTCCACGCACGGCGTTTTCCGCGCGGTGGTGGTTTTGGACGGCGAGACCGTCGTCAGCCTGAAACCGGTCATGGGCTACCTGCACCGCAACCACGAAAAGATCGGCGAGCGCAACACCTGGCTGCAAAACATGCCCTACACCGACCGGCTCGACTACTTCAACTCGATGACCAACAACTGGGGCTATGCCCTGGCCGTTGAAAAACTGATGGGCATCCCGGTCGCCGAGCGCGCCGAATACATCCGCGTCATCATGTCCGAGCTCAGCCGCATCCAGAACCACCTGATTCTCATCGGGATGTTGCTCAACGACCTGGGCGCGTACTTCACCCCGGCCCTGTACGCCTTCGAGGAACGCGAACTCATCCTGGACATCTTCGAGGCCGTCGCCGGGTCGCGCATGATGTGCAACTACTTCCGCTTCGGCGGCGTGGCGCGCGACATCGACGAAGAGTCGATGCGCAAAATCAAGGACCTGGTCTTCGACCGCCTGCCGCGCAAAATCGAAGAATTCGACCGCCTGCTGACCGAGAACGAAATCATCGTCTCGCGCCTGAAAGGGGTTGCCCATCTCTCCGCCGAAGACGCGATTGCCTACTCCATGGCCGGGCCGATGCTGCGCGCCGCCGGCGTGCCGTATGACATCCGCCGCGCCGACCCCTACGGCATCTACGACCGCTTCGACTTCGACGTGGCTGTCCGCGCCAACTGCGACATGATGGACCGCTATCTCATCCGGCTCGATGAAATGCACCAGTCGATTCGCATCCTGGGGCAGGCCGTCAAGGGCATCCCCGAAGGGCCGGTCAACAGCCAGAAGCCGAGTTACATCACCAAAGTTCCGGCGGGCGAATCCTACGGGCGCGTCGAAGGCCCCAAAGGCGAGCTGGGCTATTACATCGTCTCGACCGGCAAACCCAACCCCTGGCGCTACCACGTCCGCACCCCCTCCTTCGTCAACCTGACCGGCCTCGAAAAGATGTGCGTCGGCGGCAAGATTGCCGACTTCGTCGCCATCCTGGGCGCGGTCGATATCGTGCTTGGCGAACTGGACCGCTAACCCCGACGAGAACGGAGAAAAAACCATGAACGGAAAAGGCATTCTCAAAGGACTGGGCGTCACCCTGCAGCGTTTCGTTGACTCCTATCTCGACGATATCCGCTGGTGGGGCAAGCGCTATTACACGCCGGAAGGCATCGCCCATCGCTCCAGCAAGAACACCAAGGGTACGTTTACCATCCAGTACCCCGAAGAAAAACTGCCGGTGCCGGAAGAGTTCCGCTACAAACCCTTCCTGCTCTACGAAGAAGGCCAGGGCGGCGAGAAGAACATCCGCTGTACCTCGTGCGGCATCTGCGCCAAGGCCTGCCCGCCGCAGTGCATCTGGATTGTGCGCGGCACCGACCCGGAGACCGGGCGGCCCGTGCCGCAGCCGGCCGGGTTCTGGATTGACGCCGACATTTGCATGAGCTGCGGCTTCTGCGCCGAATATTGCCCTTTCGACGCCATCAAGATGGACCATAATTACGAAGTCTCGACCTACACCCGCAGCCTGATGGACATCGACGAATTGATGAAACCGGTCTCGTACTACGCCGGTATCCGCCCGCTCAACTACGCCCGCGAAGAAGAAGCCCGCAAAGCCAAAGAAGCGGCCAAGGCGGCGAAGAGCCAGTAATCAGTGAGCAGTCATCAGTGACCAGTCATCAGTGAGCAGTCATCAGTAACCAGTGTTCCGCCCGCAGTTGCGCTGCGGGCGGAATGATTTTGGAGTCGAACGGCTTGCCGTTCGCATACCCGGCTTGCCGTTCGCATACCCGGCTTGCCGTTCGGCGGGAACAAGTTCCCGCGCTCCATAACGAATAAGAAGTGTATTAGCGCGGTTGTCTGGAAATGGCAGGCAACAAAGGTGCAGGTTATAATTCCGCAAAGATATGTCGAACGGCTCGCCGTTCGACAAACAATTCGGCAGGAGCAAGCTCCTGCACTCCACAACTGGCAGGAAAAATGACAACCATCACCCGTGACGCCGTGCTTGCGGCGCTTGGCAAAGTGCAGGAACCCGAACTGCACCAGGATTTGGTCTCGCTCGGCATGGTGCGCGACCTGTCCATCGACGGCAGCGCCGTCAGTTTTACCGTTATGCTCACCACCCCGGCCTGCCCATTGCGCGGTCGAATCGAAAAGGAAGCCCGCGAAGCGGTGGAAGCCATCGGCGCGGGGCCTGTGACCGTCAAACTCGATTCGGATGTCCCCAACGATGGGCGCATGAGGGGGCTGGTCACGGCTCCCGTTAAAAACGCGATTGCGGTCGCTTCGGGCAAAGGCGGGGTCGGCAAATCGACCGTTTCCGTTAACCTGGCGGTGGCCCTGGCCCAGAGCGGGGCGCGCGTCGGCCTGATGGACGCCGACATCTACGGCC
>CAYLZI010000291.1:0-2900 GCA_964388215.1 uncultured Anaerolinea sp.
CCGTCTCGCTACGCCAACTCCTGACATAAATTTATTGCCGATAATGTCTAATTAATGCGGCTGGGCATAGGCCACGACCTGGAGCGAGTTGCACTCAACCCGAAACATCCTTGCAGGCTGGCCAGCGAATCTGAACTATTGGCGCTCAGACCGGAACTGTTCCAGACTGAATAACTGACCTTGGCGCGTTCTGCTCGAACGACAACCCGCTGCCTTTTCCCAGACAGCGGGTCTGTTTCATTCACTTTTCGGCTCTTCCCTTGGCACTGCTGTTAATCGGTAGGCTGCTTGCCGGGTTAAACGTGAACTGCTGGTTGATGAAGTATCTTTACTTCGCGGTTGATACGTTCACTTAAATCTTTTTCTGCAATTTCGAGTTCGTAGCGAACCTGTAAACGAAGCCAAACAGCCGCACTTGTGCCAAAATAACGCGCAAGACGCATGGCAGTATCAACCGTAATTGCCCGCTGACCCTTTACGATTTGGCTGATACGAATAGGCGTAACCCCAATATCATGCGCCAAGCGATACTGGCTTAAACCAAGCGGTTTCATGAAGTCCTCGAGCAAGACTTCACCTGGGTGAATGGGGGATAAAGTGTCATCCATCATATTTACTCTCATCCGTGATAATCCACGATTTCGACATTTTTGGCTTTATTGCCAACCCAATCGAAACAAATTCGCCATTGGTCATTAATTCGGATACTGTGCTGCCCCGCTCTATCACCTTTGAGTTTTTCAAGCATGTTACCGGGCGGGGCAATTAAATCTTGTAAATCGTCTGCGTCATCCAAGTAGAGTACTTTACGGCGAGCGGTACGCTGAATATCTTTCGGCAACTTTGTAGAAGTTTTACCGAGAAATATTTTCTTTGTTTGGTCGGACGCCAAGAATTCAATCACAAGACGATAATATCATGGCGCGATAGTATTTTCAAGACTCAATTTCTGAAAGGAGCAGGCCAACTACTGCTTTACCTGTAAAGCCCCAGGCTTCGGCCATTGCCTGGTCTTTGTCCAGCGGATGGGCCGCCAGGCTGACATCCTGTAACTATAAAGCCAATCCTGCATTTTGCGCCGACTGTATAATCCTTTCAGGAATTTTGGCATTGAGTTGTTTGATAATCTCGCTCGTTGCCTCGACCGAGGTTAATTCTCTAACGGTTTTAATGGTTACTCCCAACAGGCTGAACATGACATTGGTGTCAATCGCATTTTTCAGGACAACCCTGCCATCGTTTAATTGGACGCTTACGCCTTTATCCACAGCCATTCGATTGAATTTCTCAATCAACACCTGCCCCAGGCGAACCCCGCCCATCTGAACAAGGAATATATACAATTCCTGAACTTCGATGAGGAAAAATGCGGTGATCTCTCTCGTTTGCTGGCTGACGCCCTCCATTCCCTTTGTTGTTTTAAGAATCTCATCTACAATCAAAGTCGCAATGGGAGTCTGATCTTCAACTGCCAATTCGTTTTCCTGCGCATACTTGATAAAAACATCGCCGCCTTTTTGTGTGCGCAACATTGAGATACTTACTGGAATTCGATACCGACCCATGAGCAATTCGGCAGGTTTAGCCATTCTTCTATTTTCACCCATCTCAGAAAGAAGGTCAGTGAAGATGGGTATGTCCAATCCTAATGTGTGGTGCAGTGGCTGCCCTAATTGCGGGGTTGGCACGCCAGCAAGGTTGCACAGGTTTTGATAACCACTGGAAAGGTAGAAAACCGCCTGCTGTTGATCCACCATCAAGAACATGTTTTTGAAAATCTCTTGTACATTTGGAGTAAGCGGTAAAACCTCAAGCGCGGGCTTCTCGACTGGCAGGACGCTCAAAAAGTCAAATTCGGATTTTTGAGGCGCGGCTATAACAGCCCATTGATTCAGGTAGATTCCAAGGATGATAATCACGAAACCCAGGTTATACCCCAGATCAATACTGAGGGTGAGCGGAGTGGCGATTCCATCCGGATAATACAAACCATTCCAGTTGGTGTAAATGAACAAAATATCTGCTAAGCCCAAAACCAGAAACCCCGCCGCAATAATATTCCAGGTCAGCGCAAGCCGCCCCTTCCAAAGGATTGTGATCAGGAAACCGGCAGCCGCGAGAGTCAGAATATCTGAGATGGGATATAGAAAAGCCAGTATAGTTTCAATAATCCGGGAGAAGTCCGCAGCATTTGCGATAGGGATAAGCACAAAATTTAACGCAAGGGAAAACAATATAAGAATTGTTGTTAGGATAATTGCGATCTGTGTTTTGTCCGGCTTAATACCGATGAGCAAGTTCTTATTAAGTAGTGCCACGAAAAAGAGGGGATAGGAAAAGACCCAGAACAGGTCAGCCTGCGAAGGGTAGGGGGCGAGGTTTCCAGTGAAGCCATAGTAAATCCAAACCAATTGGGCGCAGAAGTATAGTAAGAAGGCTGCGCTGAATACAAACCATACCCGGTTGGCTTCCATACGGTTACTGGTCGTTTTCCAGTAGACTGCCGATTGAAACGCCCCAAACAGGCACAATGCTGCTAAAAAAAAGTTATTGAATAAGGCTACGAAACTATCTCCTCCAAGCCGGAGAGCATTAACCAATAATGCGACGCCAAAAGCGCCTAAGCTGATAATTAGCGGATATCGATTTGCGTTGTCATTCATGGGCAGTCTCCTTGGCTGTTGACGATGATAGGCATTATCGGCAATAAAAATTTGGACACGGACAAGAACGGACGAGAGTGGATTTTTTAGATTTTCTTCGCGTTTTCCGCGCTAATCCGCGTCCGAAAAAAGGTTTTTGCCTGTTACCAATAAAGTCTAATATCGATTTTTGAAAAAGCAAGTTAATTGAGCCTCGGACATAAATCGAACCGCGCAAGTTCAGGGTTGAACGAGCGC
>CAYLZI010000292.1:0-2894 GCA_964388215.1 uncultured Anaerolinea sp.
CGGCAATCGCAATCCCCCATACAATCGCCAGCAGGCCCCAGCGGTAGAACCCGCTAAAGGCGTTGACGCAGAACGGGGTGTAGGTTCCGGCAATCAGCAGGTAGATGGCCGAATGGTCGAGCTTGCGCAGGACGGCTGTCACCTTTGGCCCGGCGTTGACCAGGTGATAGGCGGCGCTGGCCGAAAACAGCCCAACCAGGCTGAGGCCATAGACCAGCGCCGAGATGAGTTTTTCCAGCCCGCTGGAGGCCAGCGCCAGCAGGACGATTTGACCGATAAAGGCGGCAATCGCGCCGCCCAGGTGGGTGAGACCGCTGACGGGTTCGCGGAGTCTTGTCCCGAGGGACGAGGGGTTGGGTGACATGAGGTGTCCTTTCAGTATCCAGTATCCAGTGCAAACACCGTCCCGAAGGTTTTTGGGCGCAGCGTTGGACCTGTTCGGCAGCCTTCGGGACGTTATTCCGTGACCAGTGTATCAGGCCAGCCCCCAGCGAACCTATCGGCTGGCTAACAATCGGGTACCAGTCTTGGGGACGCTCCGGCAATGACTCACCCGCCCGGCTGCGAAGCGACGCCCTGTAAACAGGACTTTAACCGCGCCAAAAACGCGCAAGCCGGATTTATCCGACGCCGCCGAATAGCCCGGGTTTCAAGCCCCGGCGAAACCGATAAAAGGCGGCCTGTTGAGCGGAAGGCGAACAAAAACCCCGCCCGGGGACAGAACGGGCGGGGCAATCCAGCAGGCTTCAAAAGTGCAACGGTCAGGCTTCGTTTTCGAGCATCTCCTGCAAACTATTTGCCAATGGAGTTAAGTCTTTTTGTATGGTGCGCCAGATAATCTTCAGACTGACACCAAAATACTCATGCGCGATGATGTTGCGCATTCCGCGCATCTCCAACCAGGCCAATTCAGGATATTTCTCTTGAATTTCAAGCGGAATATGCCCGGCGGCTTCGCCAATGATTTCAAAATTGCGGATAACGGCATCAACGGTCTTATCATCGTCCTGAAATTGTTCGAAATCCATGCCACGTGTATACGCATAGATTTTCTCAATACAGGCCAGGATGTCTTCCACCCGCATTTTCCGACTACGCTCAGGCGACATGGACGGCCTCGCTCAAAATGCGCTCGCGCAGGGCTGGGCGCAAGGCGTCATCCGTGACCAAATCCACCCGGCAGTGGGTCAGTTCCTCGAGATAATACTTCAGGCGGATGAACTCGAACAACCCGACCGGGCGGCTGAACTCGACCAGCACATCCAGGTCGCTGGCCGGGGTCGCCTCGCCGCGCGCCACCGACCCAAACACCGCCAGCGACTTGACCCCATGCTGGCTCAATTCGGCCCGGTGAGTCTGGATGATTTCGGAAAGGGCTTTCAAGTTCATCATGATTTCAAGTATACCCGGATTCTGAATGGCCAATATGCAAATAGCACGTTAGAAAAATTCAGAATTCATCATCCTACCTTCATCATGCCAATTTCGGGGCGAGTACCACCCGGAAACCCCGATTGGCAACACGGTCGTCAGGGTCGAAGTGGAAACGGTAAGCGCAACGCACGTACCGACGGTCGTCGAGGAAGGAACCGCCACGCACCACGCGGCTTCCGGATACTCTTTCAGCCTCACGACCATTCTCCACCTTGTAAGGATACTCACTTCCCCAAAGTGTATGCGTCCACTCCCAAACATTGCCAGACATCTGCTCGCAACGGTATGGCGAAGCGCCTGATGGGTATGCGCCCACCAGAACGGTGTTCTTTTTACCGCTTTCACGCGAATTACAGCGGCTTTGGTCGAACTCATTGCCCCAGGGATAAATATTGCCATACACGCCGCGCGCGGCCTTTTCCCATTCAGATTCGGTCGGCAGGCGAAGAGCAAACGTTGCAGGTTGAATGTTGAAAGTTGTAGCCAGGTTTGCAATTTCCGGGTGGCAGGATTCATTCAACCAGCGGACATATTTCATTACATCCTGCCAGGAAACCTTGACGACCGGATGGTCTTTTTTCTTTTCCCAGCCTGAAACTGGATGCTCGCCATTTTTGGCTTTCACGAACGCCTGATATTGTTCACTCGTCACAGTGAACCTTGTCATCCAAAAATCATAAGGAATCTCAACTGTGTGCTGAGGTTTTTCATTATTAGTGGCATCTTTATCATCGTCCTTGCTGCCCATGATGAATTTGCCCTTGGGAACGAGCATGAATTCCATCCCCGGAAAACCGCCGGGGACCTTATCACCAATCACAATCGCGCCATCGCGGGAGCCGGGATGAATCCGCTCGGCGCTTTTGAAAGATTCAGACGCTTCCGGTTCGGGCTGCGCTTCGCGCGCCTGCTCTGTGGTTTTCTGCGGTTTTGCAGTTTCTACGCCCAGCCCGGTCGCGCGCATCCGCAGGCTGACCAACAGGCGCTGATAGGCTTTGTCCCGGTCTTCTTTGGGGAAGTAATTCGCATATTGCCAGGGACGCAGGCGGCGCGGCGGCTCGCATTCCTCCAGCCGTACCGGGATGATATAGAGCGTGCCTTCCGGTTTGTAATCGGCGTAATCCAGCACAATCCGCAGTTCGCGCTGGACATAGCCTTCTCTGGTGATGGAATTGTTCGAGAGACAAACCAGGATGGCATCCGCTGCTTCGACTGCTTTTTCGATTTCCAGGTTCCAATCCTGGCCGGGATAGAGTTTTTCCTCGTCCAACCAGGGGTCAATCCAGCCTTCGTCGCTTAATTTCTGGTACAGGTCGCGCACAACCGGCTTGTCACTCGATGAATGGCAGAGAAACACTTTGAGTTGCCGTGGTTCGGGCATCGTCCGCTCCCCATGCTGATGAAAATTACTTCAAAAACGCCCTCACTTCCGGCAGCACGACCTGGCTGTGCTGTTCGGG
>CAYLZI010000293.1:0-2879 GCA_964388215.1 uncultured Anaerolinea sp.
GTTCATCCGCAAATCTTACCCGATCTTCACGCTTTGATCTGCGTAACATCAGTTGTTAAGGATGTTTTTCGCAACACAAAGAACGGCTTTTCTGACCTGGCCATGGAAGTTGCTTGTGCTCTACACAACTTACGAATGGATTGCCGCCATCCTGTTGATCCTACCGTCTCGCTACGCCAACTCCTGACATAAATTTATTGCCGATAATGTCTATTACTTCCCCGCCGATGAGACCCATCCCCTGCGGCCCATCACCGACTACGGGCGCAACAAAGCCGCCGCCGATGATGTCTACCTGGCCGCCTGGCATACCGAAAAGTTCCCGGTGGTCATCATCAAACCCTCCACCACCTACGGGCCGGTGCAGGGCATGGCGCGCCAGGTCTGCTGGGATTTCCAGTGGATTGACCGCGTGCGCAAGGGCAAACCGATTCTGGTCTGCGGCGACGGCAATGCCCTGCACCAGCATTTGCATGTCGATGACATCGCCAGGGCTTTTGTCGGCGTGATTGGCAAGGAACGCACCATCGGGCAGACCTATAACGCCGTCAATCGCGGCTACACCACCTGGGCTGAGTATCATCGTTTGGCGGGCAAAATCCTGGGGCGCGAAGCCCAACTGGTGGGCGTGCCTTTCGACAAACTGAAACGGCTTAACGTCCCCGATTTTGGCATCTGCGAGGAGATTTTCGCCCATCACGTTTATTACTCATCCGAAAAACTGTTCCGCGACGTGCCTGAGTTCCGCCCGCAGGTCTCGCTGGAGCAGGGCATGGCCCAGGTTTTCGAAGTGATGGAGCGCGAAGGGCGCATCCCTAACTCAGATGAACTGACCTGGGAGGATGAAATCATCGCAAAATGCAGGATTGAATGAAAATCGGCTACGCCCAAACGGTGATTACCCCTCGCTCGAGCGCCCGGCTTTCCTGGCCGGATTTGGACACAACTGCCGCGCCGAGTCGATTCATGACGATTTATTTGCCCGCGCCCTGGCCATTTCCACCGAACAGACGACCCTTGTCTTTTGTTCCGTTGATTTGATTGGACTCTTTGCCTCTGACATTGAAAAAACCATTCGCCAGGTGAACCGGCCCGAGGCGCAAATCATCCTCCCCGCCACCCACACCCATCACGGCCCCGATACGGTCGGGCTGTGGGGGCCGGATGACACAACCCGCGGCGTGGAAATTGCCCAAAGGGTCAATGAACTCTGCCCGAACGCCTGTTCCTGAGTGGGACAAATTGGCAATTTGCTCTACGGGCCGGTGGTGGAAACCTTCGGTGTGGTCGACCAGGCCGGGGTGAGCAGAATGCACTTGAACACCACATCCGCCAGCAGGAGATGACCGTCGAGGCAGCCCTGGCTGGCAGTTGTGACCTGTCCCTGCAAGTGCTGCTCAACGACCCGCTTTCCAGTGGCCTGACCATTCCGCAGGCCAGACAAATGCTGTGCGAACTGCACGAAGCCAACCGGCAATACCTGTCGAAGTTTTTCGGGAGTGTGTGACCAGTAATCAGTGAGTAGTGAAAAACCAAAAATTGAAAAGGAGTTTTTTATGTCTGATTTAGCCATCCTGGGCGGGTTAAAGTCCCGCACCGAACCTTACCCGCAGTGGCCGGTCTGGGATCAGCGTGACATCGACGCCGTCACCGAGGTTATCAAGAGCGGGCGCTGGGGCGGGTATCCGTACCCTGGCCCAAAAACCGCCGAACTAGCCAAAAAGTTTGCCGAACTACAGGGTGGCGGCTACGCCGTGCCAATGGCGAATGGAACGATTACGATGGAGGTCGCCCTGCGGGCTTCCGGCATTGGTTGGGGCGACGAAGTCATCGTCCCGGCTTACACTTTTCAGGCGACTGCCTCGGCCCCAATGGCGGCGGGCGCGGTCCCCGTAATTGTGGATGTCGCCCCGAACACCTACTGTCTTGACGCCCAGGCCGCCGAAAAAGCCATCACGCCCAAAACGAAGGCCATCATCCCGGTCCATCTCGGCTCGAACATGGCCGATATGGACGCCATCATGACCCTGGCCGAAAAATACAACCTGCTCGTCATTGAAGACTGCGCCCACGCCCACGGCGCCAAGTGGCGCGGGATGGGGGCCGGGACGATTGGGCACTTCGGCTCGTTCTCGCTGCAATCCTCCAAAACCCTGACGACTGGCGAGGGCGGTATTTTGCTCTGCAAAACGCCGGAACTGGCCGCCAAAGCCGCCAGCATCATCGATTGTGGCCGGCCACATGCCCTGGGTGGCGGCGAGGAGGATGACTCGCAGGAATTTCAGGTGGGCGGCAACTTCCGCCTGAGCGAAATCGCCGCCGCGCTGGCGCTGGTCGGTATCGAACGCTTCCCCGAGCAGGCCAAACAGCGCGAAACAATGGCCGCTTATATGGATGAAGCCCTGAGCGAAATCCCCGGCGTGCGCGTGCTTAAACGCGACGAGCGCCACACCACCCGCTCGTTCTACCGCTATATTTTCGCCATTAACCCTGAAGAATTTGGCGTGGAACACGATGTCTTATGCGACGCGCTGGATGCTGAAGGGATTGACTGCTGGACCGGTTACGAAGCCATGCACAATTACAAACTGTTCCAGCCGCAGAAATCCAAACTGGCTGTGCCGAGCGCCTTCCCGCAGTATTTCGACTTCAAAAGCATGCGCCTGCCCGAAGCGACCCGCGCCTGCGAGCATGAAGCCGTCTGGCTGGACGAGGCCATTTTCCGGGCCGGGCCAAAAGGCGTCGACGAGGCAGTGGGGGCCATCAAGAAAATCCAAAGAAACGCTGCCGAGCTGCAAAGCGCCGCCGAAGCGTTGCGCAGCAAATAACGTCAGTTCGGGTTAGGGCAGTAAGACAATTGGCGAATGAAAGCCAAGAGA
>CAYLZI010000294.1:0-2870 GCA_964388215.1 uncultured Anaerolinea sp.
GCTCGACCAGCGTCCCGTTGACGATGACGCCGTTGGTCGAGCCGGAATCGATGACTGTGACCTGTCCATTGGGGCTGAACGCGAAGCGCGCATGGCTGCGCGAGACTTTGGCGTCGGCCACGACGATGTCGTTGGTTTGCCCGCGCCCAACGGTGATTTCGGACTTGGAGACTTCGAATTCCTGTTCGATGCCGCCGGGAAGTTTTAGTTTCAAATAGCCATGAATCGCATCCATGCGAACACCTGTGTATGTTTCTTACGGGAGAACGAAGCAATTTCCACTATCCCGAATAATAGAATGATTGGCATTTGCTACCAGGACGCATAACTGCGTGGCCCCGGCGGGCCGGTCGCTTACGCGGTAGCCAGTGAACGGACGCGGGCCGCCATATAACTTCCAGGGGCCGCTGCCCGGCGACCCGGCTTGCTCAACAGAGACGGTATCGAAGAAGAAGTGGATGTGCATACCTGGCAGAGTTTCGGTGTAGCCGAAGGTCTCATATTCGACAACATAATTGTTTGTGGCATTGATTGAAATGCTGTTGATGCGCGCATACAGCGGCGGCAGGGTGGCAGTAGGGGACGGGGTGATGGTGGCCGTTGGCTCATGTGTTGCCGTCAGTTTGGGAGTTTCCGTATTGGTGGGCAAAATGACCGGGAATGTGGCCGTGCTTTCAGGCGGAGGAGATGTTTGGGTGGCAGTTGCCAGCGGTGGCGCGCTGGCTGGGAAAAAGTTTTTGAAAACAAACCAGCCTCCTACAACAAGCATGACTGCAAAAAACAGAAACAGGAATGCTCCTGCGCCAAGGTATTTCAGCCAGGGCGAGGCAGCCGGATGCCAGGCTGTGGGAGCAGATGTCACTGTCTTAAACGAGGGTTCGACGCGAGCGGGTTGGAGAGCAGGCTGGGGAGTGGGCGGGTCAATCACAGTTGCATAAGAGTTAACTACATCGGAAACACCTGCGCCCGGTTGGTAGCCTTGCGCCAGGTTGGTGGCGGGCGCGGCTGCCACAGATTCAGTCGGGTTGCCCAGGAAAGAATCCGCAGATGTTGGTAGTGGTTGGGAGGCTGTCCACTGTTCGGTGGCGTAAACCGGCTGTTCGCGCACTTGCTCCGCTGGAGGGGGTGGAGCGGGTTGATGTGGAATGAATGGCTGCGAAACGGGAGCAGGTTCCAGCGTGAGCAGTAATTCTTGCAGGTCAGCGGCCATTTCCACTGCCGAGCGATAGCGGTCCTCGCGCTTTTTCTCCATCGATTTCAGGATGATTCGGCTCAATTCGGGCGGCACATCTGACCGGAGGGTCATGATGTCAGGCACCGGGTCATTCATGTGGCGCATCAAGAGTGAAATGGTGGAATCAGCATCGAAAGGCGGTTCACCGCTCACCATCTCAAACAAGGTAACGCCCAATGAATACAGGTCAGAGCGTTCATCGACAGACTCGCCGCGAATCACGTCCGGGGACATGTAGCGCGCTGTGCCGACCACCGCCCCGGTTGCCGTGTGGACGCTGGCGCCAACGATTTTTACAATTCCGAAGTCCATCAGGATGGCCTGTCCCTGCGGGTCGAGCATGATATTGGCGGGTTTGATGTCGCGGTGAATGGCGTTGCGCTTGTGGGCGTAGCTCAAGGCATTGCAAATGTCAATCGTAATCCTCGCGGCTTGCTCAATCGGTATCTTTGCATTGTTTTTTTTCAGCCCATTGAGCCGGTCTTGTAAAGTTTCACCGGCAATATACTCCAGCACCATATAATATACATCGCCATCGATGTTGAAGTCATACACCTGCACAATGTTGGGATGCCGAAATGCAGCCACAGAGGCCGCTTCATTTTTGAACCGGCGAATAAAGTCGTCATCAGACGATAAATGCGGGTGGATTAATTTGATAGCCACAGCGCGCATCAGGTTTGGGTCGTAGGCTTTATAGACCGATGACATCCCCCCCTGGCCGAGCAGTGCCTCAATTTTATATCTGCCATTTAGTGAACGACCGTACCAATCTGTTTTGACCATTTGGGCTTCCTCTCAAGACAGGCGCAAAAAACACTAATTCGATAAAAATTATACATTTTTATTATACAGACTGCAATACGTTTTTGTATTTTGCGTACAGAAAAATGGCTCTCCTGTTTCTGGCGGGATGGCGTGGTAGGGGCGGCCCGTCAGGGCATAACCCGATACGTTTTCGCGGAGGATACTGGCATAAAATGATGATTTTTCGCGCTGGGCGGGTCGCCCCTGCGGGTTTCCCCGGTAAAAACGGTAGAGCTAGAAAAATTTTCTGGCGCAGGAAGCCTGCCGCCTGAATCCCACAGAATGGGCATCAGAATCCGAACAGGAAGGTCAGGTCATTGACATTGGTTCCGCTGGGGCCGGGCTGCAGCAGGTCGCCGAGCGGGGCGAAAAAGTGATAGGAGTCGTTGCGTTCGAGGAATGCGTCCGGGTCGAGATTCAGCGACCGGGCGCGCACCACCGTTTCGCCGGTGACGACCGCCCCGGCGGCGGCGGTCGGGCCGTCTTCGCCGTCGGTGGCGAGGGCGACGAACAGGACGTTGGGCTGACCCTCCAGTTCGCGCGCGGCGGCCAGGGCCAGTTCCTGGTTGCGCCCGCCCAGGCTTTGGGACAGGTCTCCGACCTGTCTGGCGGGGGCTGCTGTCATAGCGGACAGGTCAGAGACCTGTCCTACGAGCGTTACCGTTGTTTCACCGCCCGCGACCATGCAAACCGGCCTGCGCGTTTCCTCTTTCAGCCGCTTGCAGAGCGTTTTTGCCACCTGGCGCGCTTCGCCCTGCCAGGAATCGCCCAGGGATTGCGCGTGGAAGCCTTCAGATTTTGCCTGTTGGAGGGCGGCCTGCGCCGCCAG
>CAYLZI010000295.1:0-2858 GCA_964388215.1 uncultured Anaerolinea sp.
GCGGGCAGACCGCCACCTTCATGCCCAAGCCGCTCTATGGCGAGGCTGGCAGCGGGATGCACTTCCACCAACACCTGTTCAAAGAGAATGTGAATGTTTTTTATGACCCCGACGGCTATGGGACGTTGAGCGAAACGGCGCGTTACTATATCGGCGGGCTGCTGCATCATGGCCCGGCACTGCTGGGGTTCACCAACCCGTCCACCAACTCCTACCGGCGGCTGGTTCCCGGCTTCGAGGCCCCGGTCAACGCCTTTTATTCGCTCGGTAACCGCTCGGCGGCCATTCGCATTCCCAAATACGCCAACCAGCCAGAAACAGCCCGCTTCGAGTTCCGCCCGCCCGATGCCACCTGCAACATTTACCTGGCCCTGGCCGCCCAACTGATGGCGGGCATGGACGGCATCCTCAACAAAATTGACCCGACCGAGCGCGGTTACGGGCCCTTCGACAAGAACATCTTCGCCATGAGCGAGGCCGAACGCGCCCAAATCAAAGCCCTGCCGACCTCGCTCGACGAAGCCCTCGACGCGCTGGAAGCCGACCACGCCTTCCTGACAGCGGGCGGCGTCTTCAGCGAGGAGATGATTGCGCAGTGGATTGATTACAAACGCAAGCACGAAGCCATCGAAATGCGGATGCGCCCCCATCCCTACGAAATGAGCCTGTATTTCGACGCATAACGAAAACGTCCCGAAGGTTTTCAGACACCTTCGGGACGTTCTTTATCGTTTCTTCCACTCCGGCTCATAAAAAGGCGTTTTGACCACCCTGGCCGGGGCAAATTTGCGCTGGTGTTCCACCGTCACTTCGAGCAGCAGGTTCGTGCCAATCTCGAAATAAGGCCGCTGGAGGTGCGCCAGCGCAATGTATTTTTTCAACACCGGCGACCAGGCGCTCGACGAGGCATAGCCCACCTGTACGCCGCCGCTGAAGACCGGCAGGCTGGCCCGCGCGGTGAACGGCGAAATTTGCGGCGGCAGGCCGACCTCCCGGTAGAGACGTTCCATCCCGACCCAATCGACCTCCAGTCCGACCAACATCCACGCTGGCCCGCGCGCTTTTTCCGCTGCCAAAGCCTGCTTACCGTTGAAATATTCTTTCTCCAGGTTGACCGCCCAGCCGAGTCCCAGCTCGAAGGGCGAGGATTTCCGAGATTCGATGAGCGCGTGATGGGCGGCGGTGTAATCCGTCTCGATGAGAATCAACCCGGCTTCCACCCGCGCCACATCCAGCGCGAGAATCCCTGCCGGGGCCAGGCCAAAATCCGTCCCGGCGGCAGTCAGCGCGTCCCAGACCGGCAGGGCAGATTCGGCGGATATCCAGATTTCGTAGCCCAGGTCGCCGGTGTAGCCGGCGCGCGAAACGGTGAGCGGACTCCCGGCGATGGCGTTGTCCATCAGGCGGAAATATTTGAGGGCGTCGAGCGGTCGTTCGGCGCAGCGATTCAGCACCAGCCGCGATTTTGGCCCCTGCAAACTGAGCGCGGCCACCGCCTGGCTGATGTCGGTTACCGAAACATCCATCCCAACCGCGTTCATCTCCAGCCAGCGCAGGTTTGGCTCGGCAGCAGTCAGGCGGAAAGTCGTCTCGCCCAGGCGCGAAACCGTGCCATCGTCCAGCACTTTGCCCTCGGCGTTGCACCAGGGCGTATAGATGACCTGCCCGATGGTCATTTTCTGCGCGCTGCGGGTCACCACCCGGTCGAGCAGTTTGGCGGCGTCGGGCCCTTCGATGAGATATTTCACCAGCGGCGAGACATCGAACAGCGCGGCGGCGTTGCGAATGGCCCAGTATTCGCGCTCGTGAGTCATCTCATAGAGACCGGCGGCGGCATAGCCAGACCAGCGCCGCCAATTTTGGGACTGGTTCAGCGCAGCAGTGCGGGGGTGGAAGGGAGTGGGATGGAGCATGGGGGCTCGGGATAAGTGATTATGCGCAGCAGCTATTCCCTATCGGGTTTCCGCTTTTACCGGGTTGCTCAACTTCCCCAGGCCTTCAATCTCGCAGACCACTTCATCCCCGTCCTTGAGAATGCCCACGCCCGCTGGGGTGCCGGTGAAGAGCAGGTCGCCGGGTTCGAGGGTCATGACCGAGGAGACGAAGGCAATCAAGGTATTGACGCTGAAGACCATGTCGCGGGTCGAGGCCATCTGACGCGGCTGGCCGCTGACCCGGCAGGTGACGAGCGCGTCTGAGGGGTCGAAGTCGGTGTCAATCCAGGGGCCGAAGGAGCAAAAGGTATCGAACCCTTTGGCGCGCGTCCACTGCCCGTCCGATTTTTGCAGGTCGCGGGCGGTGACATCGTTGCCGACGGTGTAGCCCAGAATGTAATCGCGGGCCGTTTCGGCAGTGATGCGCCGTCCGCGCTTGCCGATGACGACCACCAGCTCCGATTCATGCTCCACTTGTTTGGACTGCGGCGGCAGGAGGATGGCTTCGCCGGGGCCAATCACGCTGGAAGGCGGCTTGAGAAAAATAAGCGGCACTTTTGGCACTTCGGCGTCGTGTTCGCGGGCGTGTTCGGCGTAGTTCCGTCCCACGCATACGATTTTCGAGGGCAGGCATGGCGCCAGCAGGCGCGCTTCATCGAGCGGAATGTCGGCCTTCAGGCGGCGATACTCGCCAAAGGGGTTGCCCTCCATCGAACCCACGTTTTCATTCAGCACCCAGCCGTACTGCGGGGTTGCGTTTTTTACCTGGTAGCGAATAATGCGCATTTTGCCTCCATTTATAATACGGAATTGATTCCGCGCCCAAAATTACCGAGCGATGTCTAAAACCAGACAAAGTTTAGCATAAATAATCCAAGTTGCTACCAAAGGAAGTTGATGGAGCAGGCGAGAACGAAAAGAGCG
>CAYLZI010000296.1:0-2852 GCA_964388215.1 uncultured Anaerolinea sp.
CTACGGCTGCCTGAATTTCCCGCAGTGTCAGGAAGTGGTGGGGGTGGGGAGTTGAATATGACCCTGCTCAATCATGCGATAGATGGTTGCAATGCTAAAAAAACTATTCATCCTTAAGGTTGGCGATACCCTGCCCGAACTGGCTGCGCGGCGCGGGGATTTCGAGGACTGGTTCATCGCCGGTCTGGGGCTGGATTCTGACCATGTGGCCGTTTTCGACCCACGCGCAGGGTCAGACTTCCCGCCGCTAGAGCAGGCCGCCGGGCTGCTGCTAACTGGTTCGCACAGCATGGTGACAGAACATCTCGATTGGAGCGAGCGAACAGCCCAATGGACAAAATCGGCTGTCGAGGCTGGCATTCCAACCCTGGGGGTTTGCTATGGGCACCAACTGCTGGCCTATGCTTTTGGCGGCCAGGTGGGAAACAACCCCAACGGCACGCAAGAAGGCACAACTACGATTCAACTTACCCATGAAGGATTAAACGACCCACTGCTAGGCGGTTTGGGCGTGAAGCGGTTCGAGGCCCAGGTCAGCCACGCCCAATCCGCGCTGGAACTGCCGCCAGGCGCAATCTGCCTGGCCTTCGATGCTTGGGACGCCAACCAGGCTTTTCGGATGGGGCCAAACGCCTGGGGCGTGCAATTCCACCCGGAGATGGATGCTGAGATTGCCCGAACGTACATCCAGGCCGAGCAGGCTGAACTGCTCGAACAGGGCCAAAATCCCGCCGAGATTTTGGCAGGAGTACGAGAAACGCCCATCGCAGCGAGGGTGTTGAGGAGATTTGCAAAAATCATTTTGGGATAAGGAAAAAGCGGATGTCTGGTAACATCCGCTTTTCAGCGAGACCGCGTGAGACTTATCTTTCCGGCGCTCCTGCGTCAATCCACGCTTTGACCAGTTCCAATTCTTCGGGGGAGAAATTCGCAAAATGTCTTTCATTTTGCACCTGGATTAATGGGCTGCCGGCGCTGTTACCGGGCAGGATGGCCGGCCCGCCCTGGCCGCCCTTCACCGTGGCTACATAGGTAGAGAGGTTCAACCCGGCTGAGGCCGTCGCGCCGTGACAGGCGGCGCATTTTGCCGTCAGAAGCGGGCCAATGTTGGCGTCGAACGTCGGGGCGCCGCTGATTGGGCTGGGAATTGGAGTCGGTTCGGGCGCAGGCAGTTGTGATAGCAGGACTTCCCGCAGCCGGGGCGCATCGAACCCGGCATAAGTATAAACGCTGCCGTGGCAGGCGCTGTTTGAGCAGAAGGACGTGTTGCTCGTGCCGCCAGCGTCTTCGGTGGTGTGACAGTTGGCGCAGGTGGCATCGAAAACCTGGTTGTGCAGGCTAATCCAGTTGGGGTTGAGGTGCGAGGCTGGCTCAATGCCCCGGCTGATTTCGATGTTGGCGACAAAATCGGAGGGCCTGGCTACCACCGGCACGGCATGGCAAAGGTTACATTCCAGGCGGACGGCCTGTTGCAGGTTGTCCAGGTGTTTGCCATCGTGACAGCGGAAACAGCCCGGCGCATTTACATGACCGAGATTGTTTGGGTGCGTCTCCCAGTTGATTTTTTGCTCAATGAATACATTTTCTTTGTATATCGTCTGAATCTGCGCGATGGCAGATTGAATTACTTGACTGTTGCTGCTGTAAAATTCGGCGTAATGCGCTCTGTAGTAATTTTCCAGCCCGGCAATCGCTATCAGGCCTTGTTCCTGGTTATCATACGCGACGCTTAAAACTTCGATGCCTTTTGCGTGAATATCGGGGATGGCCGGGTCAATGAGTTTGCGCGCTAAGGCTTCATCTATCGATTCTGATGGGTATTTGAATTCATGCGTAACGCGGTTGTGGCAGGTAACGCAGTTGACTTCCTTCAACAGGCTTTCGTCGATGGAGGAAACATCGAAATCTGACTCGATATCCACATAATCAACAAAAGTGCCATCTTCGTTATAAGCGCGCACGAAGGGAATCTCCTGTTCGAGTTTGTCAGTGGCATAATATTTGACCGTGTTGACGATGTGCCAGTGGATTCCACGACCCAAGCCTTCGCGTTTTGCCCCACCGCCGGTTTTAAGAAGCAGGTAAATTGTTTCGGGGGAGTGGCCCGGCTCGCCTCCAAAGCGGGTAAGCGTTCGCAGGCTGTCGTAAGAAAGCGCTTCGGGCAGGTGGCATCTCTCGCACGTATCACGAACAGGCTGCAAGGCCGAAGCGTGAATTGGGTATTCGTACAGGTTGAAAACCATCATGAAGAGTTCTTTTGAACCTTCACGGGTTTTTCGAACGAACTGGTCTGCAAATGAAACACGCCCAATGTGACACTCTTCGCAAGTCACGTTGGCGTGTGGCGATTTGAGGTAGGTGATGCTTTGGGGCGGCATGGTGTGGCAGGTGGTTCCGCAAAATTGGGGCGAGTTGGAGTATTCCCATCCATAGGTTCCTGCCCCTAATAGAATTACCGCAAGGATGCCAAACACAACAAGCGGGAGCATTTGCCTCCAGCGCGGCGCTGTTGGCTCAGGGAAGAAGAAGTGTTTGAGATTTTCTCTTATATTCATAACCTTGCTCCTTTTGTTGTTGCAGGCACTGTACAGTAATTCTAATGATTTATTAATCTATCTATAAGTGTCGTTAATCATAAATTGGACATAATAGGATGAATTACAAGGTTTTGATGCGTTAAATTCGCGTTGGTTGTCAGGCCTACGTTAGCGGTTAAACGAATGCTTGAGCAGGCATAAGGTTTGTGAACGCTGCCCCTGATTTTATGTTAAGAATAGCGCGGCGCACCACGGGCTTTTAATAGACATTATCGGCAATAAATTTATGTCAGGAGTTGGCGTAGCGAGACGGTA
>CAYLZI010000297.1:0-2842 GCA_964388215.1 uncultured Anaerolinea sp.
ATGCGCCCCACCTTCACCCCGGCGCCGTAAAGATGGTGAATCCAGAATGATGAATTACGAATTACGAATTACCATTTACCAATTCCTTTTTTGGGGACTCGCGTCAATCACTCTCTCCTCCTGCGCCCCTCCCGCCGCGCCCGAAGCCTCGCCCACCCCGGTCATCGCTTTCGCTGCCACCCCGCTTCAGCCTGCTCCCGCGCCCGAAACAGAATCCCAGCCCACGCCGGGCTGCCCCAACCCCGACTGTGTCGTCGTCACCCCCAAATCTGGCAACGCCGACCCGCTGCGTTTCAACATCCCCACCCCCGGCGCCGAGCCGAAGACCATCTGGCGGCCACCGCAATTCCCCGTCCCGCTCGCGCTGGGTACCTATGACCACTTCTACCTGGCCCGCCCCATCGCCGCCGACGAAGTCAACTGGCCAATAGCCAACTACCGTTATGGCGGCACGTTCTTCCAGGAAGTGACCCACACCGGCGTAGACATCCCCGCCAAGCCCGGCACGCTCGTCCTGGCCGCCGGGGCCGGAACCGTCGTCTGGGCCGATTGGGGCCTGTTCAGCGGCGTCCCCGATAACTACAAAGACGCTTATGGCCGGGCCGTCGCCATCCGCCACGATTTCGGCTACAACGGCCAGCCGCTCTACACCGTCTATGCCCACCTGCGCGAGGTCTACGTCACCAACGGCCAATGGGTCGATACCGGAACCCCGCTCGGCGAGGTCGGCGACACCGGTATCACCACCGGCCCGCACCTGCACCTCGAAATCCGCCTGGGCGCGAACTCTTACTTCAACACCTACAATCCCGAACTGTGGGTTGCCCCGCCCCAAGGCTGGGGCGTGCTGGCCGGGCGCGTGATGGAATCGAACCGCGAACTCATGCGGCGCTCCCCCGTCATCATCCGCTCCAACGAGACCAGCCGCCAATGGGAAGTCAACACCTACGGGCCGGAAGCCGTCAACCCCGACCCCTACTACAACGAAAACATGGTCATCAGCGACCTGCCCGCCGGGAGTTACACCGTTGCGATTGTTTACGACGGCAAGGAACAACGTCTCCAGGTCGAAATCCTGCCCGGGCGCATCACCTACTTCACCTTTCGCGGCAGTTTTGGCTACAGCACCGAATACCCGACACCCACGCCAACCAAAAAGTAGTTTCTAAACACGGAGGAAAACATTATGCGTGAAGAAATCATTGCCAGCCTGGCGAAATACATCGCCGAAAAGATTCTCAAACAGCCCAATCGCGTCATTCGCCCCGATGAAACGCTCATTTCAAGCGGATTAATCGACTCGTTCAGCCTGGCTGACCTGGGCGTATTCGTTGAAGACGCCTTCGGCGCACGCATCGAAGATACGGAACTTAATGCAGAGACTTTCGATACAATGGAGCAGCTCGCCGCGCTCATTGAATTGCGGAAATAAGATTTTCCCGCTCTAAACCATGACCACCCTCCCAAGCCTTCTCCACCGCAACTACCTCACCCAGCCCGCAAAAACCGCGCTGATTCTGCAACACGCCGGGCATGAAGATTTGCACCTTTCCTACGCCGACCTGATGCGCGGCGCATTTCGCTATACCCGCGCCTACAAACAAGCCGGCATTGCCCCTGGCGAAGTGGTGGTCTTGATTCTCCAGCACGGCGAAGACCTGGTTTCCTCATTCTGGGGCGCCATCCTGGGCGGGCAAATCCCGGCCATCATGCCCTTCCTGACCGAAAAACTGGCCCCTGAACGCTATCGCGCCGACCTGGCCGCGCTGGCACAAGTTACCCGCCCGGCAGTCATCGTCACCTACCCAGAGTTCGAGGCCGAAATCCGCGCCGCGCTTCAGCCAGAAAGTTCTGCGCGCGAAATTTTACTTACCAGCCAGGTAGAAGCAGCCAGCGAACTGGATTTTTCTAAGGCAGACGGATTAAATCGCTCTCTCGATGACATTGTTTTGCTGCAACACTCCTCCGGCACGACCGGGCTGCAAAAGGGGGTCGCGCTCTCGAACCGGGCGGTGTTGAACCAGCTAAATGCTTATCGCGATGCCATTCAACTGAATGAGAAAGATATTTTCGTCTCATGGCTGCCGCTTTATCATGATATGGGACTCATCGCCGGATTCCTGATTCCCATCCTGAACGGAAACACGCTGGTACTTTCTTCGCCCTTCGATTGGGTACGCGCTCCTTACCGCCTGTTCCAGAGCGTCAGTAAATATCGCGGCACGCTCTCCTGGCTGCCCAATTTTGCTTATAACTTTTGCGCCCAAAAAATCCGCGAACGCGACCTGGACGGGGTAGATTTATCGAGTTGGCGGTTAATTACCAATTGTTCCGAGCCGGTCAAATACGAAAGTCACCGCGCTTTTTACGAACGCTTCAAAGCCTATGGACTGCGCGAAAACGCCTTGCATTGCAGTTACGCTATGGCCGAAAATGTCTTTGGTGTAACCCAAACGCCTGCCGGAACCCTGCCCGCGACCGATGAAATTGACCGGGAAGCGTATATTTCGCAGCGCGCCGCCATGCCCCCGGTCAATGGGCGGCCTGTTTTGCGAATGATGTCCTCAGGGCGGGCCATTCCCAACACACGCATCCACATTTTTGATGAAAAAGGTCGCAACCTCCCAGACCGGGCCATCGGTGAAATTGCCCTGCAAAGCGACTGTATGCTGACAGGCTACTACAACCGCCCCGATGCCACCGAAAAAGCCTTTCGAGAGGGCTGGTACTTAACCGGCGACTATGGTTATAGCCTGGGCGGCGAAATTTTTGTGGCCGGGCGTAAAAAGGACATGATTATCGTCGGCGGCAAGAACGTTTACCCGCAAGATTTGGAATCGCT
>CAYLZI010000298.1:0-2841 GCA_964388215.1 uncultured Anaerolinea sp.
ATGGGGTAGAATGGGTGAAAATCGACGAGGCTGCCGCCCCTTATCCCCTCTATCCGGCCAACCTGGTGGATGAAGGCCAGCCCTGGCGGCATGATTCAATCAAAGTGGCGCAGGTGCTAATGGATTTGCTCTACGAGCGCACCGGGCCGCTTTCGGAATGAGAAATAGGTGTCGCAAATTGCCAATTTGCGACACGAAGGTTCCAGCCCGGTCAGTTTCGGCGCGCCTGGCGGGTAGAAACTGCCAGTTCTGTTGTAAAATTAGAGGGTTGTTCCCGTCACTTGAGCAGAAGCGCGCTTTTTCCATTCCCTATGGAGTCGAACGGCTTGCCGTTCGATGCGCGGGAGCATGTTCCCACACTCCAAAATTATGGTAAAATGCCGATTGTGCTAAAAATCACAATACATAAACCTGAGGAGGTTTTTATGACAACAAAAATTGGTATTAATGGCTTTGGCCGCATTGGCCGCCAGGTGCTCAAAGCAATCCGCGATTATTACCCGGATACTCTGGAAGTGGTTGCCTTCAATGACATTGGTGACATCAAAACCATGGCGCACCTGCTCAAATATGACTCCACTTATGGCCGTTACAACGGCACGGTGGAAATTGCGGGCGAAGACCTGCTGATTGACGGCAAAACGGTCAAAGTCTTCAAGGAAACCGACCCTTCCAACATCAAATGGGGCGACCTGGGTATCGACATCGTGATTGAATCGACCGGCCTGTTCACCATCAAGAACGATGGCGTGAACAAGAAGGGCAAGACGGTCAAGGGCGCGGTCAATCACATCACTTCCGGCGGCGCGAAGAAGGTCATCATTTCGGCTCCCGCTGAAGGCGAAGACCTGACCGTTGTGCTGGGCGTCAACGAAGACAAATACGACCCGGCGGCGCACCATGTCGTTTCAAACGCTTCCTGCACCACCAACTGCCTGGCCCCGGCGGCCAAGGTTGTACATGACCTGTACACCATCAAGCGCGCTTTCATGACCACCATCCACTCGTACACCAACGACCAGAAGGTGCTGGATATGCCGCACTCCGACCTGCGCCGCGCGCGCGCCTCGGGCCTGAACATCATCCCGACCACCACTGGCGCCGCCAAAGCCATTGCCCTGGTCATCCCCGACCTGAAAGGCAAGTTCGACGGCTATTCGCTGCGCGTCCCGACCCCCACTGTTTCGGTCGTTGATTTCACCGCTGAAATTGCAACCGAAACCACCACCGAAGAACTGCGCCAGGCCTTCCGTGATGCCGCCGCCACCCCGCGCTTCAAGGGCATCCTGGAAGCGGTGGACGAACCCCTTGTCAGCATGGATTTCAAGGCCAGCCCCTACAGCTCCTCGGTTGACCTGCCCTTTACCAGCGTGCTCGGCAAAGACAAAAGCACCTTTATCAAAGTTGTGACCTGGTACGACAACGAATGGGGCTACTCGGTCCGCACGGCTGACCTGGCCGCGTTGATGGCGAAATCTCTGTAAGAGTTGTCCAGTTTATCGGTTATCCAGTTAACCGGTTCAAAACCGGAAAACTGGATAACCGGATAACGGGTACACGGAGTTCACATGAACAAGAAAACTGTAAAAGACATCGACCTGAAGGGCAAGCGCGTTTTTATGCGCGTCGATTTCAACGTGCCGATGGCCGAAGGCAAAGTGACCGATGACAAGCGCATCAAGGCCGCCCTGCCGACCATCCAATATGTTCTGGAACAGGGCGCATCGTTGCTGCTTGCCAGCCACCTCGGACGCCCCAAGGGCGGGCCAGCCTCCGAGTTCAGCCTGAAGGCCGCCTCCGAAGTGCTGGCCGGTCACCTGGGCAAGCCCGTGACCATGGCTCCCGATTGCGTTGGGCCAGACGCGGAAAAAATCGCCGCCGCGCTCAAACCGGGCGAGGTAGTGATGCTTGAAAACACCCGCTTCCACAAAGGCGAGGAGAAAAACGACCTCGACCTGGCGAAGCAAATGGCGGCCCTGGCGGACGTGTACGTCAACGACGCCTTTGGCTCTGCGCACCGCGCTCATTCCTCCACCGAAGGGATTGCGCGTTTCCTCCCGGCGGTCTCCGGTTTCCTGATGGAACAGGAACTGGAATACCTGGGACGCGCCGTCGGCAACCCCGAACATCCCTACGTCGCCATCCTGGGCGGCGCAAAAATCAGCGACAAGATTCTGGTCGTCGAGACCCTGGCCGCCAAATGCGACAAACTCATCATCGGCGGCGGCATGGCGAACACCTTCCTGGCTGCCAAAGGTTTGAATATGCAAGACAGCCTGGTGGAAGCCGAAGCGCTCGAAACCGCCAAAGCGCTGCTGGCGAAACTGGGCGAAAAACTCGTCCTGCCGGTGGATGCGGTCATCGCGGACAAGTTCGATGCCGATGCCGCCTCGCAAGTCGTGGATGTTGATTCCATTCCGACAGGCTGGCGGATGCTGGATGTCGGCCCGAAGACGCTGGCGGCTTATAAAGCCACCCTACAGGATGCCAAACTGGTCGTGTGGAACGGCCCGGTGGGCGTCTTTGAGTTCCCCAAATTCGCCGAAGGGACGTTTGGCCTGGCAAAATTGCTGGCCGAAAGCGGCGCGACGACCGTCATCGGCGGCGGCGACAGCGCCAGCGCCGTCAAGAAAGCCGGAGTCGCCAAGCAGATGACGCACGTCTCGACCGGCGGCGGGGCCAGCCTGGAGTTCCTGGAAGGCAAGGAACTACCCGGCGTGGCGGCGCTGAACGACAAGTAAAACAAAATTAAAAACAGGGCGGGTTTTGCCTGCCCTGTTTTTAATTCAGTAGGTGCATAAACCACATACAAGTTTGTCAGACCATCTGCGGTTTGGCCTG
>CAYLZI010000299.1:0-2839 GCA_964388215.1 uncultured Anaerolinea sp.
ACGGGAAAACCTGCAAGGGCGGCCCGCCCGGCGCGAAAACATATCTGGTTCTGCTCTAAAGAGTCGCCCCTACCCCAACAACTAACCAAAAACGGGATAGCCCAGAAATTTTAAGACGCAGCGCGCGTCTTGCCACAGGATGCGATATACTGGAAATAGTCACCCTAGCAACCCCGCAAACCACCATGAAAAAAACCTGGCCCTTCCTTTTTTATTTCCTGTATTTTGCCGCTGTATCTGGCGTGTTCCCATTCGCAGCCCTGTACTATCAAAGCATTGGACTGTCTGGCGCGCAGGTAGGGGTGTTGCTGGGTTTGGCTCCCATTGTCACCCTGCTGGGCGGCCCGCTCCTGACCGGAATCGCCGATAAAACCCGGCAGCACAAACTGGTTATCAGCCTGGCCATGGCTGGGGTTATCTTGTGGGCGCTGGCTGTGCCATTCACCCACTCATTCCCAATCCTTTTAGGATTGATTATCTATAACGCCCTCTTGTCGTCGCCCGTCAACGCACTTGCCGACAGCGCCACCATGTCCATGCTTGGTGAGCAGCGTGACATGTATGGGCGCATCCGCCTGGGCGGCGCGCTTGGCTGGGGGCTGATGGCGCTTTTCGTCGGTCCCATCGTAGAAAATTATGGCCTGGTCTGGATTTTTTGGATATTCGCTATCGGCATGGCGCTCAATCTGCTGGTCGTGCAGAAATTTTCCTTTGCCCAGCCTGATGAACAGCCCCCTTTCTGGCGCGGCATTGGCAGCCTGCTATCCAACCCGCGCTGGTTGTTATTCCTGGGCATGAGCCTCGTTGCAGGGCTGGGTATGGCCGGGGTCAATACCTACCAGTTCGTTTATATGGCCGAAATTGGGGCCAGCGAAACAGTGATGGGTCTCTCACTATTCATCTCCACCTTTTTTTCCGAAGTTCCAGCCATGTTTTTTGGCAACCTGCTGCTCAAACGCTTCAAAGCCCAGGGATTGCTCGTACTAGGAACCAGCGTCGTCGGTCTTCGGCTGCTACTCTATGCAGTGTTCAACTTCCCTGAAGCCATCCTCGCGCTGCAACTGCTTCATGGGCTCACGTTCCCCATCATCTGGATTGCAGGGGTCTCTTATGCCCATGAAAACGCTCCAGCCGGGCTAAATGCAACAGCCCAGGGGTTGTTTGGAGCAACCATGTATGGGGTTGGTTCTGGGCTGGGCGCCTTCGTGGGAGGCATCTTAATTGACAGCCTGGGCGGACGCGGCCTATATTCCGTCTTCGGCGGGTTCGTGCTGGCAGCCCTGCTGATTCTCCTGGTCATTCAGAACCGGGTTCATCGAAATCAAAACGAGATTGCATAAATCACGTTTTTCTTGTATGGAGATGCAACGCGCCAATGCAGCACTTCAGATACAATCATTGCGATGACACAAAAACCCGCCGAAACCGACGCCACCGTACTGGTTATCCTCGCCAACCCTTCCTTACAAGATGAGATGGATGAATTGTTGCGTGGCACAACATTCCAACTGGAATTTGCCAACACGCCACAATCTGGCCTGCGCCGGGCGGAAGAGCTTCTCCCCATTACCATTATTTTGGATATTGACCCAGAACTGGAGAGTTACGAAACCTGCCGCCGTTTGCGCGCCAATCGCGTGCTGGGCAATATCCCCATTATTATGTTTTATTCGCGAGAAAACCGTGACGAGCGCGCCATCGGCCTAAGCGCCGGGGCCGATGACTTCATCGAAAAGCCGCTCGATGGGCTGGAACTGCTCTCGCGCCTGGGGACAATCACCCGGCTGAACACGCAGCGCGTCCTGCTCTCACATCTCACCCGATTCACCTGGATGGCCGACCACGCCCAAGAAGGGTATCTGCTGCTCGACCAGGCCGGAAGCATCCTGTATGCCAACGAACGCGCCCTCGAACTGCTCAACCTGTCCGAAGATTTTATTGGCCTGCCCTTTATGGCCGCCGCCGAGCGCGCCTACCTGCCTGAACCAGAGAGCATTTGGGAACATTGGCTGACCGAACCCGAACCCTGCTTCCTGGTGCAAATTGAAACCCCCACCGCCCGCGCTGCCTGGGTTATTGTAGAAGCCCACGAGATAGACATGGGCAGCGACTACCAACGCATTGCGCGCCTGCGCGATGTCACCGAGCGCATGACCATCTATCAAGATATGCGTCGTTTCCACACCGTTGTTGCCCATAAACTGCGCACCCCCATGTCCATCATGGTCAGCAACCTCGGCATCATCAAGAATAAAATGGATATGATGTCGCCCGAAGAAATCCGCGAATATGCCCGAGGCGCGGTTGGCGGAGCCGACCGGCTGGCAAACGAAATTCGCAAAATCTTGACCTATATAGACGCCCCGCTGGCGCTTAACCTGGGCCAGCCCGTCCGGCTGGAGATTGTTCCAGAAATGCTGGCCGAATCCTGCCGTCTGCTTGGCCTGGAACAGGTAATCCTCTCACTGCCAGACTATTTGAAAGAGCAAGTCATTGCCCTGACGCCCGATGCCCTCGAAATGATTTTTCATGAACTGCTCGAAAACGCCCGCAAATTTCACCCAACGCGCGCCCCGAATGTGGATATTTCTATTGGGCAAACCACGCCCGGCTTCATCAACATCCGGGTAGCCGATAACGGCCTGAACCTGACGCCCGAACAGTTGCGCTGGGCCTGGCTGCCCTATGTGCAAGGAGAAAAAGATTTCACTGGCGAGCTGCCCGGCATGGGACTGGGGTTTCCCATGGTTGCCACCCTACTCTGGAAGGCGGGCGGCGGCCTGAGCCTGCGCAACCGCCCCGACGGCCCCGGCATTGTCGTCGAGATGAAAATCCCGCT
>CAYLZI010000300.1:0-2833 GCA_964388215.1 uncultured Anaerolinea sp.
GTCGCGTGAAAGATTTGCCGGGCGTGCGTTATCATATTGTTCGTGGCTCTTTGGATACGACCGGCGTTGCCAAGCGCCGTCAGGGTCGCTCCAAGTACGGCGCAAAGCGTCCGAAGCCAGGCGCTCCCGCCGCGCCTGTTAAGGGCAAGAAGTAATCCAAGAGTGATGGAGTAGAAAATGCGTAGAGGAAAGCCTGAAGTTCGTCCGATTGTGCCAGATTTGCGCCATAACAGCGTGCCGCTGGCGACTTTTGTTCATCATATGATGTGGCGTGGCAAGAAGAGCTTGGCTTTTCGCCTGGTCTACAACACGCTCAATATCATTGAAGAAAAAACCGGCAAGTCTGGTATCGAAACCTTCGATGCTGCTATCAAAAATGTTAGTCCAGTGATGGAAGTCCGCCCACGTCGCGTGGGTGGAGCGACCTACCAGGTTCCGATGGAGGTCCCTGCTGACCGCCGCCTGACCCTGGCGATTCGCTGGATTCTATCTGCATCCCGCTCTCGCTCAGGGAAGTCCTTCTCTGAAAAGCTGGCAGGTGAACTGATGGATGCCGCTACCAACCAGGGCGCATCCATCCGTAAGCGTGATGAAACCCACAAGATGGCTGAGGCCAATCGCGCCTTTTCGCATTATCGTGCATAGTTTGTTTTTGGCTTAGAGGTTAATAAGTAAATGGCGCGTAAGTACCCGCTCGAAAAGTATCGGAATATTGGCATCATTGCGCACATTGATGCTGGCAAGACGACTACCACAGAGCGAATCCTTTTTTACACTGGTAAAACCCACCGCATCGGTTCTGTTGATGACGGCACTACTGTGACAGACTGGATGGCTCAGGAGCGAGAAAGAGGCATCACCATCGTTTCCGCAGCCGTTTCTGCAGAATGGAAAGGGTATCAGTTCAACTTGATTGATACCCCAGGGCATATTGACTTTACTGCTGAAGTGCAGCGTTCTTTGCGCGTTCTCGATGGAGGCGTAGTCGTCTTCGACGCCGTACAGGGCGTGGAGCCGCAGTCCGAAACTGTCTGGCGGCAGGCTGATCGTTATGGAGTCCCGCGAATCTGTCTTATCAACAAGATGGATCGTGTGGGCTCTTCTTATGAACGTTCTATCGAATCGATTCGCCAGCGATTGGGCGCTAACCCAATTGCAATGCAACTGCCCATTGGCAGCGAAGCCAATTTCAAGGGCATGGTTGACTTGCTTGAGATGAAGGCGGTCTTGTTCGATGATGAACTGGGCAAGGAACCAAAGGTTGCTGAAATCCCCGGCGACTTGGTCTCGCAGGCGACTGAAATGCGCCATGCGATGGTCGAAAAAATTGCTGAAACCGACGATGATTTGACCATGAAATATCTCGAAGGGGAAGAAATCAGCATTGACGAGTTGAAGGCTGCCTTGCGCAAGGCGGTTATTGCGGGCAAGGCATGTCCAGTATTTTGCGGTTCATCCCTTAAGAACAAAGGCGTTCAGCTTGTGCTGGATGCAGTGATAGATTACCTGCCTTCACCGTTGGACATCCCTGCGTTGCGCGTTACATCTTTGGATAACCCTGAAGAGGTTATTGAGTTACCGTCATCCGATGACGCATCGCTGAGCGCGCTTGTATTCAAAATCGTGACCGACCCTTATGTAGGGCGATTGGCCTATTTTCGCGTTTACTCTGGCGTTATCACCCAGGGAACGATGGTCAACAATTCTACGAAAGGCAAGCGCGAACGTATTGGCCGCCTGATTCGAATGTACGCCGACCGGCGTGAAGACATCGAAGAAGTGCGGGCGGGCGACATCGCCGCTGCCCTGGGTTTCAAAGAATCCTTCACTGGTGACACGCTCTGCGACAATAAAGATATCGTCCTTGAGAGCATCTCTTTCCCCGAACCCGTCATCACCATCGCGGTAGAACCGAAAACTACCAGTGACCAGGAGAAGATGGGCGAGGCGCTCCGCAAACTCTCCGAAGAAGACCCGACCTTCCGTGTTCGCTCTGATGAGGCCACCGGCCAGACCCAAATTTCAGGGATGGGCGAATTGCACCTGGATATCATTGTTGACCGCATGATGCGTGAGTTCAAAGTGCAGGCCAATGTTGGAAAGCCGCGCGTCGCATACCGTGAATCGATTACCCGACGCGTGGAAAAGATTGACCACAAATACGCCAAGCAGTCTGGTGGGCGCGGCCAATATGGTCATGTGGTGATTGCGATGGAGCCTGGCGAGCGCGGCTCGGGCGTTATCTTTGAAAACAAGATTATTGGCGGCTCTATTCCGAAAGAATATATCCCGGCAGTCGAAAAGGGTATCAAAGAAGCAGCCGAAAGTGGTGTGCTTGCAGGTTACCCCGTTGTTGACTTGAAAGTCAGCCTGTTTGATGGTTCATATCATGAAGTGGACTCGAACGAAATGGCGTTCAAATTGGCTGCTTCGATGGCCTTCAAAGAGGGCGTACAACGCGCTGGCGCGGTACTTCTCGAACCGGTAATGAAAGTAGAAGTTGTCACACCCGAAGAATATCTGGGTGATGTCATTGGGCAAGTGAATAGCCGACGTGGCATGATTCAGGGCATGGAAATGCGCCCTGGAAATGCGCAGGCCGTCAATGCGATGGTTCCGCTGGGCGAGATGTTCGGTTATGCAACCGAACTTCGCTCTGCCACCCAGGGGCGCGGCGTTTTTTCGATGGAATTCAATCACTATGCGCCGGTGAGCGAATCTGTGGCGCGCGAAATTCTCAAATCGTAATCTTTCTTCAGTACCATACAAGGAGTGACCAAACATGGCGAAGCAGAAATTTGACCGCAGCAAGCCGCATTTGAATGTGGGGACG
>CAYLZI010000301.1:0-2822 GCA_964388215.1 uncultured Anaerolinea sp.
TTCATTCTTCGTGAGACCAATTTCGATATCCATCTTGAAATTCCTTTCGGTATAAGTCAAAAGCATTTTTCAGATGATACCGAAATCCGCTCTTTCGGACAACTTTTCTTGAGTGAAAACCGCCTGTGTTTGCGTTATCGAGTGAAAACCCTTTGAGTTTGCGCAAAAATAAGGTCTAAACTCAAGTGAATAACTGTAGCCATTGGCGCATGTGATGGGAACTGTTTTATCTGCTTTTGAAATACCAATTGGTGATTTCATCTTAATTCCCAAACCTTGATGTAATTGATTTTACAAAGAAATCCTGAGCATCTAAAACTTACCTGGTCACTTTCTTTTTTGGTGTAATCCAGCAAATATTCGGCCTTCCCTTGAACATAGTATGCGATTTTGAAATCCTTGACAATGATTAGCAGTTGAATATCGTTGCGGTTTACAAATCCGCTCCAAAGTTGAATTGGGTGATTTTGCTTCGTTATTTTCCATATCACACAATCCAAATATTGGTTTTCAATTTCAAAATCAATACCATTGAAGTAAATGAAAACATTAAAATTTGGACGGGGGATTTCCATTTCCAAAACAAAATTCGATTTGTTGAAAAAATAAGGGTTTGTGACTTCACTGTTCGGCTTAATTTGCATAATTCCATTTTTGATGATAACCGACCCGTGCCAGTCATTGGTATCGCTTATAAAATCGTCTTGTAAATCAGGTTTCCGATTTTTAATTGTGGCAAGAATCGGCTCTGCAAAATCCGTGACCCAGGCGGGTTGGGGTGTCACGGTGTGGGTTGGCCAGGGAGTCATCGTAAGAGGCCTGGTGGGGGATACCGTCGGGACAGCGCTGGGCGGCAGGGGTGTATTGGATGGTGCCGGGGAATTTATCGAGGCAGTTTCCGAGGTTGTCGTTGCGCCCGGCGCGGCGGGGAGTTGGCGCAGCAGCGCGGGCAGGGCAAAGAGAGCCAGCAGCAGGATGGCGATGAGGCTGCCGGCAATTATCAACGCTTTAGGCGAAAACCTGAAGCGAGCCGGGGCTGTTTCGCGCGCTATCCTGGTCGGAGCGGCCAGGGTTGGGGCTGGCGAGTCAAGCGTATTCAAATCCACCTGCGGCGCGGCTGCCACTGGCGCGGTTGGGGCTTCCAGCAGCAGGCTTTCCAGGGCTGCCAGCATGGCGGTCATATCCTGATAACGGTCATCAGGCTGTTTGGCGAGGGCCTTGAAGAGGACATTTTCCACTTCTTCGGGCAGGCCGGGGACGAATTGGGTAGGGTGTGGCAGGGGGTCGCTGATTTGTTTCAGGACGACCGCCATCGGCGTATCGGCCATATAGGGTTTGCGTCCGGTCACCATCTCATAGAAGACAATCCCCAGGGCATAGATATCGGCGCGGGCGTCGATGTTCTTGGAACCCATGCCCTGCTCGGGGGCCATGTATTCGGGCGTGCCGATGCCGACTCCGCTGGTGGTCAGGGTTTGTCCATCGACGTTTTCGAGCAGTTTGGCGATGCCGAAATCGGTCAGGACGGGCACCCCGGTTTCTTTGAGCAGGATATTGGCGGGTTTGACATCGCGGTGGATGATGCCGTGCTGGTGGGCGTAGGATAACCCGTCCGCCACAGGAATCAACAGGTGGATAGCCTGCTGCCAGGGGATAGGCTGTCCCAGTTTTTGCTTGAGCGTGCCGCCGGGCAGGTATTCCATGACGAGGTAGGGCATGCTTTCATATTCGCCATAATCGAGGATGTTGACAATGTTGGGCTGAGAGAGTTTGGCGAGCGATTTGGATTCGCGCTCGAAGCGCTGCAAAACCTGCTGGAGCAGGATGGGGCTGAAGATTTCGGCGCGCAAGACTTTTAGGGCAATATCCCGCTCCAGGCGGGTGTCATAGGCTTTGTAAACGGTCGCCATCCCGCCTTCCCCCAGTTGCTCGCGGATGTGATAATGGCCAATCGATTGTCCGGTTAAGCCTGGCATCATCCCTCCCTGGCGCGGGAGCCTGTCCCACTTCGATGATGGCGCAGCCAATTAATAGTATACGGCAAAAAGGCAGGCGCGGTCATCTCAAAGATGGCAGTCACCGGGTTGTGAAACAGGGGAAAATTTGAGAGAGTTCTTTTCAAAACCCGCTAATCGTCAGCCAGCGGTTGCCGGGCAGGGCAAAGACGCCTGCCACGACCAGCAAAATCGAAACCAGGATGGCGACCAGTCCGTTGCGGTAACGGGTCTGGTCGTCGCGCTGTTTCCATATTGCGGGCAGGTGCGCCACGATAACGGCGACCAGCATCACGGCCAGGTGTTCCCAGCGATGACGCAGGCCGAAGCCGCCCTCAATGGCAAGGCCGCTCCAGACGAAAAAGACCGTTCCAATCAACATCTGGGAATCCATCAATCCCGCAAAGGCGGAGGCCAGCCCGCGCGCGGTTTTGTCGTAGGGCTGTTTTTGGATGAGTCCTAGCGCGAGTTTAATGATGACGGCCAGGGCAATCAGGACAATCGCCCAGCGCAAAATGGAATGAATAGTAAGCAGGATGGTCATTCAGTCTCCTTGAATTGGTTATTCGGTTTTCGGGTTTGCGGATTGAATTCCTGCCAGTTTCTTTTCGGCTTCCCAGGCGCGCACCCGCTCGAACAGTTCGGGCAGCGGGCGCAAATCGCTTACCGGGACGGAGTAATTTTTGGTTTGGGTTTTGCTGTATTGGAAGACGCGGCTGCCTGCGTAGATGGTGCTGGCCTTGCGGCGGAATTCCTCGTGCGCCATGTAACCCGTCAGCCAGATGTCCATGCCGTAAATCCAGATGTTGCCCCATTCGTGCGGCTGAA
>CAYLZI010000302.1:0-2787 GCA_964388215.1 uncultured Anaerolinea sp.
GGCATAAGGGGGGCCTCCGTCACAGAGGGCGTTGGGCCTGCGCAGCCGGCCAATAAAGCCAGCAGGAGAATATAAAAAAGCGCGCGTCCAAGAGTCGTTCTCATAAGAAGTTGCCTCGATGATATATCGCCGCCTTTGGCGAAGCACCCCGAAGGGGGCGGGCGGTCAGGATTTCAGTTCGTTGTACTCAAACCAATCAAAATCGGCCTGGTTGCTGCTGGCCTGTCCATTGCTGCTGGCATACAGGCCCAGGTACGCGCCCAGGAATCCACCGGCAACCGGCGTGCTCAAGATGCGCCCATCGGCATTCTCGAAAAGCGCCTGCCATGCGCCTGCGTCATCGGCATAGTAGAAACTGTAATCCTGTTCGCGGGCCTCGACTTTCAGACGGATGCGCGGAACTGAAATCGGGCAGCGAGCCAGTATTTCTTCCACACCTGCGGCGCGTTTAATCAACTGCAAGACCGGTTCATCCTGCAAAGTGACGACAAAAAGGTAATGAAAATCGGGGCTTTGGGTCAGGGCCAGCCCGGCGCATTCGTTTTGCGAACCGGGAACGAACTCGAATTCGATTTGAGCAGAAAAATGGATATGCTGCTGCCTGCGCCCGATGAAACTCGGGCTGGCGTTTTCGGACAGGCGTTCGGGCCGCAAACGCAGGCGCAGGTAGCCGGGGCGTTCCGACAGGCTGGCAAATCGTTGCGGCGAAGCGCGCAGGGAGTTCCACTGAAGCGCCAGGGAATCGGTATCGAAGTCGTCGCGGGGCGGGGGCTGCGGCCAAGTCTGTTGCGGAAGGTTGGGGGCGGGATACTCGAATTCGACCTTGCCCGCGCCGGGGCTGAAGACCGGCCAATCTTCCTCCCAGCGAACCGTAACCAGGAAGGTTTCACGGCCCAGGTTGTAGTAATAACCGCCATACGGACGCATCCCCAACAGAACCGCCCACCATTCCCCTGAAGGGGTATCAACCAGGTCGGCGTGTCCCGTGCCGACAATCGGGTAATCCAGGCCGAGATGACGGTGGGTTAGGATGGGGTTGCCCGGATTGGCTTCGTAGGGGCCGGTCACGTCGCGGCTGCGCGCCACTGTCACAGCATGGTGTTGGCCGGTTCCGCCCTCGGCAATCAGCAGGTAATAATATTCGCCAATCCTGTAAATATGCGGCGCTTCAGCCCAGCGCGCGCCTTTGAGCGCGCCTTCCCATAAGACAGCCGGTTCACCGACAAGGCACATGGCTGCCAAATCCAACGCTTGCAGCCAAATTTCGGTATGCCCCTCGAATAATGAGTTGCGCGCCATGCGGCTTCCAACATACCAGGCGCGGCCATCGCTGTCAAAAAAGAGCGAGGGGTCAATCCCATCGGCGCCTTCCAGCCAATGTGGTTCAGACCAGGGGCCAGCCGGGTCGCTGGCGGTGACGATGAAGTTGCCCGATTGCGTTTTCCCACCGACCAGGGTATTGATGATGTAAAACGTGCCGTCATGATATCTGATGGTCGGCGCGTATAATCCACCCGAAGAGTGGACGCCTTGAAGCGGAAGTTGGGACTCGCGGGTCAGGGCATGGCCGATTTGGCGCCAATGCGCCAGGTCGCGGCTGTGAAAGATGGGCAAGCCGGGGAAATACTCGAAGGTAGAAGTGACCAGGTAAAAGTCGTCGCCAACCCGACAAATCGAAGGGTCGGGGTAACAGCCGGAAAGGATTGGATTACAGACATTGTCTTTCAAGGCCGTCTATCCTTTAACTGCCCCGGCAGTCAGGCCAGAGACAATCTGGCGCTCGGCCAGGAGGTAAAAAATGATGGTTGGCAGGGCCGAGAGCGCCACAAAGGCCGAAACGAGGGCAAGGTCTTGCCCATACTGGCCTTGGAATTGCATGGTGCCGAGCGGCAGCGGCCAGAGTTTGTCGCTGTTGATGACCACCAGGGGAACGAGCAGGTCGTTCCAACTCATAATCATCGTGAGAGCGGCTACGGCAGCCAGGGCTGGTTTGGCGAGTGGGAGCAGGATTCTCCAGAAGAAATCGAAAGCATTACAACCGTCGATGTAGGCGGCGTCCTGCAATTCGGCGGGGATGGCAGCAAAAAAGCCGCGCAAAATCATGATGTTGCCGGAAAGTTGGAATGCGGTCTGAACGATGATGACACCCCACAGATTGTCAATCAGGTTCATCTGGCGCAGGACAAAGTAGACCGGCAGGATGGCGATGTTGATGGGGAACATCAATCCCAGGGTGAATAACTGGAAGGCGATTCCCTTTAAGCGAAACTCCATGCGGGCGAAGACAAAGGCTGCCAGGCTGCAAATGATGACCACCCCTGAGGTAGTTGCCACCATAACCATCAGGCTGTTGCGCAGCATGGGCCAGAAGGAATATCTTGGAGTCGTGAGAATCGATGTGATATTTTCCCAGCGCGGGGGAATGGGCAGGGTATATGGGCTGGACATCAATTCGCCGCGCGTTTTCAACGCGCCGAAGACCAGGATAATTATCGGGACAAAGACAATCACGACAACGGCCACAAGCACGGAATATTGGAGAAGCCGTTGGGAAAACTTCCTTGCATTCCAGGATGGGCGGTAGGTTGGGGTTGTTTGCATGGCTTTATCCTTCCAGCCCAGAGAGATAATCGGGCTTGCGCGTGAAATGGAGATAAATAAGCGAGAAAATCAGGCAAATCAGGAACATGTAAATTGCGACCGCGGAACCGTACCCCAGTTGGAAACGGACAAACCCAAAGCGGTACATGTAAGTTGCCATGGTTTCACTGGCGTTGACCGGGCCGC
>CAYLZI010000303.1:0-2772 GCA_964388215.1 uncultured Anaerolinea sp.
CCATCAGCGCGTGGATCGAGTTCTCCATCAGGCTGGGGATGCCGTTGGGGCCGGGCTGGCTGCTGAGGCGACCCGATGAGATGATGGTGCTGAATACGTTTTCGTTATTTTCGAAGCAGGTGAGGGTTTGGGTGCTCAGGTTGACTTCGATGCGCTTTTGCTCGAAGGGGACTTCGGGTGAGATAGGCGTTAGTTCTTCATCGGGAATCAGGCGCAGGTGGGGGGCGGGGACGTGGTAGTTGATGTCTAGCAGTTCGTCTAGCACGCGGTACCAGGGGGCTCCGTCGGGGCCTTCATCCAGCCCGACCACCCAGTGGATGCTGGTGTAGTATAGCCGGTACACTGGGTTCCAGCGCTGTCCGGCTCGGCGCATGACCTGGGTGTAGGGGGTGGTGACTTCGGCCAGTTGGCCGGTTTCGCGGATGGGTTGGGCGGGTTGGTTGTAGATGTATTGTACTTTTTGCATTCGCGCGCGGTGGACGTAGCCTCCCCAGACGCGATACCAGACCGGGTTGTAGCCTGGCGTGCCAGAGTTGACTTCTTCGTAAACGTTCAGCACCTGGTCGCGGTAGGCCTGCCCGACGATGGCGCTCTGGTCGTCTGGCCGTTTGTGGATGCTGACCTGGGTGCTGGCAACGCGCGCGAGCGGGCCGTCGAGGAATTCATTGTGGGGAGGCAGGTAGGGTGAAAAAGCCAGCCCCGCCAGGGAGACGCCTGATAGTTTGAGAAAGTCGCGGCGGGTGAGTTTGGGTAACATGGGGGGTATTGTACTCGAAAATATATCCAATGTCTCGCGCGTCGGGAAATGCAGGGCGGTTAGAAAGATTCAGCCCGCGAGAAATTCGCGGGCTGGCTGAATGGGGTTTTCAGTTGTTGGTCAGGCTTGTTCTGTGGGGGGGAGCATGCCTTTGAGGAGTAGTTCAAGCGCCATAGTGTGGGCGCAGCGTTGGTTAGCGATGAAGAATTCGCAGCCACAGGTAAATTTGCTGTTGTCGTATTTTACGTGATGGTCGTTGTTGTCGCCATGGAAGGTTACTTCAAACTGGTGAAAAACGAAGCGTTTTCGGTCTTCGGCGTAGCGTTTGGCTTTCTCAATTTTTCCAATCATGCTGTAGTTCATTTTTTACTCTCCTTTGTCAAGGGAAATGAAAAAGGCACGCGGGAAGAGCGTGCCTTTCAATGTTCTGTCGGTTGGATGTCCGTCAACACAGTCATAAGCGTTTGTTTACCTTGCTGAGAGTATATGACGAATTGGGCGCGGAGTCAACCGGTTAACAGCGGTTTAACGGGTTCGTATGACAATTGTAGGATAAATGACAGGTTTTTGTAATGGACTGTTGTTCAGGGCGCGCTAATGCCCTGCTAATGGTGATGGTGGTGGCCTTCTCCTTCTGGCCCGAGCAGGGAACGCCAATCTTCAGGGATGCGATGACCGTGTAAGGCCAACAGGCCGGCGATGCTTGTTGTGAGTGGGACGGCGGCCATGAGACCAAGCGACCCTGCCAATGTGCGGACGATTTCTTCGGTTACAAATTCCAGGCTGATAAAGTAGCCATAATTCCCGCTCCCCAGGGTAAATAATAGCAGCAATGGCAGTGATGTCCCAACATAGGCCAGTACCAGGGTGTTGACTGTGGCGGCGACATGGTCTTGGCCGATTCGCATTGCTTTTTGGAACAGGGCTTTGAATTTAAGGCGAGGGTCGGTGTGGTGCAGTTCGAACACTGCCGATGATTGCGTTGTTACGAGGTCATCTAATACGCCTAGCGAGCCGATAATGATTCCGCCCAGCAGCAGGCCGCGCAGGTTGATTTGCGCATCGGATGCAAGGAGCAGCGAGAGAGATTCGTGGCTTCCCATTCCGGTCAGGCGTGAAATTTGCATAAAGAGGACGGCCAGCGTGCCGGTAATGGTTAGTACCAGCATCATGCTGATGACTGAAGCGTGGGTTTTCCATGTCCAGCCGTAGGTGATGTAGAGCGAGACGCCGAGCAAGATACCTGAGCCAATCAGGCTGATGCGCACAGGTTCTTCGCCCGATAGGATGTGTGGAATGATATAGCCTATGATGACGAGCAGGCTAAAGGCCAATGCGAAGAGGCTGCGAATGCCTTTGCCGCGGCTCATCAAGATAACGGCGGCAATGAATACGAGCAGCAGGCCGAACAGGTATTTTTCTCGCGCGAAATCTACGAAGAAAGCCTGAGTCATTCCGTTGGGGTTGATTCCTACTTTGATGAATATTTCATCGCCTGGGTAAAGGATTTGTTCGTCGTTGTGGATGCGGAACCTTCCATATTCAATTTCCATGAGGGCATTGGCATAGTCCCCATCCAAAACCTTTATGTTTGCGCGTTGGTAGGTTTGCGTTTTGCTGCCCATGTTGATGGGCCTGGATTCGATAATTTCTACGACTTTGGCCCGGTAAGTTTGCGCTGCGAGCCGGGAATTGATGCCGGTCACATTTGGGTTTTTGAAAAAGTAAGGGATGCCCCAAACCAGGAATGCCCCAAAGGCCAGAGTGACCACGATTCCGGCAAACAGGAGGGGCGTTGTTATTGTTTTTTTGGCTGCTTTTTGTTTTTGTTTGTGTTTCATGGTTTATGGAGGAAGTTATGTCGTTTCTATTTTTGATGGATGGCCGGGGCGACCTGCCTTGCGCGAAAAACGATTATTTTTCGCCAGAATTGTTTGAAAAATCGCATCTGGTTATGCCCAGAAGGCTGGCCCTGCGGGTTTTCCCGTTGAAAATGGTAGAACTGATATTTTATA
>CAYLZI010000304.1:0-2758 GCA_964388215.1 uncultured Anaerolinea sp.
TCCCCAAAGGAACGGGAGATTTCTCTCAGTCTTCACCTGGGCAGGAGATTAAGCCCCAATTTGCAGGGCACCGGCCGTCTCTGGCGAAGTCGTTTGTCAGAATTTTTCAGCAACGAGTAAAACTACTCGAGAGCTTCCATTGATTGGGCCGCATTTGGGTCAACTTTAATGCCAGGCCCCATGGTCGAAGCAAGCGTAACATGCTTGATGTAATTACCCTTAGCCGCTGCCGGACGCGCTTTTTTGAGGGCATCCATAAACGCAAACAGGTTCTCGTACAATTTTTCAACCGTAAATGAGGCCTTGCCAATCTGGATATGAATATTGGCTGTCTTATCGAGGCGAAATTCCACGCGGCCAGCCTTGGCTTCGGTAATGGCGCGTTCGATATCGGCAGCAGGTACCACCGTGCCAGCCTTGGGATTCGGCATCAAGCCGCGCGGGCCAAGTACGCGGCCCAAACGGCCTACCTTGCCCATCAAATCGGGGGTCGCAATTGCGACATCAAAATCCAACCAACCAGCCTGAATTTTGCTAAATGTTTCATCATCATCAATCACAATATCAGCGCCAGCACTGCGGGCATTGGTAGCCCCTTCGCCTTGCGCAAAGACAGCCACGCGGACAGTCTTGCCCAGGCCATTTGGCAATACAACCACATCGCGCACTTGCTGGTCAGCCTGACGTGGATCCAGACCCATGCGCAGGTGAACTTCAATGGTCGAATCAAATTTTGTGATTGCAGTTTCTTTGACGAGAACAATTGCATCCTTGGGCAGGTATTGCGTATCTCGATTTACTTTGGCCGCTGCGGCCAGATATTTCTTTCCGTGTTTTGCCATTTCATCCTCCGTGGTGCAAACGGGAACTCTCTCGTTGTGCAAGTTAGGCAGATTTGTAACCGCCTCACAACCAGGGGTTTCCTCCCACCTGTTTAATCAACAATCGTGATGCCCATCGAGCGGGCAGTGCCTTCAACCTGCTTCATCGCGCCTTCAATATCGATAGCATTCAGGTCTTTCATCTTGGTCTCAGCGATTTGCTTCACCTGGGCGCGGGTGATTTTTCCGACCTTGTCCTTATTCGGTGTGCCTGAGCCTTTCTCCACGCCGGCGGCCTTGCAGATAAGGAATGCCGCAGGAGATGTCTTCAGCACAAACGTGAAAGAACCATCGGTGTAGACGCTGATTTCAGCTGGAATCAACTCACCAGGGCGATTCGACGTGCGCGCATTGTATTCTTTGCAGAAAGCCATGATGTTCAAACCATGACCGGCCAACGCAGGGCCTACCGGGGGCGCCGGATTGGCTTTTCCAGCATTCAGCTGGAGACGAACGATTGCCTTCAGTTTCTTTGCCATTCTTTCTAACTCCTTCCTGCGCAAAACGCAGGGCTTTGTGGTTTTAGCGGGTGAATGTCCCTCGCCCTAAACGGGGTTGGGGAACACCCTCCCACGCATCAGGCAAAAATTGCCTGTTACGCTTTCTCTACTTGCAGAAAATCCAATTCAACGGGCGTCTCACGACCAAAGAAATTAACCATCACGCGCACTTTATTGCGCTCTGCGTCAATTTCCGCCACGCTGCCACGAAAATCGTTGAACGGACCATCAACGATTCGGACGCGTTCTCCCACCTTAAATGTGACTTTAACAGTGGGGACTTCCGCTTCCATACGCTTCAAAATTTGATTAACTTCTTCAGGGCGAAGCGGGGTGGGCTGGGTACCCATTCCTACAAAACCGGTCACGCCAGGGGTATTGCGCACCACATACCAGGATTCCTCGGTCAAAACCATATTGACAAGAACATAACCAGGAAAAATATGACGCTCTACCACGCGACGCTTACCATCCCGGACTTCGATTTCTTCCTGGGTGGGAACGACAACATCGAAAATCATGTTCTTCATCCCCATCGTCTCGATGCGCTGCTCCAGGTTGTGGCGAACTTTGTTCTCGTACCCAGAATAGCAGTGAACTACATACCAGGCGGGACCTTCAGCAGGTGCCGCAGGCGCGTCATCAAACCCGGATGTTTGCGCACCCGGCAGTGTAGAATCATCAGGAACAAGCAGTTCTTCAGGGTCTTGCGCGCTCATCATGAGATTCACCTTTCGGGAATTACGCAACGCCCAACGCTAAATCCAACAGCCAACCGCCAAACCAATCAACGGCGCCGAGGAAAATTGCCATAAGTATCAAGACCACTATTACTAACTTGGTCAAATTAAGGGCTTCTTCACGGGTGGGCCAACTTACTTTGCGAAGTTCGCCAATGGTTTCCCGGTAAAACCGGATAATCGCATTTTCCTTCTTCTCGGTCAACTTGCGCTCCTTGTTCTGACGGCTAAAACGCCGCCTCACTCTTTCGAGGACGGCGTCGCCTGTAAAGTGTGTGGCAGGCCAGGCAGGATTTGAACCCACAACCGCTCGTTTTGGAGACGAGAGCTCTACCAGTTGAGCTACTGGCCTGGATTGCAGGGGCGGGCTTCAAACCCGTCCCTGTGAACCTACTTGGTTTCGCGGTGCGACGTATGCTTCTTACAACGTGGGCAATATTTGCTCAACTCCATACGGCCCGGGTCATTACGGCGGTTTTTCTGTGTCGTATAATTCCGTTCCTTGCAGTCACCACACTGAAGGGTAATCACAGGGCGGATATCTTTCTTCTTGGAAGCCATCTACTACCTTACTTTCAGAATTATTCGAGAATCTTGGTGATGACGCCCGCGCCAACGGTCAGACCGCCTTCGCGAA
>CAYLZI010000305.1:0-2745 GCA_964388215.1 uncultured Anaerolinea sp.
TTCATCCGCAAATCTTACCCGATCTTCACGCTTTGATCTGCGTAACATCAGTTATATAGTGAGAAAATAGCGATATGCCACTATTTTGTCAATGAAATGATATAAACCCCCAAATCTAAGCCGCCGCCGGGCGCAATATCGGAGCCGGTGGCGTAGCCATCTAAAAAGTAACCTTCCAACGTCTTTTGATTGTTCGGTAATTTGGCATATTCTTTACCCGGGCATTTATCTGAATTCCCTTTGGAGACGCAAGTGACAACAAACGGCGCAAACCCGGCTACCCGGTAAAACGTGCTGCTATTGCCCGAAGTAGCCTGGCTGATTTCATCTCCCGCAATAAAAACGCTTGGGCAATCGGTGGGCAGTTTTTCTTTGGTAGTGCCTTTGCCACCTTTGCCATCACAAATGGCTGTATAAATTGGCAATAAAACGACGATTTGACCAACGCGCTTTTCAACAGCATCAAAAACAGATGCCTGCCCCCCATTTGTGCCTTCAAACCATTGCGGAATTTTAACGGGGGTCTGGAATCCTTTTTCGACAATATTCCCAATTGCCGCTGCGCCAGGTTTGCCGTCCAGATAAAGCCAGCCACGATTGGCGCCTCCATAAACATCAGAAACGCCATCGCCATTCAAGTCGCAAATAATTGAGCCTGCCCCAATGGGAGGCGCGCAGTCTTTCGCATGGTTAAATTTATCAACATCCATGACGATATAAATCATCTTTCCGCCAACGCCATCCAGGTAGCTGGTCGGGATTACGCCATCCCCTTCATCGAAAATCTTGCCTGCCTTGCCCTTGTAATCTGCTATGTTTGAATAAAGAGTTGTAAAAATGTTGAAGGGGACTTTATGCAGGTAGCAATCAGGTTGAGGAGTCTGCCCTTCTGGAGGCCGGCATGTCCAGGCGATTGGTAAAACTCCTTTGTAGGCAGCCGGGGTAAAGCACCCTGCGGCGGCTTCAGCAGTGGCTACGTTAGCATTTTGTCCAAAAATTGGCGCAAAAAAAGACTGGGTAGATTTAGTAACAGCCACCTGCACTTGCCCACCCACAATGCTAACGCTATCCAAACTGGTGGCGCGATTTTCAACAACCGCATACCGGGTAACAAGGGTGGTAACCGAGGTCAGATTCCCACCCTTGGCGCATAATTCATGCGCCCCGGCCATGGCAGCAGCATCGGCGGCTGTTTGGGCCTGCCGCCGGTTTAGGTAAATGTTACCGCCATCGACAATCAGCGCGGCTACGGCAATCAAACCGGCCAAAATTAGGGCTACCATAACCAGGCTCTGTCCGCGTTCATATTTTCTTTTCATAAGAAACCTCCTTATTTGTACTTTCCATACGGGGACATTTGCATCGTCGATTCCGCTTCAAGGTCAATGGTGTTGCCCCCTCCAACAATCTGCCCCAGGAAAAAAGTAACCGGAGTAAAACTGCCAAGCGCCGAAACCGTCACGTACTCATCACACGGGTTGCCAAAATCTGCTGGATTTTTGTCGCAATAAACCGATATATCACTTGTCGTAAGTGGAACAACGATTGCATAAGACAAAACCATGTTTTTTATGGCGGTTTGCCGCTGAGCATCATTCGAAAAGCGAAGGATAGTTGCCTGCCGGGCGCCTTCGCGCACAGCATTGTTCAAAGCCGAGTAATAGTAAACTACCCGGCCCAAGTCTATAAACACCAGCACTATCAGCAAAAAAATCGGAATCGTAAGCGCAAATTCCACCAACGATTGCCCAAGATTGCCTTTTGCTTTTATCATGGGATTAACATCCTCGCTTCACCCACCAAATCAAGTGGGCCATATAAATAACCCAAAACGAGCATATCCATCCGTTGCGTAGCAGTGACCACCACTGTTGAACCCTTCGGGCAAGAAGATTTAAGCACGCCTTCCGCCCGGCAAACAACGGTTACGTCTCCCTGCTGAATCGCCAGCCCAGAATTTTGCCCTTCGAGCAAAACAGCGTCTTTTGTCAAGGAAAAACTATTTGCTTTGCCAGCCTCCGGGTCGTAAACCATGTAATAAGCGCCCTCACGCGCTGAGTTTTCAAGCGCCACCTTCATGTAAAAAGCGCGCCCGAAATCTATTGCGCCGAGCACCAAAAGAAGAAGAAATGGAAGCGTCAAAGCAAACTCGACCAAACCTTGCGCCAGAAATTTCTTGGGATTATTCATTCTCGTCACCTTGTTAAAAATAGCCTGCTCTTATCCCTTAGTACAGAGTTCAATCTCCTGGAATACGCTTATCGCAGTACAAGAAATCCCCCAAGCCTCGCTTTTACATTAGACTATCGCCACACCTTTTTTAATCTCAACATTCCCTAACAGCAGTTTTTATAAAATCAAACTATTAGTTTGTCTTTCAATGTCTCAAAAAACTCTACAACCACGCGCATCGAAAAAACTATATAATTTTAAGCATAAAATTGAATCTACGCGAATTCGCTGCCATGTTCCCCAATTTGCTGATTTTGACGACAAAACATTCACGCTCCTCATTATAGCATAAACTCTAAGCCGTCGAATCTTGTTTTGGTATTGCAATGCGAAATTAGGAAATTCAAGACAGAATTGAGTTCCAAGGCAACCATAAAATATGATCAGCCAGGAATACTTCTCGCCATCAGTAACAACGCAAGATGTTTTGGTGGAGGCGCAAACCTGGCAGAAAGATGTATAATAGACATTATCGGCAATAAATTTATGTCAGGAGTTGGCGTAGCGAGACGG
>CAYLZI010000306.1:0-2705 GCA_964388215.1 uncultured Anaerolinea sp.
GTGAAAGTCTGAAGCGCGCCCGTGAGAAAAAGTTCGAGGCGCTGACCCTTGAAAAGCAGGAACGCCTGCTGGTTTCCGCAGCGGAGGCCAAAGCCCTGGGTCTCCAGGCCTGGAAACCGGTGCAGGCTTTGAACGCGGAAGAAAGGCAGGCGCTGGCCGTATACCGCAGCAGCCAGGTCAGTGTCCGGGATTGGATCGCGGTCTTGCGCAAGTATTACGAAAGCGTCTCCAAAAAGAACGACCAGGCCAGCCGCACCTCCTTGGAAGGCGTTTTGCTGCGCCTGGAACAGTTCGACGAAGGTCAGATGAGTCGGCAGTATGGGCCGGGAACCGACAGCCTGGCCATCGAGGATCTCGGTTTGCTGGGACCGGAGTCCGACCCCTGGGGAGTGGCGGTCATCGAAGGCGGCGCGGATATGGATGAGTTTTCCAAAGCCGCGCTATTCAGCCTGCTGGCGAATGTGCTCTATGCGGATGCCATCGCGCGTCGCCGGGAGAGTCTGGCCGGAAAGAAATTCCCGATCATGGATATTTTCTTTGAGGAAGCGAACAAGGTTTTATCCGGAGTGGCCAGTGGCGCGGCCTCCGATGACAGCCACAATGCGGCTGCCGGCTCGGTGGCGGCCATTTGGGAAAGCATGTGGCGGGATGGGCGCAAATACGGCGTTTTCCTGCACCTGATGGCGCAGACCGTTTCATCGCTGCCTAAAGGCATCTTTTCCTCCTGCGCCAACCTGTTCCTGTTCCAAACCAAAGATGCGGCCGACCGCGATATGGTCCTGCCGCATCTGGGAAAATCTGAGAAGGGGATGGTGAATACCGAATATAAGCGATACCTGCGCGCATCCCGAAAACTTATGCCATCACCAAGCTGGGTTACAGCACGGACGTATTTGACCTGGAGCCGGTCTTGATCCAGCCGGCTTATATCCAGTGCGCTGAGCCGTCTGACAAAGAGATTGTCCAAGCGCTGCGGGATTCGTAGCCTTCCCCATACTCAATCATAAGGAAGATAAAAATGAGAATTGATTCAAAAGACACGATTTTGGGTGTGCCGATCCTGATGATCAGAACCCTGCTCAGGCGCTCGATGAGTTATGGAGGCGCCATCTCCGAAAGACTCGCGCGCCGAACTCTCAAACTGGGACCAGACCGGACCCGCGAAATCCTGGATGAGTTGGTTCGCCAGGGATGTTATGAGGCCGGTGAAAACCATCTGGGTGAACTGTACTGGGAAAACACCCTCAAGGGCAATACATTGGCGATGGCGACAGCCGCCAAGCCGGTGACCAGGGCCAAAGCCGATCAGATTTTCGCCGATTTCATGTTACGGGTCCAGCAGGTAAACGAGAACCCATATTATCTTTTCAAAGTCACCCAGGTGGTTTTGTTTGGTAGCTACATCCAGGACACGGAGACGGTCAACGACATAGATATCGCGATCCAGTTTGCCCCAAAGATCGATAACCCGGACCTACGAGGCAAGCTTTATGCGCAGCGCCGACGGGAAAGTAAGCGGAATTTTGGCACTCAGATGGCTTATCTGGGATGGCCAATGCAAGAAGTCTGGCTGTTCCTGAAATCCAGGTCGCACGTGCTCAGTTTGCATGATTTCGCTTCTCACGTGAAATTCTTGAATACCGTCGAGCAGCGGGTGGTGTTACTTGAATAAATAATTCTAATAATGGGCTTATACCGAGTACAACCGCCATGCGACACGCATTGCGAAATCATATACCATCGCTGGGCTGGGTTACAGTACAGATGTCTTCAACCTGGAGCCGGTGTTGATCCAGCCGGCTTACATCCAGTGTGCAGAGCCGGCTGATGTGGATATCGTGCGGATTTTGAGTGGAACGAGGACACAATGCTCTTAGCTCAGAAAACCATGATAGTTCTAAGTTAAGGAGTAATTTTATTTCCCGATGCCGTCAACGCAGGACAAAAAATTGCTGTACACCTGCCTTTCAACATCATCTAAAGAACAGTTCCATAAAGTTGAGAGGTAATTTAAAACTAAACAGACATCACTTGGATTAGCAGATTTTCTGTTTACTCTGGTGTAAGGACCATCTGTCTCGGTTAAAATTTTCGCTTGAGGTATTCTTGAAATTATTTTTCTGCCATTAGCTGTTGTAACCATTATTGGGTTTATAGAAAAGAAATGCCCGGCTTCAACAATTCTATCTAAAGTTAATAGTGGGCCAGTGTACCAGTGAAATACGACTGAATTACAAGAATATTCCTGTAACAGATCTAATATTGCTGACTCGGCATCTCTCGAATGCAATGTTATAAACCGTTGGCGATTTCCAAGGCATTCAAGTACAAAGCGAAACGTTTTTACCTGTTCCTGAAATGATGCTTTTCCTTCTTTTGAATAGTCTAAACCAATCTCGCCAATATAAGATGTCATCTCTATCAATTCTACAAAGCGCTTATGCTCTTTTTGTGTATGACTTTCTGAAACTAATGGATGTAAACCAAGCGCAAGTCGAATTTTTTTATATTGTTTTACGTGCGGCTGACTAATAGCAAAGTGACTAGGCAAGTTGGTAACAGCAATCACTAAAATATTTTTTTCATCAGATTCTCTAGCAATCATCTCTGGGATTGGATAAAAATCTAAATGACAATGTGAGTCAATTAGCATCTATAAGCCAGCCTCTCTCTTAATTTCATCAATTGCCTTGTCTTTTATTAAC
>CAYLZI010000307.1:0-2661 GCA_964388215.1 uncultured Anaerolinea sp.
TCCTTGAAATTTGAGTTTGCGTCAAATTTTGGGTAGCGAGCCTGGCGTACACCCCGGTAGCGCCATTCGGTCTCCAACACTTGCGCCATGCGAGCGCAAGCGTGACACGATAATTCTACAACTGTTGTATTTTGTTGTCCTGTACTAAATGTCATGAATTACGATAGCGCGAGGTCACGCGTAAATTCGTTTGGTATCAGGGATTAAACTGAAACGGGGACGGCTTGCCGTCCCCGTTCTGTTTTTACTTTACGGAGTCCAAAGTCTCCCGACTTTGGCGCGCTTACGCTATACCCAGCCGCGCAGCTGCATGGCCTTAACCACGCTGTCAATGGCGACCATGTAAGCCGCTTCGCGCATGTAGACCTTTTCTTTCAGGCTCATGTTCAGCACGGCATCGAAGGCTTGCGTCATCTTGGTATCGAGCTTTTGCAGCACTTCGTCCTTCGTCCAGTAGAAGTTCATATCGTTTTGGACAGACTCGAAGTAGGAAGTCGTCACGCCGCCCGCGTTGCACAGGAAGTCGGGGATGTTGAAAATGCCGTTGGCTTTGAAGAACTCGTCGGCCTCGGGGGTGCAGGGGCCGTTGGCGCCTTCAGCCACAATTTTGATGCCCTTCGACATCTTCTTGACGGTATCGGCGTTGACATGCCCTTCGATGGCCGCCGGGATGAGTACGTTGGCTTCTTTCTCAATCCACATTTCGCCGTCTTCGATGACGTAGCCGGAATCCAGGGCCTTTTTCTTGTCGATGGTTCCGTATTGGTCGACGATAGTCATCAGGAAGCGCGGGTCGACGCCGTCTTTGTGGCTGTAGGTGTAGGATGTTTTGTCGTTACGGTCCCAGCACGAAACGCAGGCAATCTTGCCGCCCAACATTTCGGTAAAGCCGATGGCCGCATACTGCGCGACATTGCCAAAGCCTTCGATGGCTGCCAGCGAGTTCTTCGGGTCAATCTTGAGATATTTCATCGCTTCGCGCACGGTATAGATGACGCCATAGCCGGTCGCTTCGGTGCGGCCTGCCGAGCCGCCGCCACCCAGGGGCTTGCCGGTGAACACGCCGGGAGTGTACTGGCCGGTGAGTTTGGAATATTCATCCATCATCCAGCCCATCATCTGCGGGGTGGTGCCAACATCGGGAGCCGGAACATCCTGTCGGGGGCCGATGTTCTTCCACATCACATCTACCCAGCCGCGGCACAGGCGTTCTTTTTCAGTCGTCGAAAGCGTGGAGGGGTCCACCACCACGCCGCCCTTGCCGCCGCCCAACGGGATATCGGCTACGGCGCATTTCCAGGTCATCCAGGTCGCCAGGGCGCGCACCGTGTCGAAAGTCTCGGACGGGTGGAAGCGGATGCCGCCTTTGTTGGGGCCGCGCGCATCGTTGTGCTGCACGCGATAGCCTTGAAAAGTGCGCAGCGAGCCGTCATCCATGCGCACCGGGATGCGAAAACTATACTCGCGCATCGGCCAGCGCAGGACCTCGGCAATTTGGGGGTCCAGGTTAAGCAGTTTGGCAACGCCGTCGAACTGCTTCTGTGCCATTTCGAACGCATTGATTTGTCCAGCCATTATCGTCTCCTGTCAGAATTTGACTGAAATGATTAGAAAATATAAGCGGGCAACCGGAACGTTGCCCGCCTTTTTACGGAAATATGTGCTGTACCTGGCGCATAAGTTTGGTTTGAGCCTTTGACTTTTACAATACAAGGTTACATTAGATTCAAGTCCGAGTCAATATGAAACTTGTCACAAATAAAGGCGTGCTTTGTCAGACAAGCCGGGTGATGTACAATTGAACACAAAGGAAACCCTATGACCCAAGAAACCGAATACCTTCCCAAACGCGCCATGAGCATCCACGCCCACCCCGACGACCAGGAATTTACCGTTGGCGGGACGCTAGCGAAGTGGGCGCAGGCCGGCTGCGATATTATCTCTGTCACCATCACCAGCGGCGAAGCCGGGTGCAACGACCCATCCAAAGATGCATCCTACAAGCCCGAACTGGCAAGACTCCGCGAAGGCGAGCAAAGCGCCGCCAACGCTGTGTTGGGCGTCAAAGAGTCGCTTTTCCTGCGCTACCCCGACGGCGAACTGGAGCCAACCCTTTCCCTGCGCAAAGAACTGGCCCGCCTGATTCGCCTTTACAAGCCGGATGTTGTGATGACCGGAGACCCGCAGGGCGTGTTCTACGGCAGCGGCTACATCAATCACCCCGACCACCGCGCCGCAGCCCAATCGGCGTTATATGCCGCCTTCCCCTCCGCTGGGACGCGGCTGATTTTCACCGACCTGCTGGAGGCGGGCTGCCAGCCGCATAACGTCAAACGGGTTTACATTCACGGGTCCGAAAAAGCCGATACCTGGGTCGATATCCGCGAGACCATCCACCTGAAAATCAAGGCACTGAAAAAGCACGTTTCGCAGTTGGGTGATTGGGACCCTGATGAGATGATTCGGAAGTGGGCGCAGGAGGAGGGCAAGGAACACGGCCTGGAATATGCCGAATCTTTCAAGGTGATGCTGCTGGTTGAGGACGATGACGCCGAGGCGCGAGGCAAGGATTGATGGAAAACTTCCTACTCGTCCTGACCTTCCTATGCGCGGCGGTCGAATGGCTGGCGGTTGCCAGGGGCTGGCGCAAGGTGGAATATC
>CAYLZI010000308.1:0-2658 GCA_964388215.1 uncultured Anaerolinea sp.
CCGTTCGTGTGGCTTTTGACGAACTTCAAGCCCTCAAGGCTGCGTAACATGAGTTGTTAAGGATGTTTTTCGCAACACAAAGAACGGCTTTTCTGACCTGGCCATGGAAGTTGCTTGTGCTCTACACAACTTACGAATGGATTGCCGCCATCCTGTTGATCCTACCGTCTCGCTACGCCAACTCCTGACATAAATTTATTGCCGATAATGTCTAATAAATGCGGAATGCAAAAAGTTGAATTTTGCATTCATCCTGCTGAAACACGAATTACGAATTACGAATCACCACCTTCAACATCCCCCGTTTTTCCGCTTCATAGAATGCCTGAACGCCGTCTATCAGCCCGAACTCCGCCGAAATCAACACGGTCGGGTCCACTTCCTTCTTCTCCAGCAAACGCAGGGCCGGGGCAAACGGCCCACAGCGCGAACCGACAATCGTAATCTCATCCACCACGACCGGTGACAGGTTAAGTGTCATCTCGCCTTTGTAGGTGCTTTTCAGCACGAACGTCCCACGCGGACGAATGGCCTTGCGCGCCAGTTCAAATCCCGCCGTCGAGCCGGTTGCCTCCACCACCACATCGTAACGCCAGGGCTGGACATCGGCCTCATCAATCAGTTTAATGCCGCGCTGGGTGAGTAATTTTTGCTGCAACGGATGCCGCGCCACCACCCGCAGGTCGGCCCCGGTCAGCGCCAGCGTTTGGGCAATCAATTGACCCAATCGCCCCGCGCCCACCAGCAGAATCCGGTCGGTTGGCTTAATCTGCACCTGCTGCTGGATTTCCAGCGCCGCCGCCAGCGGCTCCACAAAGACTGCCGCTTCATCCGAAACCGAATCGGGGACAAGATGCAGGTTTTCGAGCGGCAGGTTGACGTATTCGGCAAACACGCCATCGCGGTTGAGAATGCCTAATACGGTGCGATTCTCGCAGTGAGTCGACCTCCCACCCCGGCACTGTTCGCAGGTTCCGCAGGATGCATTAATCTCACCCACCACCCGCTTTCCAATCCAATCGTGGCGCGAATGACTGTAGGGCAAATTGGCAATTTGCCCCACGAATTCATGCCCCGGGATGCCGGTAAACGGATAATAGCCCTTCACCATCTCCAGGTCGGTGCCGCACACCCCCGCCAGGCGCGCCTTCACCAGCGCCTCGCCGGGCCTGGCAGGCAGGGGTACATCCTCGCGCAGACGAAGTTGCTGATTTTCAAGCCAGAGAGCGTTCATAACAAAATTACCTTTTTGAAATTCTAACTTTTTTCTCTGTCACAACCACGAACTGCTCCGGCAGCAAGGCAGCATAGGAAGCCAGTAATTTTCTCAATACGTCGATTTTGATTTTTGCGCGCTCATTCTCCAGGCGCAACAAAATAATGCCGTGATGAGGTTTTCGCTCACGAAAAACTTGTTCGCCAAAATCCTTATCGGCTGTCAATAAAATCCAGTTTTCATCGAATGCTTTTTGGATGATAGAGTCATCCTTCATCCCCCGCGCCAAATCATAAACCGAAAAAATTTCATGGCCTTGCGCAACCAGCCACTTTGCAACCATCGGCCCGGCACATTCATCCACCAAAAAACGCATTAAACTGCCTCAGATTTCAGCGGCATAAAAACCATATCTTCCAGTGCCTTGCTGGCGAACAAAATACAAGCCCGAATGTCATCCTGCGTCAGGCCATCATACTCACTGATGACTTCTTCGGCGGTTGCGCCGTGCGCAAGCAAATTCAAAATAAACTCAACCGTCAGGCGCGTTCCTACGATGACCGGTTTACCGGTCATCACCTGCGGATTTACGCTAATCCGCTGCAACAATTTTTCACTCGTCATAGTCGTCGCTCCCAAAAATATTATACAACACACAGAAAGCGTTCGATTCTCACTTCACCACCAGGCTCACCACATACACAATTAACGGCGCAATCGCCAGGGCGGGCAGGAAGTTTCCCACACGGATTTTCTTCAATTCCAGCAGAGTGCCGACTCCCACGCCCATCAGCAGCACGCCGCCAGTGGCCGTCAGTTCACCCATCATCTGTGGGGTAACGAGGGCATTCAACTGCGCCGCCAGCAGGCTGATTCCACCCTGGTAAACCAGCAGAGGAATCGCCGAAAACAGCACCCCAATTCCCAGGCTGGACGCGAATGCAATCGAAGCGAAGCCATCTAAAACGGACTTAATTGCCAACGTGCTGTAATCGCCCTTCAGCCCGTCGTTAATCGAACCCAGAATCGCCATCGGCCCAATCAGATAAAGCAGCGAGGAGGTCATAAACCCGCGCACAAAGCGGCTCGATTCATCCTTCCCGCCGCCGGCGAAACGTTTTTCGAGCCACGCGCCCATGCGCTGCAAGCCGTTTTCGATACCCCACCACTCGCCGAGAATCGCGCCCACAATCAGCGCGCCCAGCACAATCAGCGGGTTTTTGGTTTCCAGGAACATCTGCAAACCCACAGCGGTTGTGAACAGTCCCATGCCCGCAATCACGGTTTCTTTCAATTTTCCCGAAAGGCGCGCGCCAAACAGCAACCCGGCGGCGCCGCCAACCAAGATGGCAATGACGTTGATAATGGTTCCAGTCATAATTCTTTTGCCAGTTTGGTGGCCTGTCCACCCGATTGATTTTCGAGCAATTCCAACACAAAAC
>CAYLZI010000309.1:0-2652 GCA_964388215.1 uncultured Anaerolinea sp.
GCCAGGTCTCGTCCCAGGGGCAGTCGCGGTCGATGTGGTGCATCTGGTACAGGTCAATCCAATCGGTTTGCAGGCGATTCAGGCTGCCCTCGCAATGCTTGCGGATTTTGTAGGCTGAAAGGCTGCGCCCGTCGCTGTTGACTTCCCTCAGATTGGCCTTGCGCGAAACCGGGTTGTAAACTTTGGTTGCCAGCACGGTGGCATCGCGCCGCCCGCCGCCCTGCGCGAACCAGCGCCCGATGATTTCTTCGGTGTGGCCGTGTTCCACGCTCCAGCCATAGACATCGGCAGTGTCGAAGAAGTTGATGCCCATTTCAAGAGCGCGATCCATAATTTTGAAACTATCTTCTTCGCTGGTCTGCCAGCCAAAATTCATCGTGCCGAGGCAGATGTTGCTGACCAACACGCCATGCTTTCCTAGTCGTTTGTGCATTACGGACATTGTTTGGCTCCTTTTTATTTAGAATGGATGGTTGCTTTCTCTACGAATTATTTTCTGGCACTGAGCAATTGGCCGCTATAAGGAATCAACCCAACCAGCGGATGCGGCAGGTATGGCTCTTCCAGATACGTCATTTCTTCGGGGGATAATTTTACCGCCAAGGCCTCGACTGCGGTTTCCAGTTGGGATGGTTTTGTTGCCCCAACAACCGGCGCGACGACAGGCGCTTTTTGCAACATCCAGGCCAGGGCAACATGGGCGCGCGGAACGCTGTGAGTTGCGGCAACTTCGGCAACCCGCTCAATGATGCTTTTATCTGATACTGTGGCGGCATCATATTTCTGCCTGGCGACGAGGTCAGTTTCAAGTCGCCGGGTACTGTCTGACCAATCCCGCGCCAGCCGCCCAGAGGCCAGTGGACTGTATGGGGTCATTGCGATTCCTTCTTCTGCGCAGAGCGGCATCATCTCACGTTCTTCTTCCCGGTAGATGAGATTGTAGTGATTTTGCATCGAGACAAAACGCGTCCAGCCGTGCTTTTCGGCCACATGCATCGCTTTTTGGAACTGCCAGGCATACATGGCTGAAGCGCCAATATATCTGGCCTTCCCCGCCCTGACAATATCGTTCAAGGTTTCCATCGTCTCTTCAATCGGGGTATTGTAATCCCATCGATGGATGATGTAGAGGTCGACATAATCCATGCCCAGGCGTTTCAGGCTCTGCTCAACCTGACTCAGGATATGCTTGCGCGAAAGGCCTCCACCATTCGGGCCTTTGCTCGTCGAGACAAAGACCTTCGTAGCAACCACCACTTCATCCCGGTTAGCGTAATCTTTTATGGCTCGCCCAAGAATTTCTTCGCTGTTGCCATAAGCATAAGCATTGGCCGTATCAAAGAAATTCACCCCCAACTCCAATGCTCTTTTGAGTATCGCGCGGCTGTCTGCCTCATTGAGCGCCCAGGGATTGTGAACCCAACCTTCGGCAGAGCCAAAACTCATGCAGCCCAAGCAAATCGGGGATACATCCAGTCCGGTATTTCCAAGTTTTACATAGTCCATTTTAAATCTCCTTTCATTGTTCGACTTGAGCCGTCTCTTTTTCTTTGCCCAAGGTTGATTTTTCTGATTCTACCGTTTTTGAGAGAACTCTGACGAAAATGATGGTTTTTCGCACTGGTCATCATGGCCACACTCAACATAAAATTGCGCGCCGAATTGCCCAAAAATCATTCGCGTTCATCTGCGCTCGTCCGCGTCCTTTTTTAGATTTGGAATTGCTGGTTTCGCCCCGCTTGATTTTGGCATAAATTCATGATATAGTATGCGCGCGAATGGGAGAAGATTTGTTCGCAGCCGCGTTGCATCTCATAAGAGATGCAACATATTCTTATAACAAGGTAGTAGCATGTCCGCAATGTATTTGACCAAAGAGGGCTTCCAGAAACTTCAGGAAGAATTGGATTACCTGCGCACCGCCAAGCGACAGGAAGTCGCCGAGCGTCTTCATGAAGCCATGGAAGGCGGGGAACTCATCGAAAACGCTGAATATGAAGCTGCCAAAAATGAACAGGCATTCGTCGAAGGCCGCATTCAGGAATTGGAAGTTATCCTGGCGGCGGCGCACATCATCGACGGGAATGCTCACCATGACCCGAATCTGGTCGAAGTGGGCGACACTGTCATCATCGAAGAAGAAGGCGGCGAACCAGAACAATATACCATCGTAGGCGCAGCGGAAGCCAACCCGCGCGAAGGAAAAATCTCGAACGAATCTCCCCTAGGCAAATCCTTGCTAAACCGCCGCCCTGGCGACACCGTCACGGTCGAAGCGCCCGGCGGCTCATTCAAAGTCAAAATCGTTAAGACCACCTAGAAGACTGGGGCAGTCACTCGAAGCCTCGCGCTGGCTCTGCAAATGCAGGCTGCCTCGGCGCGGGGCTTTTTATATCCTGGAGAATGTATGGCAGAATACACCCAACTCGAAAGAATTCGCTTGCAGAAAATAGAAGAACTGCGCGCCGAGGGGATTAACCCCTACCCCACCCGCGCCGAGCGCACGCACGCCAGCGCCCAGGCAATTGCCGCGCTGGAGATGTCCGAACAACTCGCCGGGGAGGGCAACCCACCTGCCGAAGTCAAGGCCACCCTGACAGGCCGCATCCGCGCTACCCGTCCCATGGGAAAACTGACCTTCGCCCATATCGA
>CAYLZI010000310.1:0-2641 GCA_964388215.1 uncultured Anaerolinea sp.
AATCATTGTCCCTGGCTCTTCCTGCGATTCCTCCTCTGGGGAGGGGGGGAGAATGTGAATGCGGTCATCCATTTTTCCTTCACTGGCCTGGAAATTTTGAAGCGCCTGTTTATATTGAACTGCCATTTGAATGCCATTTGGCAGGCGGTCCGACGGGTCATTGCTGGTGTCGCGCTGCAATAATTCCAAGAAGGCCAGGCCGCCAACTTTGAGCACTTGCTCGGGGTTCAAAACCGGGCCTTTTAGTTCGGGTTCGCCGCTAATCAGGGCCAGGATGACGTGCGCGGCAGAGTAAACATCCCCGGCCTGCGTCCAGGCCTGGCCGGGGACATCAGGCGCGCTGCGGCGCGCTTCGGGGGGGGTGTACCCGGGAGAGTAGGCTTCCGAAACAGATTCGGCATTGACGCGCCGGCTCAGGCCAAAATCTATTATTTTGACTCGTCCATCCTCGGTCAAAATCACGTTATCGGGCTTAATGTCCTGATGAATCCAGTCAATGGCGTGAACGGAACGCAGGGCATCCAGCAGCCCCAAAATGACTTTGTGAAGCATTGCGCGGTCTGAACGAATGGAACCTTCCTGAATTAATTCGCGCAGGGTTTTTCCCGGCAGGAATTCAAAAACCTGGTAATAGACCTGAATGGCATCTTTGACTTTTTCTTTTTGCGCAATGCCGTTACGCACCCACTTGCGCCCGCCATCTTTAAGCCGGGCGGTATAGGCCGGGTCCAGGTTCCATAAAATGTTCCAGGTACGCTGCATTTCGTCCAACAATTCGCCTGGGCTGCTGGCGCGCAGGAACTTAATGACCACCTGCCCATCGCCAAACTTGTCTTTTGCCAGGTAGGTGCGGCTCATTAGGGTGGTGGCAAGTTCTTTTTGAATTTTGAAACCGTCGAAATCATAGCCAGGTTTCAGCAAGGGCAGGCTGCGGTTATCCAACGGCTCGCCATTTGCCAGAAATTCAAACTTTTCGGCCACGTCCAGCAAATCCACTTTTTTGCGTTCTTGCGCATCTGCTGCCAGCATTCTTTTCAGGGGAGCGGCAAGTTCAATGGGGAGGTTGGAGCGTTTGTCGAGGCTTTCGGCTTGAGGGCCGGGGTAGGATTCTTCGGCAAAGAGTTCCCACAAAATGACGCCCAGGCTGTATAAATCGGTTTCGCGGGTGGCGCGGGTGTAAAGGGTTGCCTGCGGGCTGGTTTGGCCTTCGTTTTCGGAGAATAATTCGGGCGCCATGTAACGATGCGTTTTTTCGCCTTCCTTAATCCAGCGGTTGAGCACGAAGTTATCGGCGCGCATGGTTGATGAGGCATTTTTGGGCAGCGACAAGGGACTAAACTTGGCAAAATTGAAATTGACCAGTTTTGCCACCCCGTCTTTGTCGCGGATGATGTTTTCGGGGTGCAACCCCCGATGAATCACGTCCGCTGAATGCACAAATTGCAGGCCGCGGCAAACCTGGGCGGCGAGTTGGAAACGTTCTGCGCGGGGCCATTTGTCGGAATGCTTCATGAGAACCGAAAGCGGCTCTCCATGCACTGCGTTCATTACCACCGCATACTGGTTTTTGCTTTTGTTATAAAAAGCATTACTGGCGAGCATCACATTCTGCTGGCCCCCCGAAGCCGGGTCGCCCATGTCTGCTATCCTTTTCAGGGCGTCGCGTTCACGCTTAAGGTCGTCAATAAACTTTTGTACTGTTCCTTCGCTAATATCATTGGGAAAATCATACACTTTCAGGATGTGCTGATAAGGCCAGTTGCTGCTCGAAGCCGCATAGCCGCGATACTGACTGGTAATCCAGACGCATGACTCAATTTTATAATCGTTAAGGTATCGCGGGTGCCCAAGCCCAAACGCCAACCCATGTTTGATAATATCCATGTAATCAGTCAGGTCAAAACCAAGCGAGCGGCGGGTGAGGCGTTCGCGGTCTTTCAAATAGTCTGGCAAATCTTTGTACCAAAAGGTAAGGCGGCGCTGGTTTTCAGGAAACCTGGAAACATTTGGTTTGTTTTCGGCATACAGGCACACCACTTCTTGCACGGGAACATCTTTGAATCCAATGTAATACTCTTGCAGCAGGGTATGCAACTTGCTACGGTTGGTGGCCGCCTGCCCGGTAGCCGCCGGTTTTCTCTCGCCGCTAGACAGTACCCATTTCGAATCTTTGGGGTCAAAAATAATTGTTTCGCCGTATGCTTTGATTTCAATGGCATAGACAGCATGTGGCGCAACCACAATACAATCAAAATCGGTCTGCTCATAGCCCATCTTGAGAGCATAATGCACCTGGTAGGGGGCGGGCAATTTCTCGGCCAGGTATTCGGCTGCCAAAGTTTCGCTTGGGTGACCGGGTTCTCCATGTAGGATTAATTCTGCCATCTGTTTGCTCCGGTTATCTATTTTTTGAGAAGCAGCATCACCGCATCCACCACCAATTGCAAATCGGGCTGGTCGAGTTCTTTGTATTTCTCTTGCCAGACTTTGACGACTACTTTAATGACGTGATGGCCTGGCTGCAACTCAAGGGGCGTCTGGGTAATTGGAAAAGGCTTTCCGCTTCCAAGTTCATCCGTTATCTGGGTTCTCACCCGAGGCTCAGTTTCCTTATCTACATACACTTCGTAAATGACAGGTG
>CAYLZI010000311.1:0-2628 GCA_964388215.1 uncultured Anaerolinea sp.
CTGATAAAAATAGCATTGTCCCCTCTCCCTTTGGGAGAGGGTTAGGGTGAGGGCGCAAAGTTATGCGAAAATGTGACATTGTCAAGATAGTTACCAAGGATGTTTTATTAAAACGGGTTAACGCGATGCAGTGTAAGGGCGAACCACCCAGGGCATAACAAGATGCTTTTTGCAAAGTATCCAGGCGCAAATGGATGATTTTTTGCGCATGGCGGTTCGCCCCTACGGGATTTCACATCAAAAACGGTAGAGCCTTAAAACGGCAAACCCCGGCTCATGCTGATGAGCCGGGGTTTGTCAATTCAACCCATGCAAGAATCAGGGCCGCTTATCAAGAGTCAGGGTAAGGTCAAGTTGTTCGCCGCTGCGCAGTACAGTCAGCACCAGTTTGTCGCCGGGGCTTTTGTTATTGATAAGATAACGCAGCAACTCATCGAAGTTCTTAATCGGAACGCCATCCATTGCAATAATCAGGTCGCCGCCGCCCAACGTGCTGGGGCCAAGCCCGACATCTTTTGTTCCGGCCTTTACCCCTGCTTTGGCCGCCGGGCCGCCAGGAATGACGTTGGTGACATACGCGCCAGTAAATTGGGTGAGGCCAAGCGACTCGATTTCATCAATTGTCAGGTTATCAACCGACGAAATTCCCATGTACGGATAATCGTACTTGCCGTTTTTGATAATTTCAGGCGCGACTCGTTTGGCAATATTAATGGCAATTGCAAATCCAATGCCCGAATTGACCGGCTCTCCGCTGGCTGTAGAGGAAACGGTCCGAATGGCGCGGTTGATTCCAATCACTTCGCCGTTCAAATTGAAGAGCGGCCCGCCCGAATTACCAGGGTTGATGGCCGCATCGGTCTGAATCAAGTCCCCGGCACTGAAAAAACTGCCGCCAGATGCTTCCCGGTTCGATGGCAGGGTGCGCCCCAAAGCCGAGACAATGCCAGTTGTCATCGTCCCGCTCAAGCCAAACGGGTTTCCAATCGCAATTACCTTTTGTCCAACCTTCAACTGATACGAATCACCCAGCCTCAGCGGCGCGAGTTCTGATTCTGGCGCATCTACCTTAATAACGGCGATGTCCGAATCCTTATCAACCCCCACCAGCGTTGCATAAGATTTGAACCCCGAAGTAAACGTTACTTGCATGGCCATTTGCCCACTCACCACATGCTCATTCGTGAGAATATGGCCCTGTTTATCGAATACGAACCCTGTTCCCTGGCTGCCGCCTGTGTCTGTGGCAACCTGAATGGACACAATCCCTGGAATTACCCGCTCGTACAAAGAAACCAGCAATAATTCCTGTTCCAAATCTGTGACCGGGGCACTGACCTCCGTAATCGGGTTTTCTACGGCCACCAAGGGGGTTGGCGACGGAAAGAGAACCGGCGAAGCGGTTGAACTTGGAACCGAGGTTGGCTGCAAGGCCTGGCAAGCCAGCGAAGCCAGCACCAGCGCAGAAATAGTTACCAGTAAACGAAAATTGTTTTTCATAAAACATGCTCTCCTGAAAGTTTCGTGGCGTGTGTTACAAATTACGAATTGCGCATTAAATCGCGCGCCTGTTCAATCAACCGTTTCTGCTCTCCGCTCAATTTTTGGGGCAGGCGCACCTTAACTTTAACGAATAAATCACCCTTCGATTGTGGGTCTTTCAGGCCAGGCATCCCGCGCCCGGCCAGGCGGAATTTCTGGTCTGGCTGCGTCACCGGCGGGATGGTGAGTTTGACGCGCCCGGCCATGGTCTGCACCTCGGCTTCGCCTCCCAACAGGGCAGTAAACACATCAATCGCCGCGCTAGTGGTCAGGTTATCTCCCTCGCGCTCGAAGGCAGGGTCTGGCTCCACCGTTACTTTAAGGTAAATATCGCCGCCGCCGGGGTTGGCCTCGGCCACGCGCACCTTGGTGCCGGTTTTGGCGCCCGGCGGAATTTTGACCTGTTTGCGGCTTTCGCCAATCGAAAGTTGGCGGGTGGTTCCCTCGTAGGCTTCTTGCAGTGAAATGGAAACGGGATATTCTGGCGCGTGAGCGGCTGCCCGGCTGCGCGGCATCCCAAAATCGGAGGCCGCTCCACTGCTCATCCCGCCGAAGATGGCGCTGAAAAAGTCCGAAAAGCCGCCCGCCCCAAACAGGTCATTCAGGTTAACTTGTTGCGCCCCGCTATAGGAGCTGCCTGTCGCCCAATCGCCCCAGTTGAAGCCGCCGGGCGCGCCGCCACGCCGCTGATAATCGGAATAGGCGCTGCCTAACTGGTCATAGCGAGCGCGTTTTTGCGAATCAGAAAGCACCTGGTAGGCCTCGTTGGCATCCTTGAACCTTTCCTCGGCCTGCTTATCACCGGGGTTGCGGTCGGGATGATACTTCATCGCCAATTTACGATACGCCGAACGGATTTCATTGGCGCTGGCCTGGCGTGAAACGCCCAGAGTCTTGTAATAATCCTTGTATTCCATGATTCACCTTTCGCTTTATTCTATGACTCTTAAAATAGCGGCGCAAGTGCCACAAAGGTAATCTAACGCAACTCTAACTTGTTTTTGGGCTATACTATTCCCATATCACATTATTATCTGATGTTACGCAGATCAAAGCGTGAAGATCGGGTAAGATTTGCGGATGAAC
>CAYLZI010000312.1:0-2605 GCA_964388215.1 uncultured Anaerolinea sp.
GCGCAAAGTTATGCGAAAATGTGACATTGTCAAGATAGATACAAACGCCCCGCCCTTAAAAAGGGCGGGGCGTTTATTTTTACTTTCAATGCGCTTATTACTCAACCTGCTCAACCACCGCCGGGGCAACCGTTTCGAGTGCCTTCAACTCACGGTAGGTCAATGTCCAAACGTTTGATTGATAAATTAGCCCCCAGCCGCTCACCAACAGAATGGGCGAGAAAGCCACCACCGCGAACAGAGGCAGGCCAACGATTGCGGCAAAAATCCAGGGCCAGTAATCGGGCGCGGAGAGCAGGCTGGCAACCCCGGCGGTCAGCAGGGTTGGCAGAATTGCCACCAGCAGGCCACCCACCGCCGTCAGGATGGAAACAACCAGCAGCGGGAAGACCAGGATAAAGAAGGCAATGCCCCAGGCAATCTTGAAACCAAGCATCACCAGCCACATCAGGCCAACATTCTTCCACTGGCGTTTCACTAATCCAAAAGCCATTCGCAGCGCATCCATCACACCGGCATCTTCCAGAACGACCATCCGCCAGGCGAAGTCGCGCAGCACATATAGGATGACCATGAGGATAGCGGTGATAAAGATAAACAGGAACGATATGCCGATTCCCGCAATCAGGCTGGTAACCAGCGCAGACCGCGCGCCGCTTAGCGCCGCCGAGATAATCCACCCGGCAGACAGGCCAAGCACAATTAACAAAATCACCGATGGAATATGCACCAGTAAGTTGACCAGGAACAATCGCCACGAGGCGCGCGACCAGCCGTACTTCCAACCCTGCCTGAACCCGACTTTAGCGCCGGTCTGTTCATATTCATCCACCATGCGAATAGAGGCTGTTTCGGCCACATAACGCAAGATGGCAGTTAACAGGCTGATAAACAAAGCAACCATCACCAGCGTAATTGCAACCGCAATGCCCATCCGAAACTCAACCGGGTATTGCATCTGTAATTTTTGCAGTTCTTCACCAGCCTGCCGAAGGCCATCTTGCGCTTGCTCTAAGAAATTTTCGCCGCGCAGGCCTTCCCAATCGCCGCGCCATTCCGAATCGGTCTGGCGGCGGTCGTTGTCATTGGCAGAATAGTGGCTGTTGTTTCCGCCGCCTCCCCCGCCCATTGCCAGGGCCAGCATGAAGCCGAAAATCCACAACGTCCGATAGATCCACAAGATATGCCAGGAACGCGAGAGGATTTTTTTAACATCTAACATTGTATACTCTCCTTTTCTTATGGGGGTGCTGAAGCACGCTTCAGCACAAAAAAAGATTTAACCTTGCGAGAAATTTCTCGATGATTGGGCTGCCTGCGATTGCTGCCCCAGCCACCAGAAAACCAGCCAGCCCAGGTAGGCCGCCGCTAACAGAGCCTGTGGCAGCAGACTGCCTGTTGCCTGCGTGATGAACAAATGGGCATCGTTCAATGCTGATAATACTGCCTGCCCTGTCAGGCCGACCTGATTCCCAAATAGATTCGTCGCTGTGGCGAACCAACTCATCTGCATCGGGTTGCGTTGCAGCCAGGCCAGGTCACTGCCGAGTAGCCCCGCATCTGCCACGAGCAAAACTGCCGAACGGAGCGAGAAAGTCACCTGAATGAACAGCCACGCCCCCAACGTGCCGAGCGGAACCAGCCACCAGCCAACTTCGCGGGCTGCGCTGCGGGGCAGGGTTGCATCGGGTTGACGGGGCAGCCTGAGGGCCAGGTTGGCCGCGAAACGCTCAGCAGGCAAGAAACCTGCCTGGGGGGGCGTCTCGCGCAACAGCGCGGAGAGTGAACGCATCCCTTCCAGTTCAGCCTGGCACGCGGCGCAGCCCGCCAGGTGATTTTCCACCTGACGCAGGCGCAAACCGCGCAGTTCTCCATCGTGATAGGCGACTATCCATTGGGTGATATGCTCAGGCATATTCCAACTCCAGGTTAATAATTTGCGGCTCCAATAAGCGTTTGAGTTGCGTGCGGGCATAATTTAGCCGTGACATGACCGTGCCGAGTGGGATATCTAACGCGGCGGAGATTTCTTGATATGAAAGTTCGCCACATTCGCGCAACACCAACACTGCGCGGCTGGCCTCTGGTAAGGCAAGGATGGCGTTTTGCACGGCGCGGGCGCGTTCTTTTTGTAAAAACGAGGCTTCGGGGCCGGTCTGCGGGTCGGGCAATGGCAGGTCATCGAAGGATGTTTCGGCAGTCTTTGCGTTGCGCCGGATGACATCGAGCGCAACATTGACGGCGATGCGATACAGCCAATTACGCAGCGAAGTGCCGGGGCGAAAGGATGGCAAATGCAGCCAGGCCTGAATGAAGGCATCCTGCGCGGCATCCTGCGCCAGTTCCGAGTCGCCGCATAAGCGGTAGACCACATTCACAACGCCGGGGTGATGCTGGCAGACAAGTTCTCCGTAGGCATGGCGGTCGCCGTATTGGGCTTTGGCGACGAGCGCCGCTTCCGTCTCCGCTTGGGTGAAGGCCACTGATTGTTCCTTTCATTCCAAATACTTAACGTAGTGTACGCCGTTTTTATTCGGAAGTTTTATCTATCTTGACAATGTCAGATTAGACAAATGTTCTGTTTTTTCGATGGCGCAAGCGAGAT
>CAYLZI010000313.1:0-2599 GCA_964388215.1 uncultured Anaerolinea sp.
CTTCTCATTTGATGCAATCAGTTCAAGCAGTTCATCATCTATTGCTGTTGGATAAAGATAAAGAAGCCTGATCCTGAAATCTCCCTCTATAGCAGCCAAATCTTTCAAAAGAGATATTAAATTATATTCCCTCAAATCTCTGCCATAATTAGTTATATCCTGTGCAACGAGTATAATTTCCTTTATCCCCTGCCTTATAAAATCTTCAGCCTCCTTGATAATATCATCAGGCTGGATGCTCTTAAACCTGCCCCTTATCGCAGGGATTATGCAGAAGGTGCATTTTTTATCGCAGCCTTCCGCAATTTTAATATATGCAAAAGATGAGCGATTGTGTAATAAGATTTTTTTTGATGCTTGAAGGTCTTCAATTGCTTCACAGTTACTTGTATTTTTTACAATATTCAACTTTTTGCAATATTCAATAATCTCCTTTTCCTCAGCTACTCCCCATAAGGCATCAATCTCAGGGATTTCTTTTTTGATTTCATCCCTGTACCTCTGGGCAAGACACCCGAAGACCAGAAGTTTTTTAGAACTGTTATTGTAAGTTTTAATTTTGGGCAAAAAATCTGCCTTCTTTCTGGCAAGAGACAATATCTCGTCTATTGACTCTTCCTTTGCATCCCTTATAAAACCACATGTGTTGACAACAAAGACATCGGCATCATCAGGGCTATCTACAAAGATAAATCCTTCTGATATAAAGCTTCTCTTTAGGTGTTCTGAGTCAACCTGGTTCTTAGGGCAGCCTAATGTTGTCAAATAGATATTGAGCATTGTTGAATCCTTTCTGAATACTGGAGTATTGACACTGCTGAGAGTTTGTTTATAAACTCGGTTTTTTTGTTATTCCCACAGGCGCTACGAGTCGGAAATCCTTCTTAATGGACGATTCTGGACAAGCCAGAATAGCGGAAAAACACAACTTGCACAGTTTACAAACAGACGCTGAACAAAAAAAGTATTTTTTCGAGAGGGATTTGTAAAAAAGTTTAAGAACAAGCTTTTTCTTCATTCTACTGAAAATATTATAAACAAGCCTCAATCATTCAGAAATCTCGAATGGTTCACCGCTTTTTTGCCTAAGTGCATAATAAAGCTTTTCAGTATCGATGTGCTGAAGCAGGTTTTTCTTTGATATCAAGGCGAATGCCTCACCAAAATAATTTTCGAGGTCATCATCTTTATGAACCTCGATAAAGACCTTTTTATCCTTCACGCCGATTTTTACAGGCTGCTTCACAATCTCGACTTTCACACCGTTTTTTACAAGTTGAAATAGAACTGGAATATCTTCAGGATATAGCCTTATGCAGCCATGACTGACCCTTCTGCCCACCCCCCATGGTTTATTGGTTCCATGGATAAGGTATGATTGCACCGAAAGCCTGAGCGCATGAGTGCCTAAAGGATTATTTGGTCCCGGTGGGACAACCATTGGTAGTTCAGGTTTTTCTGCTCTTATAGATGCCGGCACATACCAGCTTGGATTTTCAACCTTTTGTGTTATTTTAAATTGACCAAGTGGGGTGTTATAACCTTCCCTGCCTATACCAATCGGGAATGTTCTTACAAGTTTTCTGCCACTTTGCTGGAAAAAATAGTACAGCCGCATTTCTGAAAGATTAATTACAATCCCGTCATACATGTTTATCTCTGGTAAAATCCACGAAGTTGGTATCCTCACAGTGGTGCCAATATCTGGAAGGAACGGATCAATATCTGGATTTGAGGCAGTGATCGCATTATATCCTAAATTGAATTTTCTGGCTATCTCTATCAGAGATTCTGAATTTTCTATGATGTATGTTTTTTTAAATCCAATGACTGAAGAATCTTTGCTGAATGAAAATACCTCTGAATTGCAGTTTTTTATTGGTACAAAGGGAGCTAAAGAAATTATCAGAAAGTAAATTAAATATTGCATAGATTTAATATAACCTTCTAAAAATCATAAATTCAAGTATGGCATATACCAATGCCTTAAAAAACCTGAAATCCTTATGATATAATAAATACAAAGACTAAAAAAGGAAAAAGACCCAAATAATTTAGTTAATATCACAAACAAGGAGAAGAAATGCCGATATTCGAATATAAATGCAATCGGTGCGAGAAAGAGTTTGAGAAACTCGTTTTCGGTAATCAGCAGATATGCTGTCCGAAATGCGGTTCTGAAGAAGTGCAAAAAAAGTTTTCTCTTTTTGCGATGAGCGGTGTTCAGAGCGCATCATCTTCGGGATGCACTTCTTGCACTTCGAGTTCCTGTACTTCGTGTAAATAAAAAGGAGTAATGATATGTCGGAAGAAATAAAACTTAAAGAAAGTATTGAAACCGTTACGCGGGCAAAACCCACAAGCCCCGATCTATACAAGGTCTTGCTCATTAATGATGACTATACTACAATGGAATTTGTTGTGCATATATTGGAGTCCATCTTTAAGAAATCTCCTGTTGAGGCTGTTCAGATTATGCTCCATGTTCATAAAAGCGGCTCTGGATTAGCAGGCGTTTACACGAAAGATATAGCAGAAACCAAGGTAATCATAGTTCATGAGCTTGCTCGTGAAAATCAATTCCCGCTTAAATGTGTGA
>CAYLZI010000314.1:0-2588 GCA_964388215.1 uncultured Anaerolinea sp.
CGCGCTCGTTCAACCCTGAACTTGCGCGGTTCGATTTATGTCCGAGGCTCGATTAGGCGGAACCAATTCTGCGTTACGGCACTGCAAAAATCCCCAGGTGATTACCAACCGTCCGCTCTCGGCCTGGAATGCCCAGGTCTATCGGCGAGTTCATCACCTGCAAACCCTTGCCCGGCCAGTCAATCACCATTGTTGATGAGCCTCCTCCATCGAGCATGATTGCGTTGTCGCCGCCGTAGTACAGCATCAGTTCGGCCAGTTCGGCAATCGTCGCGCCTTCGCTATAAAAGGGCTGGCGGCCATCTACAACAATCATAATCAGGCGCGTGCCAGGGCCATCTAAACCAACTGCCGTGCGCGGCGCGGCGCGGGTGTCGTTCAGGTCTTCCACGATTTGCTTATCGCGCACGAGCCAGCTCATCCCCGAAATGGCGTTATAGACTTTGCGATTGGGCGCGCCAAACGAGGCTTCGTTACGCTCGTTGATGTATAAAATTGGGGCTTTTGGACTGGTTGCGCCATATTGGCGCGCATTAGAAGCCGCCAAACCCAGGGGGCGCACCGGGTCGCCGGGATGGGGATAGTAGTCGAACAAGTGGTTCGACCACCAGGGAGTGAAACCGTCGCCATTGATGGCAATTTGCACGCCGAACTCATTCGCAAACTGCTTCGTGGTACGCGCCCGCAGTGGGTTTTCCTTATCTCCCTTTTCGGGCGGCGTGACAAGCACCTTGATATTTTTACAGGTCAAATCAACGGTGACAATGTGCGCAATCAGGGTGCGCGGCCAAATATGCGTTTTTCGGTAGTAGACCACGCATGGGTAAATTTCCTCGCGCATTTCCACCGGCGCGGGACGCCCACGATAATAGATGAAGACGGCTGCGACCAGGAAAACCCCCGCCGCAGCCAGCCCCAGCAAGATTTTCCGTTTCATGCGTAAATTATCCCTGCCGCTACGCAGGAGCAAGCTCCTGCACTCCACATCTGCAAGATTATCTGCTTCACTCCTAAATTTTACCTATGAAACAAGCCGAGCGAGATGAGACTTTTCTCATCCAGGAAGGCTCCCCATTCCCTGATACAATCAGTAAAATTATCAGTGTGTCTTTTTCACCCCACCCGACTGCTGAAGACAAGGAAAGCACGTGAATTTCGACCAATTCAAATTAGATTCCCGCCTGATGGCCGGAATCAACCGCGCCGGATACCGCGAGGCAACACCTATCCAGGAAGCCGCTATCCCTGCCGCGCTCGAAGGCCGTGATTTAATCGGCACCGCCCAAACCGGAACCGGCAAAACTGCCACATTCGTCCTACCCATCCTGCAAAAATTGCTCGACGGCCCGCGCAACTGCTCGGCTGAGCGTTCGCAGCGAAGCCTGGCCCGGGCCCTCATTGTCACCCCCACGCGTGAACTGGCCGAACAAATTAACGACAACATCCGCACCCTCAGCGCCGGCACAGGGCTGCGCTCGGCCACCATCTACGGCGGCGTCAGCGCCGGGCCGCAGGTCAAAGCCCTCAAGAGCGGCGTCGAAATCCTGGTGGCCTGCCCGGGCCGCCTGCTCGACCTGGCCTCCCAACGCTATGCCAAATTAGAAACCATCGAAATCCTGGTGCTGGATGAAGCCGACCGCATGTTCGATATGGGCTTCCTGCCCGATGTGCGCCGCATTATCAAACAATTATCTACCAAACGGCAGACAATGCTCTTTTCGGCCACTTTCCCGCCAGAAGTAGAAAAATTGGCCGCCGAAGCGCTGACCAACCCCCAGCGGATAGCCGTTGGCCTGACCCAACCCGCGCATACTGTTGCTCATGCCCTCTACCCGGTTCCAAAACATCTCAAAACCGCGCTAACTTTCGAGATTCTCAAACGCACCGACACCAATTCAGTGCTGATTTTCGCCCGCACCCGTCACCGCGCCCACGCCCTCGCCAAAAAACTCGGCCAAAACGGCTATCGCGTCACCAGCCTGCACTCCGATAGAACGCAAAGCCAGCGCCAGAACGCGCTCAACGGCTTCCGCAGCGGCCACTTCCAAATTATGGTCGCCACCGACATCGCCGCGCGCGGGCTGGATGTGGACAGCATCTCGCACGTCATCAACTTCGACATGCCCGACACCCCCGACGCATACATCCACCGCATCGGGCGCACCGGGCGCGCCGAGCGCAGCGGCGACGCCTTTACCCTGGTCACTCCCGATGACGACGAAATGGTGTACGAACTCGAAAAAATTATGGGGCAAAAACTGCCGCGAGAAACCCTGGCTTCTTTTGACTACGCGCTACCAGCCCCGCCGCAGCAAAACCAACCCACCCCGCGCGGGCCGCGCCCCATGCAGCATCACCCGCCACACCCTCACCCGCACCCGCGCTTTGGCCCAAAGAAACGCTGAGGAAATCCCGCTTTATGGCGGGATTTTATAGATATGACTCCGCTGAAAAAAGGTCTTTAAACACAACCCTGCCCAGTTCGCGGGGCAGGCGGACACGAAGTACACGAAGGTTAAAATATGAAAAGCATTTCCTTTGTGTCCTTCGTGTTTAATAGGTTTTTGCAGTAGAGTCAGATATGCTAG
>CAYLZI010000315.1:0-2557 GCA_964388215.1 uncultured Anaerolinea sp.
GAAACGGATTTTCTTGCTGAAAGCGACAAAATTGTCCCTGTTTTCTCCCCTCTCCTACCGGGAGAGGGTCGGGGGTGAGGGTGGGTAGGCAGTTACAAAAAATGACCGGTGGAATATCACCCACCGGTTCAATCATACCACATGCGAGATAAGTTCTCGCTTTACGAGCGGGTAGAATTGGGGCGCGTTGCTACAGCGCTGAACAATTTTGCCAGGCCGGGGTCTTCGGGCTGGGTGCGCAGCGGCAGTAAAATGTGGAAGGTGGAGCCAGGGCAGTTTTTTTCATCATAGCCCGGTGATTCGACCCATAATGAGCCATCATGCGCCTCGATAATACCGCGCGCGATAGGCAACCCCATGCCTGCCCCGCCGCCTTTGAATTTGGTTTTGCCAGTTGAGTGCAGGGAAACATCTACCAGTTGGCTAAATTTTTCGAAAATCATATCCTGGTTTTCGGGCGCAACGCCAATGCCGGTATCGGTAATAGTGATTTCGACAAAACCAGGCAGCAAGCGGCCATTGACGGTGACTTTCCCGCCATCCGGCGTGAATTTAATCCCATTGTTGGCAATATTTTTGAGCGCCTGGTAAAGCCTCCCAGGGTCAGCAAAAATCAGTTCGTCTGACCCGGGGAAAACGCGAATATCTAGCGTCTGGCGGCGTTGTTGCAAAACCGGCTCTAACTCTGCCTGTAACAAGCGAAACATGCGACTCAACCAAACCGGCTGTTTGTTAAGAGCAAGCAAGTTGCTATCAAGCAACGAAACATCCAGCATGTCATTCACCAGGTCGTGCAGCCGTTTCAACCCATTATGAACCCCCTGAATCAGGGTATGCAATTGTTCCAACTCTGGCGGCAGTAATTCGCCAATCATGGCTGTGTACCCTTCAATGAGGGTAAGCGGTGTTTTGAATTCATGCGCGGCAACGGCCACAAAGTCAGACTTGCTCTTATCTACCCGCGCCACAATTCGGTTTAATTTTGCCAATTCGTTAGAAAGATAAGTAACTCGGCCCTCGCTCTCGTAAGTCATCGCGCGCTCAATGCAGCGCAAGTAAATGGGCATCAGCGCCGAGAGCAGTTCCAATGCCGGAGCATCATCCAAATTTTCGCGCGCTGTATCTTGCGTCAGCAGCACAATCTGGCTGAGCAGCGTTGTGACGTTGCGCTCGCCCTCCTCCAGGTCGGTCTCGGTGCGGGTGCGGGTCCAATCTTGCAGCAGCGGGTCTAACCAGGCGGCATCGCCAGTTTCTACAGCCTGTTCGAGCAGGTCGAAAAAACGGCTCAACTGGTTTTGGAAATTTTCACGCACGCCCGCGCCGCGCGCCAGGGCTGCCGAGGCGCGCTTTTGCAGGATGGGCCGGATGTGGGCGAGACTGTCCTGAATGCTCATGCCTATAGTTTAGCGCGTAGGCAAGGTTTTGACAATTTACTCTGCATTACAGTTTGATTGTGCCAGGCACGCGCCATATTCTGCCAACCATGCTAGCAAGGTGTCCCCCACAATTTTCAGGCTTTGCGCCGAGACTTTATCGGGTGTATCTGCGATGGTGTGCCAGTAAGGATAATCCAGGTCAATAATATCTACTGCCCTCAGGCCTTTTTCAATAAAGGGGAGATGGTCATCCAGCACCCGGTATTTGTATTCTGGAATAAAAGCATGTTCGTAGCCCAGGCGTTGGGCTACGCCCCAAATCTGGCGCATTAACTCAGGGTCTGAGTTGTGCTCCAGGTAGATGTCCAGGTCGGCATCCCCAATCATATCCACAATCACCACCGCCTTGGGCCGGGATTGCATGGCGGCGGCATACGCGCTGGAGCCGAGGATCCAGTCCCAGCCTGCGATGCGGCCATTATCCTCAGCGTCGAAAAAGACCAGTTCGACCGGCACAGAATCCGCTGGCAGCGCGCGCGCTAGTTCGAGCAGCACCGCCACTCCCGAAGCGCCATCGTTGGCGCCTGGCACGGGAAGGGTGTGATTCTCAGGGTTGGGGTCGTCATCGGCATAGATGCGCGTATCGTAATGCGCCCCTAGCAAGATGACTGGCTCAGCCTCGGCGCGCCAGGCGCGGATATTTTTGACTGCCTGTCCCTTGAACTCACCCGCCACGACTTCGCTTTGCCACCCGGTAGCCTTTAACTCGGCCTGGATGTAGGCGATGACCTGCCGGTGTCCATCCGTTCTCGGGATACGAGGCCCAAATTCCACTTGTCGAATGACATCCTGATAGGCGCGTTCCCCGTCAAATTCCGCGCTCAAAGGTTGCGGACGCGGCCAGACCTCCCACAGCGCAACTGCGCCAAAGAGGAGAACAAGCAACAAAAGAAAAAAGGAGATATTTCGCATGGTGGGCATTGTAGCATAATATGAACTCAGCCCTTCTCCCGCCGGGGGAAGGGCAGGGGTGAGGGAGAAACTTGCTTTCTTGAGAACGCCATAAATTGATTGGGATAAAAGCATTGTCATTTTTATCTAGCCTGTGTATAATACCAACTTGCCCGGGCGGGTAGCTCAGTTGGTTAGAGCATCGCGTTGACATCGCGAAGGCCGTAGGT
>CAYLZI010000316.1:0-2553 GCA_964388215.1 uncultured Anaerolinea sp.
GGTGGCCTTCTACGACACGCTGCGCCACTACCAGCAGCGCTATGACCCCTCGGCCTATTTCCTGACCGCCTGGCTGCCCGACATTCCCGCCATGCGGCGGCGCGGAATCGTTGCCGATTTGTTGCGCAGGCCGCGTGAACTGGTCAACGCGCAAATCGAAAATCTCCTGAGCGCCGCCGACCGGGATTTGCGCGCCGGAGATTACCTCCAGGCCGAAGCCAGGCTGCGGGCAGCAATGGCTTTGTTAGAGAAATGAAAATGCCCCGAAGGATTTGTTCCTTCGGGGCATTTTTTATTGCTGGGGTTACGGGCAGGCGCCGCCGCCGAGCATCGGCACCAGCCACGAAGTCAGCGGCGAGCACCACAATTCGGCATAATCGTAAACGAACAGCCCGACGACGCAACAGCACAACAGGAGCAGGATGACCACCGCCACGATGATGAGCGTCCGGTTCGCGCCGCCTTTCGCGGGTGGTTCGGCCATGCCAGGCTCCGGCCCGGCGGGAACGCGACCGGCATACCCAACCGACTGGGCAGGCTGGGGCGCAGGGGCCGGCGGCGGGGCGGATGGCTTGGGAGCGACCGCCGCAGGCCGGGCAGAGGAGGAGAGCATGGTTGCGTTGGGGTCGATTTGCGCCAGAGACTCGAACAACAGGTTGATTTGTTCACCCAGCGAAATCACTTCACCCGGAACGAGAACATGCTGCCCGGTGATGCGCTGGCCGTTGACAAAGGTGCCGTTGGTTGAGCCAATATCGCTCAGGACGTATTTGCCGCCCTGAAGCATCAGTTGGGTGTGTTTGCGAGAAACTTCTGCGTCGTTAATGACAATCGTATTCCCGGCCTCGCGCCCAATGGTAATCACGTCAACTTCGAGTGGGAAGGTTTTCCCCGGGGTTGGCCCGGCGTGCATTACGAGTTGATATTGTGCGGCCATCATTCCTCCTGGAAAATCACATTAATTGCTATTGTGGCTCCACTGCAAAAACCTTTTTCTAAACACGAAGGGCACAAAGGTCACAAAGTTTTTAAAACATTGCGCAAATTTTGTCATGTTTTTTGCGAAAAACTTTAAGATTTCAAATTAGATTCTCAAGAATCCTTTGTGTTCTTTGTGTCCTTTGTGTTTTAATTGCCTTTTTGCAGTAGAGTCTATTGTGTTTTAGTGTAATGATTTTAGCCCAAAAAGTCAATTTTGTATCGTGAGAATTTCATAGCCAAAAAGTACCTGATTTGAAATTGTTTTCGCCCGCAGTCAGGCTGCGGGCGAATAAGTTGCTCACTACAAACTGCCAAACACCCTTCGGAATAAATCCGATTCGAGCAGGTTGTTGGGGTCGGTGCGCCGTTTGAGGGCTTTAAAGCGTTCGACAGTTTCCTGCCCCAGGAAACGCTGTGCGGTTTCGGGCGTGGTCTCGCTGTTTTTGGCGAAGTAGAAACGTCCGCCCGCGTCCAGCACAATTCGGTCGAAATCGCGCAACATCTCGCGCATTTTGGGGCGGCTGCCGTTTGTGACCTTGAAATCGAGCGCCAGCGAGAACCCATCCACGGCGTGCGAGAGCAGGAATTTGTCGGGGCGGTGACGTTTGGTCACGCCGAGATAGGAGGGCATCCCGCGCTTGTGCGAGAGGGTCAGCAGTTCTGTCCAGGCTGCCTCGGCAGTTTCTTTGGGGACGAAGGATTGATACTGAATCAGCCCATCGCGTCCGTAGGCTTTTTCCCAGTTTGGGACATAATCGAGCAGGAAGTGGAAGGCCGCGTGGGGTTGTTTGTAATGCCCCTCGCGCAAGCTGGCGACATATTTGGCGGTGTTCACCAGCCAGACGCCGGGATTAATCATAAACGGGGACATGAAGAAGTGGATGATGGATTTGGGGAAGACCCCGAACATGGTCGCCGGGAGGGTCTGGTAAGTGACCTGCATCGTTTTCTTGGGGTCGGGGTCGTCGCCCTCGTGCAGGTATTTGGCGGTGTGCAGTTGGCCGCGCCCCAGCGTGCTGCCGCCAGCGGTCGAATCCAGCCAGCCGACGGTGTAATCGTTGGTCGGGGCGGTCTCGGCGATGGCGTTCAGGTGCTCATGCAAATTCCGCACCGGGAAGGCGTGGACATCGAGCAGCCCCGAATACATCTTTTTCATCTTCATTGTGACCGATGTGAACACGCCCAACATGCCCATGCCGGAGATGAGGCTGTGGAACAGGTCGCCGTTGTGGGTGGGGGAGCAGGTCACTTCGGCGCCGGTCGGCAGCAGGGCGGTAAATTCGACCACCTGCTCGCCAATGGTGCCGAGTTTGAAATTGTTCTTGCCGTGAATGTTCATGCCCAGGCAGCCGCCCAGGGTAGTGTACATTGTGCCGGAGACGACCGGCGGCCACCAGCCATCGGGCAGGACGTGCTGCCACAGTTTTTGCAGGGTGACGCCGGGCTCAGCCTTAATCAGGCCGGTTTCGGGGTTCCACTCCAGGATGCGGTTCATGTCCTGGATGTCCAACACGATTCCGCCGCCGTTCAGGGCGGCGTCGTTATAGGAGCGTCCGGCCCCGCGCAGGGTGA
>CAYLZI010000317.1:0-2546 GCA_964388215.1 uncultured Anaerolinea sp.
CGTTAACTTACCATTTTATTCTTTCCTTTTACACAAAAATATTTACGCTCCCATCAAATTTTCTTCATTATATATCATTTTTTATTCCCTGTCTTTTTTTTATATTCTACTTTAGGTTCAAATAATACATATTCACATTCATTTATTTCTTTTTTTATCATTTCAATATATTCAGGCATTATATCTATTCCAATTGAATTTCTTTTCATTCTTTTTGCTACGTATAAAGTTGTTCCCGAACCAACAAAAGGATCTAAAACTGTATCAAATTCTTTTGTAAATAGTTTAATGAACCATTCAGGCAATTCTTCAGGAAATGCCGCACTATGTTTTTTATTGTTACATACAGTTGCAAAGTTTAAAACATTATTTGGATAAACCATTTCACGACCAATCCAATTAGAAATATTTTTACCAAAACCACTTCCATTTTTTGAATTATCTCTAATTTTATCAGTTTCACTTAATTTTTTTAATCTCCCATTTGCCCAACCACCCACAGGAATCATTACTTCTTCCTGATACATATTAAATTTTGTTGATTTATTTAATTGAATACATCTTTCCCATGCATCACGAAATCGATTAGGCCATTTTCCAGGATAGGAATTTTTTTTATACCAAATAAATTCTTCTGTCCAAAGCCAACCTTGTTTTCTCAATGCTAATATTAATTCAATCACATAAGTATGACGTTCTCCTTCTTCCGCTTTTTCTTTAATATTTAAAATAAAAGTTCCTGAAGGTTTCAAGATTCTATATAATTCTTTTGAAATTCCTAAAAACCAATCAACATATTTTTCAGGTTTAATTCCGCCATATGTGTTTTTTCTTCTGTCAGCGTACGGAGGCGATGTTACGATCAAATCAATTGAATTTTCATCAATTTGTTTTAGAATATTATTACTGTCCCCAAGTAATATTTTTGTATCAATTGTTTTCATATAACTCATTAATTTCAATAGCATCATTAACTTTGCAATCAATATTTTCAATTTTAAAATTGTGATTTATTTCATCAAGTCTGGTTGAAATATTTTGAACATCATTTGTAAAATACTCAGAAAGCTCTTTGGCTTTATTTTTATTTTCTGCTTGGATTTTTACAATATAAGATTTAGTTAAAATGACTTCAAATGTTTTCATTATGGTATCTTTTATTATTAATTATGAAGGTTTTGTTAAAATAAATATTCCACCAACTGCGGAATATATTTTCCCTTATAAGGATGCAGCCGATGCACATGCTTTGTTGTATCGGCTTCCTTGAGATGATCAAAAGATAAATGCCAATCAAGATCGTGCCCGAGTTTATCTTTCCAATTTATTTCTTTTTTTCCATAATACGAATCATAGTATCTTTGTAAATCTTTTTTTGAAATTATTGCATTCCCGTTTTCACCATTCTTTTTTATTTTTCCATAACTTATCAAATACGAAATATTTGATTCTGTAACATTTCTTTTAAGATAATCACTAGCCCAAATGCTAGCTTCTTTTACTGTTATGAAATCCGATTCAAATACTTTATGATTCGACATTTTAATTACTTTTTATGGTTTTAAAGATAAAATACAAATTTTAAAAATATAACCAAAAACAAGGATTATTCAACTAAATTTTCTCCTATAAGTTTATTCTTTCTCCAATAAATTCCCACCATAAACACTCCCCCCGCCAAAGCAAACCCCAGGCTGATCCACTGCGCCTGGGTTAATCCCCAGAGAGCGGGCTTGTTGATACGGATGAACTCGATGAAGAACCGCTCTGCGCCGGCCAGAAAGAAATACAATCCGGTGATCCTCACGGGAGAATAATTCCTGCGGAATAAAAAATAAAGCAGAGCGAATATCCCGACCGACAGCGCCATCTCATACAACGGCGTCGGATGGCAAAGAACGCTGTCGGGAACCACGCCGCCGGGATAGGTCTCGGCTATGGACGATCCGCGGAACGCCATTGAGGGCGGAACAATCCCTTTTGAATAATCTACGCCCCACCATCCGTCCGTTGGAAGTCCGTAATCGCCATCTCCCGATAAATGGCAACCAATCCGTCCGATCCCGTACCCGAGCGGCAACACCACCGCAAACGACGCCATAACCGCGCCGAACGGAAGTTTCTTCAGTCGGATGAAAATCACGACCGAAATCAGGGCAAGTATGAATCCTCCGTACCAGGTCAGCCCCGCGCCGGAAAGCAGCATGTAAAACGGATCGTGCGCAAACCGCTGAAACGACTCGAAAAAAACAAAATACAATTTCGCACCGGCGATTCCCGACAGCGCAACCGTCAGGATCAACTGATCGGCCGTACGCGCGGGAATTCCTCGGAGTTTAAATAAATGCTTCAGCGCGATGCCTGATATAACAAACGCCAAAGCCATCATCAGTCCGAAACTGTGAACGGGTATGCCGCCGAAAAGAGGAATTTCAAATAAGACAGGAATCATCGCCTAATCCGTCCAGTCCGATAACACGCTTTTCCAGGATACGCGGTTTCCGTGAATAAAGATATTTTCAGTAAGAAATGAACCCCAAAGTTTT
>CAYLZI010000318.1:0-2545 GCA_964388215.1 uncultured Anaerolinea sp.
ACTCATGTTTCTATCTTACCTGATTACCAGATTTGCGCAAGGTCCTCCTGACTAAAACAAAATCCGTGTTTTTTCCGTGTTCGTCCGTGTAACACCTGCGCTTGCAGCGCAGGCGCAAGTGTCCGCGTCCAAAAGATTTAATCACGCAGATTCTCGAAGAATCGGATGGTTCAACGAAAAGCAGCGCTGGAATCGGGAGTATAATTAAACCTCTATTCCCAATCTCCAAGGAGCCTCCCGTGAGTGATGCTCGAATTGACAGATTTGCGCATATTTTAGTAGATTACTCCACCCGCCTCGGCCCCGACGACCGGGTTCTCATTGAGGCTACCACCGCCGCCGAGCCACTGGTGCGTGCCCTGTGCGACCGTGCGCTCGAAGTGGGCGCGCACCCGCACCTTTTGCTGGAATTTCCCGACCAGCAAGAACTCTTTTTCAACAAAGCCAGTGAAAGCCAATTAGATTATCCCCCCACCTTCCAAAAACTGGCTTACGAAACGTTTGAATCGCGCATTCGCATTCACTCCAGCACCAATCCGCGCGCGCTTTCGGGTATCGCCCCGTCCACGCTTGGGCGCAGACAAAAAGCCCTGGCACCGATATTGCAAACCCAAATGCTGCGCGGCGCCACTGGCGAATTGCGCTGGCTAACCACGCTCTTCCCCACCGAAGGCTATGCTGTGGAGGCGGGCATGGGCTGGAACGCCTACCAGGATTTCGTCTTCCGCGCCTGTCACGCCGATGAAGCCGACCCAGTCGCCTACTGGAAAAGCGTGGAATATGAGCAAGCCAAAATGATTGAACGGCTGAAAGGTCATAACCTGGTTACATTGCGCGGCCCCAATGTAGATTTAAGCCTGTCCATCAAAAACCGTACCTTTATAAACTCCTGCGGCACGCACAATATGCCCGACGGCGAAATCTACACCGGCCCGGTCGAAGAATCCATCAACGGATGGGTCAAATTCACCTACCCGGCCATTTACAACGGAGTGGCAGTCGAGGGGATCGAGTTGATATTCTCCAGCGGACGCGTGGACAAGGCCAAGTCCGATAAAAACGAAAGTTACCTGCTAGAAATGCTCGCTTCCGACTCCGGCGCGCGCTACCTGGGCGAATTCGCCATCGGCACAAATTTTGAAATCGACCGATTCACCGGCAACATCCTGTTCGATGAGAAAATCGGCGGCACATTCCACATGGCACTCGGCGCGGGCTATCCTGAAACCGGCTCCAAAAACAAAAGCGTCATCCACTGGGACATGATTTGCGACATGCGCGCCGACGCCGAAATCGCGGTCGACGGCGAAGTGATTTATCGCAACGGGCAGTTTGTTTTTTAGGAAAACAGGCTTAACATTGAAGGGTGAAGGCTCATCCAGAACCTTCCACCTTTTTATTTTCCCCAGTAAAACCCACCGACGTTTGCAGGCGGGTTAATAAAATCCCACCGAAGAATCTACCAACCTGGCATAAGCGTCAATCCCGCCTGCCAGGCTTTGAACGTTCTTCCTGCCATTTTGCAGCATCCAGGCCGTCACATTCGCCGAGCGAATGCCGCGATGACACATCACGGCAACCTCGGCACTGGGGTCTTGCATTGATTCGGGAAAAGCGTCCTTCAGTTCGCGCGCCAGCACGCTCATAGGAAGCGCCAAAACGCGCTCATCGCGGATAGCCGCCAATCGAATTTCCCACTCTTCACGAACATCGAGCAGGGTAAACCGTTCACCCTGCTCGAATTTCTTAGCCAAATCTTTCACGCTGATTTCAGGAACCAATCGAAACTCCAATTACCAATCACGAATGACGCACTACTTCTGCCTCGGCTTTACCATAAACGTCTCATTCGACGCAAACAACCTGCCGAGCGGTTCCGCCTCCAGCGACATCACCCTGCTGTTAGCGAAATATTCAAAATTGAACTCGGTCACATCCCCCGCTTTTTTACCGGGGACAGGCATCAGCCGGGCAGTGAGCGGTTTATGCAGCCGCAGAGAAATCGCCGAAATATCCAATAAAAGCGCCGAAACCTGCTCCACCGTTACGTCACCGGGCAGCGGGATAGTATCCAACCCCGAGCCGCAAACCGTCGCATACATCAACAAATCTTTAACCGTCATGGCTTTTTCAGCGGCGCGTTTTGCAAGCGTGACATCTTCATGCACCGGAAGCATCAGCCCACAAAAACCAGCGCGATGAAAGTCGGCCCGGTCAAGCGCGTCGGTCAAAATCGAAGCCGCCGCCAACGAACCATGCAGGCCAATTTTGGGCGCGCCCAATTTCTCGAACGCCGCGCCAAGAGACACCGCATCGCTCGGATACGGCGCAAATGAAAAATCAATCCCGCCAAAGCGGACATTGAAGCGGAATTTGAGCGGCTCGGCGGCATAAGCCAGTTTACGGCCATGATTCTCAATTTCCTTAATCAGCGTCTGGCGGCCTTCCTCGACCGACTTGGCGTTTGCAAACGCATCCACCGCCAGGTCTGCGGCCTCCATCGCCAGCGCAAAGGTCGGGGTTTCAGCGTCATAATACGCCGCCG
>CAYLZI010000319.1:0-2537 GCA_964388215.1 uncultured Anaerolinea sp.
TTCGAGGCCGTTGGCATGTCGCTCATCATCTTTGCCGGGGCCTCGCAACTGGTCGTCATCCAGTTAATGAGCGCGGGCAGCCCGTGGATCATCATGCTGCTCACGGCCTGGGTCATCAACCTGCGTTTCACCATGTACAGCGCCACGCTCGCGCCCTACCTGCAACGACTGCCGGCCTGGCAAAAGGCCCCCCTGGCCTACATGCTCTCCGACCAGGCCTTTGGCGTCAGCATGGGGCGCTTCGTGACCGATGAAACTGTCAGCCGCCGCTGGTTCTACTTCGGCGCGGCCCTCACCGTCTGGACAACCTGGCAAATCAGCGCCATCACCGGCGCGCTGCTGGGCAAACTCATCCCAGAAAGTTGGGGCTTCGACTTCGCCTTCCCGCTCAGTTTTATGGCGCTGATGTTTGGCGCGCTGCGCGACCGCCCGGCGGTCATTGCCGCCCTGACCGGCGGCCTGGTAGCGGTTCTGGCAAAGGGACTGCCCTACAACCTGGGTCTGGTGCTGGCCTCCCTGCTCGGAATCACCGCCGGATACCTGGCTGAATCGCTGAAAACCCGACGGGAGGCGCAATCATGAGCGCGGTCTCGCTCTGGCTGCTCTTCCTCGCCATCGGGCTGGGGACATTCGCCCTGCGCTTCTCATTCATCTACCTGTTCGGAAAAATCAGTATGCCCGAATGGCTGCGGCGCGCCCTGAAATACGTCCCGCCCGCTGTGCTGGCCGCGCTGGTCTTCCCGGCCCTTACCCACCCCACCGGGACGCTGGATATTTCCCCCGCCAACCTGCGCCTGCTGGCCGGGCTGGGCGGCGCGCTCGTCGCCTGGAAAACCCGCAACGTATTGTGGACAATCGCCGCCGGTATGGTTTTGCTCTGGGTCTTGCAATCGCTCTATGGGTAAGCCCCCCCGCCTCGTCCGCCTGGCCGCCTGGGGCCTCCTCGCGCTCGGCCTTGCCCTGCGCCTGCGGCAGTACCTCGCCAACCGCTCACTCTGGCTCGACGAAGCCATGCTGGCCCTCAACATCATCCACAAAAACGTTTGGGAGCTTTTTGGAAAACTGGACTATGAGCAGGGCGCGCCCCTCGGCTTCCTCCTGCTCGAAAAACTGGCCGCCACCCTTTTCGGGGACGGAGAACGCGCCTTACGCCTGCTCCCGCTGCTGGCAGGGTGCGCCTCGCTGATGCTTTTCTACGTCCTGGCCCGCGAGATTCTCCACCCCCCCGCTCTACTGACTGCCCTGGCATTGTTTGCCCTCAGCCCCACACTGATTTACTACTCATCCGAAGTCAAACAATACGCGCTGGATGTCTTCTTTACCGTCCTGTTGTTTTGCCTGTTTACCCGTCATGCCTCGCCCATTCCCAATTACCATTTACTCCTCGCAGGAATCATCGCCCCCTGGTTCTCACACCCCGCCATTTTCGTTCTCGCCGCCATTGGACTGACCCTGCTCATCCAAAATCGCCGCAGCCCCCTCTCCACCCTGGCGATGGGCGCGGGCTGGCTGGTCAGTTTCGGGGTGTTGTACCTCATCAGCCTGCGCAAACTCTCAGAAAACGAGTTCCTGCGCGGGTATTGGCAGGAATACTTCCGCGTCAACCCGCTTAATGCGCTGCTGGGCCTGTTTGCCAACCCCGGCGGGCTAACGGCGTATGCGCCTGTCCTGCTAACCGCCCTCCTCCTCGGGGCAGGAATGCTCCTGGTGAGGGAAAAAAAGGCTGCGGGGAGTCTGCTCCTGGTATTGGCCTTCGCCTGGGCCGCTTCTTGGGCGCAGGTCTACCCTTTCGCTGGGAGAATGATTCTCTTTCTCATCCCATTAATTTACATTGTGCTGGCGGCGGCGGTAGATTTACTCTGGAGCATTTCCCCGCGCCCGCGTTTTTTTGCCCCGCTATTGGCACTCTCCCTGGCCGGATTTTTGCTCTACAGCCCGCTCATGGTCTCAGCCGAACGGTTTATCCATCCGAAATACCCCGAACACATCCGCCCAACAATCGAATACCTGAACGCCAATCACCAACCAGGTGACGCGCTCTATGTTTATAACTGGGCGCTGCCCGCCTTTCGCTACTACGCTCGCCCGGATATGGAATATGTGGCAGGCAGGTTGCACGCCGATGACCCGCAAGCCCTGCTAACCGAACTCGACCAGTTAAAAGGTCAGCGGCGCGTTTGGATTTTGTTTTCGCACGTTTACGAGCGCGGGGAATATAATGAGCGCGATTGGATGCTGACCCACCTGAACCAAATCGGCGAGCGCAGGCGCCAGTTCATCGAACCAGGCACAAGCGTATACCTGTACTTATATGATTTGAGATGAAAACGTCCGGCAGGCTTGCCGGACGTTTTCTTTATGGCCTGGGCGTAAAGGTGCGGGTCGGTACGCGCGTGTCGGTGGGGCGCAGTGTGCGAGAGGGGACGCGCGTTTGCGATGGCGTGCGGGTGGCGGTCAGCGTCCGCGTTGGCGAGGGGCCGGGCGTGCGCGTAAAGGTCCGCGTGGGGGTTGGGGTGCGGGTAAATGTTGGGGTGCGG
>CAYLZI010000320.1:0-2527 GCA_964388215.1 uncultured Anaerolinea sp.
GATCTGTTGGGCTGAGTTGTATGTATGGTTTCTTCATCTGGCTATTTTCTACCAGGTACTCAACTTTGTCAAAAACTTAATTTACGATGTAATAAATGATTCTACTTCAAAAACCTATTAAACACGAAGGACGCAAAGAGACACAAAGGAAATGCTCTTCATAATACTAACCTTCGTGTACTTCGTGTCCTTTGTGTTTAAAGACCTTTTTTTCAGTGGAGTCATAAATTTCCACAAATCCATCTTTGAAAACCTGCGCCAATGCCGAGTCGCCAGCAGGTTGGTGAGCTGCTCATTTGCCAGCCTTCTTGAAATTTCGGGTATAATTCGGCGCACGGGCGCATAGCTCAGTTGGTTAGAGCGCCTCGCTTACACCGAGGAGGTCAGGGGTTCGAGTCCCTTTGCGCCCACAAAATCCCCACATTGGGGATTTTTCTTTTCCACCGACGCCCCCATCAAAACAACCGTCCCGAAGGTTTTTCGCAGCGGCCTGCGCCTGTCTCATGAAAGCCTTCGGGACGGTTTCGATTTCTAGATATAAAACCTTTCCCGGTCGATTTCCTCGCGCAGCAGGCGCAGTTCTTCCACGCTGGGCGGGTCGTTGATGCCAACATTTGAGGGAACGAGCAACTCGAAGCCGGTGTTGGCTTTTACCTCGTCCACTGTCACGCCGGGGTGCAGGGCTTTGAGCCGCATCCGGCACGCGGCCGGGTCATAGTCCATCAATGCCAGGGTCGAGACGACCGCTATTGGCCCGGTGCCGCGTGGCAGTCCGGCGGCTTCGCGCGCGCCGGGGCCGGTCAGGTAGCCGGGCGTGGTCACAAAGTCCACCTTGGGGACAAATCGGCGGGCATCGTGCTGCATAATGGCGATGGTCTGCCAGCACAGGCTGCCCACGTCGTTGCCGCCGCCGCTGCCCGGCAAGCGGACTTTCGGATGGTCATGCTCGCCGATGACGACGGTGTTCAGGTTGCCATACAGGTCGATTTGCGCGCCGCCCAGGAAGCCGTAATCGATGAAGCCACGCTGGGCAGTTTCCATCGTGTCGCAAATGCCCTGGGCAGAGATGGCTTTGTGGAAAGTGCGCGCCTCGCCCACCGCGCGCGGCAGTTCATCCAAAATTGCGCCGGTGCCGCCAAATTCAAACACGGGAACAATGTTCGGGGCAGTGGTCTTCGAGGCCAGCATGGCCGCCAGCATGGGGATGCCGGTGCCGATGAAGCAGGTTGTCCCATCCTCGAACAGGCGCGCCGCCACGCAAATCATCAATTCGGTGTTGGAGTAAGGCGGCTGACTCATGCCTGCCTCCTTTCGCGCAGTTCCACGCAGCGCGCCAGGCGCGGCTCCCCCACCAGGCGCAAATAGGCCTCGTGATTCTCCAGGTCGAAAACGTATTTTTGCAAATACGCCTGCGTGCCTTCGACCGTCTTGCTCACCTCGACCCATTCCCGAATCCACTCCTCGTCACGCCCGTAGACGTAGGCCATTTCTCCGGGATGCGAGCCGTAAGGCGCATGAACGACCGCGTCCACCAGGTAGTAGGGGATGCTCGTCCGGTCAGGATAGCGGCGGATTTCCTCAGTCGGGATGATTTCCTCGGCGCTGACAATCAGCCGCTTGCAAGCACGCGCCATCTCCGGCGCGAATCCGCTGATGCCTTCCATCTGGCAGTTGCCGAATTTATCGGCCCGATGAACGTGGATGAGGGCTACATCCAGCACCAGGGCGGGCAGCAGGGCCACCTTGATACCGGTAAACGGGTCTTCGACCACTTTGGCGGCGCTGTATTTGAGCAGGTCGGTGCCGAGCATGGAGCGGGTTGGCAGGAATGGCACGCCCATCGCCGCGGCTTTCATCCGCCACGAAATGGAAGCGTTCGACCATTCCACGCAGGTTTCAACCTGCCCCGATTCGACCGCCCGCCGCAGGCAGGCCGATGTGCCATGCACTTCCAGGCCGATATAAGTAATGTCCAGTTTCTTGATGAGACCGGCAGCCAGCCACAGGTCCAGTTCCAGCACGCCTTGCCCGCAGACGCGCAACTCCTTGCGCCCCTGGCGGATGACCTCCCGCGCCAGAGACATGGGGCAGCGCACCGAGCCGTATAACTCGGTGCCGATGTAGCAGCCGTCCGCAACGAATTTAGCGATGGCCTCCTGTTCGGTCATCACTTTGTCTATCAGTTTGCGTGTTTTCCTGGCGCGATTCCACTCCCGGAATTCGTCCAGGTCAAATGGCTGGATGATTTCTCCCAGGCCAGAGTCCAAAATCTGCATCGTCCTCCTCCTTTGGCGTTGAGAGTTGGTTGGAGCTACCCAGACAACACATGCCGGGCAATCACCAGGCGTTGGATTTCGCTGGTTCCCTCGCCGATGGTCATCAGGCGCGCGTCACGGTACATGCGCTCGACCGGGTACTCGCGGCTGTAACCGTATCCGCCAAAGACCTGGATGGCGTTGCGGCAGACGCGCTCGCCCATTTCGCTGGCGAACAGTTTCGCCATGGCGGCTTCCTGGGTATAGGGCTT
>CAYLZI010000321.1:0-2521 GCA_964388215.1 uncultured Anaerolinea sp.
TCCCCGCCATCACCTGGGACGAACTCTCGATGGGCACCAGCGCCGATTTCGTGGCTGCTATCGAGGAAGGCGCGACGATTGTGCGGGTTGGCACGGCGATTCTTGGGTCGAGGCCGCCGAAGGGGTAAATCATTTTTTGAAGGAGAAAATCGCATGAATGTCATTTTGGCTCAGGCCATCAATTGGTTTTCGCAACTTGTTGTGATTTTTGTATTGGCGCATGTCATCCTGTCTTATTTCATGTCGCCCTATCACCCCATTCGCTCATTCGTTGACCGGATGGTCGAGCCGCTGCTCATGCCCATTCGGCGGGTGGTACCTTTGGTGGGGATGTTTGATTTTAGCCCAATCATTTTGATAATTCTGGTACAATTAATTTCAAGATTTATCATTTCTCTGCTGTTCCTATGACGAGGTGACTATGGAAGCCAGGAAATTTCGTTTGCATGATGGCCGTCGGGGGGCTGCGCTGGCTGTGCGGGTGACGCCGCGCGCGAGCCGCAATGAGATTACCGAAATTCAGCCAGATGGAACAGTAAAAGTGCGCCTGACCGCCGCTCCAGAAGCGGAAGCAAATGCGGCATTGATAACTTTTCTTTCAGGCGTGTTGGGCGTAGCAGACTCAAAAATTGAAATTGTTGCCGGGCAATCGGGGCGTGATAAACTCCTGGCAGTGCAGGATATTGACAAAGACGAAGTCCAACAGCGTTTGTTGGCATACCTGGAATAAATCGAAACGACCGGCTTTTTGAGCCGGTCGTTTTTTGGAGTTTTTTGGAGTCCATCGGCTTGCCGATGAGACGGCAAGCCATCCGAGTCCACATCATTGCATCGGGCTGTAAAGGGCGCGATAGAGGGTATATGCTTCGTAGATGTAACGAATGTAATTGCGCGTTTCAGAGAAGCGGATGATTTCTACAAACAGGTCATGGTCGCTGTTGGCGAGGGTTTGCCAGGCGGCGGCGTTACCAGGCCCGCCATTATAGGCTGCCAGGGCGGCGCTGACATCGCCATTAAGCAGGCGGCGGTTGGCGGCGAAGTAATGCGTTCCAAGTCGGATGCTGATAATGGGGCTATACAAGTCATCCGCGCTGTAATTGGTCGGCCAGCCGAGTTGTTCGGCTACGCTCTTGCCTGTGGAAGGGATGATTTGCATTAGCCCGCGCGCGCCTGCTGATGAACGCGCAAAGCCCTCGAACAGACTCTCCTGCCGCATCATGCTGGTTACAAATAACGGGTCGAGGTCATATTGGCTGGCGGCGGGCCAGACCAGGTCGGAATAATACAACCCATAGCGGACATGTTTGAAGTAGACAGGCGCATTCAGACTGTCGGCGTGTTTTTCTAGCCCGGCGAGGGTTAGTACCTGACGCAGGGCGAAGATGGCCGGTCGGTATGCGCCCAGGTCGAGCAGATAATTTCCCAACCGGAACGAGTCGGGGGCGTCGCCAGTAACCGCTTCGCGCAGCGATTCGAACTCTACCCGCGCCAGGTGATATAAACCCATCTGCCAGAGTTCTGTGCCGCGCCGCAAGCGCGGGTCGTTGCCCATTTGACCAGGGCCGCTCAAATCGGTTTCGGGGGGCAGGTTGAACTTAATCCGCAGCCATGCTTCGGCTTCGCGCCGTTCGGCGGGCAGGTCATATTCCAGTTTCAGCACGGGTGGAGGGGCGAAGGGCGTGCGGTTTTCAAGCAAGTCGCGCGCGCGGACGCTGTAATATTCAAAAGAGTCAATGACTTGCGCCTGCATCCAGGCTTTACGAGCGTTTTCGACATCTCCGCTGACCTGGTAGGTTTTGCCAACCCACAGCAGGGCGCGCGCCCGGTCGGATGGGACGGTGACGAGTTGCAGGGCGTTCTGGAAGTTCTGGTTGGCGCGGGCGTAATCGCCCAGGCGGTAGCGCAAAATCCCGGCTTGGAACATGGCATCGGCCATGCGGCTGTCGGAGGGGTAGCGGTTGGGGAGCGATTCCCACAGGTTTGCGGAGCGCTCCAGCTCCCCGCCGCGCTCGTAGATGCGGGCGGCTTCTATCAGGTAGGGCAAGGCCGAGGGCGAGGCCGAAACTTCGCGGGCGAAGGTCTCCAGGCTTTCAGCGGCGGTGGTGTGCTGGCGCAGATGTACCCATAACGTGTAAGCGCGTTCGCCCCAGGCGGCGGCCCAGAAAGTATTTTCGGGATATTTTTGGATGAACTCGTTCCACAGGTCTATTGCGGCCTGGTGGTCGCCCATTTCGCGTAGGGTAAGGGCTTTGTAATGCAGGGCTGTGCCGTCGTGGGATGGATTTTGGGCGATATAACGGTCGAAGGCGGCCAGCGCTACGCCGTATTGCCGGGCGAAGTAATCGACCAGGCCGCGCTGAAGTTCGTTTACCGTTTGACCGGCATCGACCAGCCCAACCAGGGCGTAATACGAGTCGATATAGCGGAAGTAGTTATCGACGGCGTTTTGCCAGCGGTTGTAGGCTTCTTCCTCACGGTTCATCTGCATCAGGGCGCGTCCGGCCAGCAGGCTCATGCGGGC
>CAYLZI010000322.1:0-2502 GCA_964388215.1 uncultured Anaerolinea sp.
TGTTCATCCGCAAATCTTACCCGATCTTCACGCTTTGATCTGCGTAACATCAGATCGTAAATCAACCGTAAAGTCAAAAATCTCCAGGGATTGTATACTTGCGCATACTCGCCATGAATCATACACCAGCCACGCCCACCCCCTCCACCGCCGCCTTCACATCGCTCAGAAATCGTCCTACCTTGCGCCTGGTCTTACAGGGTATCTGGGTGTTGGTGGTGGTTTATATCGCCTGGGTTCTTTCGGCCAGCCTCCTCGAATCGGTGGGGGGCAGTTTTACCAGCGTGTATTTCCTGAGCCAGATAGCCCAACTCGGGCTGAGTCTGTTCACTTACTCCACCATCCAACTGCTTGCCGATGTTTACATCCTGCTGGGTTTTTTCAGCCTGGCAATCCTCCTGTTTATGCGGCGTTCCGATGATTGGATGGCTATTTTCCTCTCGCTGATGATTTTGACCTTCGGGCTGCGCGTTACGAACCTGGGCAATGAACTTATGACCCAGGCCGGGCATCAGTACTTTTTCAGCCCCATTTTGATGATGGGGGAGGCGGGCATTATCCTGCTCGGATGGCTGTATCCCGATGGACGCTTCCTGCCACGCTGGCTCAAGTTCCTGCTCCCCATTTTGGTTCTCAATATCGCTTTGCTCTATTGGCCGGGTTCGCCCCTTTTTGCTTACAACCTGGCCTTACCGGTTCCGACAGTCAACCTGCTGGCCTGGTACCTCGTCACCATTTTTGCCATGCTCTACCGCTATCAAAAGGCCACCAACCTGAACCAGCGTCAGCAAATCCGCTGGGTTTTCGTGGGGACAATGGGCCCGTTGCTGTGGTTCCTCGCGTTCAACCTGCCCGCGCTGCTGATTCCAGCCCTGCAAGACTCTAACTCCACCACCTATATTATTTTTATGATGGCAATGCGGGTGTTGAGTATTCCACTCTTCCTGGTTTTTCCAATCTGTTTGACAATTGCCATTGCCCGCTACAAACTGCTCGACATTGACTTCCTGATTAACCGCGCCCTGGTCTATGGCGCGCTTACCACCATCCTGGTTTCGATTTTTGGGCTGGTGCTAGTGGTAGCCAACGCCATTTTTAACGCGCTCACCTCCGGGGAGCAATCTACGCTGGGGTTGGCAATTTCTGCCATCGCTGCCGGTGCCCTGTTCCAGCCCGCGCGCAAAGCGCTCCAACGCTTTGTAGACCGCGCGTTTTACAGTATCAAAATTGACTACCTGAAAACCCCCGTCAAACGCAAATACATCGCATCCTCCGACACCCAAACCCTGGCGCCGCAACTTTTTTCCAGTTACGAACACCTCGAACTGATTGGCAAAGGCGGCATGGCCGAGGTCTTTCGCGCCGAGCATCCCACCCAGAACCGCACCGTCGCCATCAAAGTCCTCTTATCGAACCTGGCCGAGGATGAACTCTTCCGGCGGCGATTCATGCGCGAGGCGCAGGCACTTGCCGGGCTGGAGCATCCCCACATCGTCCGGTTGTTCGATTTCGGCGAGGAAAACGGCCTGTACTACATGGTGATGGAATACCTGAACGGCGCAAATCTCTCGGCATATCTCAAACCAAACGGGCGGATGCCGTTGCCCGTTGCCCTACCGCTCCTGCGTGACGTGGCCGACGCGCTCGATTACGCCCACACCGCCGGGCTGGTGCATCGAGATGTGAAACCATCCAACGTTATGTTAGACACAAGTGATGATTTGGCCCGCGCCGTGCTGACCGACTTCGGGATAGCCAAAGTGACCAACGCCAACACCAACATCACCGCTTCGGCAGTTTTGGGAACCTTCGATTACATCGCCCCCGAACAAATTCAGGGGGCCACTGAAATCGATGGCCGCGCCGACATCTATGCCCTGGGTGTGATGAGCTACCAGCTCTTGACCGGGTACCTGCCCTTCAAACGCTCTGGCGCGGGCGCGTTGCTGCTGGCCCACATGACCGCTCCACCGCCCGACGCACGCGAGGCCACCCCCAGCCTGCCGCGCCACACAGCCATTGCCCTCCAGCGCGCCATGGCCAAAAAGCCTGCCGACCGCTTCCCCACCGCATCCGAATTTGTTCTGGCGATGGGATAAAACGAAAAAACGCCCTCTCCGGGCGTTTTTATTTTATAGCACCCCAATTTTAGATGGAATGGCAGAGCAGAGGGTGAGGGCGAAACTCACTTTCTTAAGAACGCCATGAGGGTAGAGACGAACCGCCCAAGGCATAACAAGATGCTTTTTGCAAAGTATCCAGGTGCAAATGGATGATTTTTCGCGCATGACGGTTCGCCCCTACGGGATTTCACATCAAAAACGGTAGAGCCAAAATAGTCTGTTCAGCCCTCATACCCCCTGGGGTGACTCTTGTGCCAATCCCACGCGCTGCTGAGTATGTCGCGCATATTGTCGTGCCGAGGCTGCCAGCCCAACTCGCGCCGAATTTTCTGCGACGAAGCCACCAGCCGGGCCGAATCGCCGGGGCGGCGCGGCATTT
>CAYLZI010000323.1:0-2480 GCA_964388215.1 uncultured Anaerolinea sp.
CGCGCTTGCTTTGGGAGCAAGAGGTCGTCGGTTCGAATCCGTCCACCCCGACAGCGCAGACCGTCGTTCCTGGCAGGGGCGGCGGTTTCCCCGTTAAGGGGACGATGCGAATCCGTCCACCCCGACAGCGCAAACCGCTGTTCCAGGCAGGGGCGGCGGTTTTCCATATTTTTAAAATAAATGTGCTCATGAAAACGATCCGCGCATCTGAAATTGGCTCCTACTTGTACTGCCGCCGGGCCTGGTGGTATCGCCGGAGCGGGCAGGAGCCTGTTAACCAGGCCGAATTGGCCGCCGGGACAGAACTGCACCGCCAGCACGGGCGCAAAGTGTTGGCCGCTGGTCTCCAACGTGGGCTGGCCTTCCTGGCGCTGCTGGTGGCCTGCGTCATGCTCTCTGCGTTTGGGTTGTTCTATATTCTGGGGGGCTGATGGTTCTCTTTTATGCCGCCATCGCCCTACTGCTGCTGGCCGTCATCCTGTTTTGGATTTCGGGCCGGGCGCGGCGCGCCACCGGTCTGCCGGGCGGACGCATCATCTACACTGACACACGCGGCTGGGGCAAGGTCGAAAAACCGCTCTACGATCCCTCGCTGGGGCTGACCGGCAAACCCGATTACCTGGTGGAACAACACGGAAAATTGATTCCGGTTGAAGTCAAAAGCGGGCGCGCGCCCGAATCGCCTTACGATTCGCATATCTACCAGTTGGCTGCCTACTGCCTGCTGGTCGAAAAAACGATGGGGAAACGCCCGCCCTACGGCATCATCCACTACGCCGACCGTGATTTTGCCGTTGATTACACCCACGAACTCGAAAATGCCCTGCTCGACCTGCTGGCCGACCTGCGCCGCGATGAGCGCCGCGAGGATGTTCCCCGCTCGCACGAAAGCCCAGGGCGTTGCGCAAAATGTGGATTCCGCGAGATTTGCGACCAGCGGCTTTAAAGGCTGATGTTGCAGTTAGGCTGCGGAATAAATTCCGCGTTACAATATCCCCATGACGAGCGTCGTCGCCCCCTCCCGGATTGTCGTCGTCGGCCACCCCAAACTGGCCGAATCGCTGAGCGATGCCGCTCAAATTTCCGCTTTCCTGTCTGAAAAAGGCATCGAGTCATCGCATGGCTCACTCTACGACGAAAAACTGCGCAAGCGCGTCCACGCCGGGGCATTCGACCTGCTGATTGCAGTTGGCGGAGATGGTACGATGTTGCGCGCCGGGCACCTGTGCGCCCCAAACAACATCCCCATTCTGGGCGTCAACAGGGGGCGGCTGGGTTTCCTGTTCCAGATTGTCGAAGGCGGCTGGGAAAAAATGCTCGGCCAATTGCTGACGGGTGATTATTGGGTAGAACACCGCATGATGCTGCGCGCTGAACACATTCGAGCAGGAGAAAGACTTGGCTCGTGGCAGGCACTGAATGACGCGGTCGTAGGCCGTGGCCCGAACATGCGGCCCGTTCACGTTACCGCCAGCGTCGACGGGCAGTATCTGACCAAATTCGTCTGTGATGGGTTGATTGCCGCCACCGCCAGCGGCTCTACTGCGTATGCGCTGGCCTGCGGCGGGCCAATCCTGCCTCCTGAACTGCGTAATATCCTGCTCATTCCCATCGCACCGCACCTGTCTTTCGACCGGGCGATTGTCCTTTCGGAGGGAGTCACTGTCAGCATGACCATCCTGAGCGATAATGGCATCTTGAGCGTGGACGGGCAAACTCCACTCGGTATGGATGAAAATGACCGGATTGATGTTCAGGCCGGAGAAAACGCCGTCAAGTTTATTCGTTTTGGAGACCCAGGTTACTTTTACCGCAATCTGACTGCTCACATGAACCAAAATACCCTGATAGGATTACCCCGATGACCGAACACTCTGCCACCTATTGCGCCAACCATCCCGCCATCGAAACCACCTTGCGCTGCCGCCGCTGCGAGAAATACATCTGCCCTAAGTGCGCCACCCGCACTCCCACCGGCTACATCTGCCAGGAATGTTCCCGCAGCCAGCAAAAAGCCTTTGAAACCGCTGAAACGCTCGACTACGTTTTTGGGTTTGCCGCGGCGGTTGTGCTTTCGCTGATAGGAAGTTTTCTCATCACTCTTGTAGGAAGCATCGGATTCTTTGGCTTCATCATCGTCAGCATTGTCGCGCCGACAGCCGGGGTGGTCATTGCCGAAGCGCTGCGCCTCGTCATCCGCCGCCGCCGCGCCGCCCTGCTGTTCCGGGTCATTTTGATTGGCATCATCGTGGGCGCGCTGCCGATGGGGCTTATCCAGATTTTCACGTTCAACATTTTTGGCATCCTCTTCCAGGCCATCTACCTGCTCGTCTCGGCCCCAACGGCCTATTACCGGCTATCTGGAATCCAACTTTTTAAGTAAGGGCATCCACCCGCTGGGCCAAGGGCGCGCCGCGCTTCTTATTTAGTCGAGCCACGGACATAAATATCAGGCGGCCTTGATGAGCGCTTTCAGGCCA
>CAYLZI010000324.1:0-2423 GCA_964388215.1 uncultured Anaerolinea sp.
AGTCTTGCCGTTCTGGCGGGCGACGTTCTTGGCAATGTACTTGTAGAGCAAGAGATGGTCGGCCATGCGGGTCAGGGTGTTGAAGCGCATCCCTAGCTCGGTCTGGCCGGCAGTGGCGACTTCGTGATGATGGACTTCCATCGACACGCCGGCTTCTTCAAGTGCCATCACAATCTTAGAGCGCACATCCTGAAGCGTGTCGGCGGGCGGGACGGGGAAGTAGCCGCGTTTGGGCTGAATCTGCCCACCAAAGTTCTGTTTGTCGGTGCGCCCACTGTTCCACCAGCCTTCCTCGCTGTCAATATGGTAGAAAGATTCCTGGGTGCCGCTGCCATAGCGGACGTTGTCGAAGATGAAAAACTCCGCTTCGGGGCCAAAGAAGGCGGTATCGGCGATGCCGGTCTGTTTCAGGTAGGCTTCCGCTTTGCGGGCGACGAAGCGCGGGTCGCGGGCGTAGGGCTGGAGAGTAATCGGGTCGTAGACATCGCAGGTGACGACCAGGGTCGGGATGTTGGCGACCGGGTCGATGAAGACGGTTTCAGGGTCAAGTTTGAGCAGCATGTCCGATTCATGGATTTCCTGAAAGCCTCGAATCGAGGAACCATCGAAGGGAATGCCTTCCTCGAAAAATTCCACGTCGAGTCGCCGCGCCGGAATGGTAAAGTGCTGCCACTGCCCGGGCAGGTCGGTGAAGCGAATATCTACCATTTTGACGCTCTTTGCCATTTCGAGCGCGTCTGCAACTGTTGTAGCCATAAAAATTTCTCTCCTTTGGATGATTGATAAGCGTGAGTTCATTTCCCAATGCCGCCCATAATTATATATTTGCGCGCGAGCGCAGTCTATTACCCAAATGGGTATTCGTTATTGGGTATTGGATATTCGATATTCGGTATTCGAGCATCGAATTTCGAATATCGAGCATCTAATGCCCCATTGTCCCCAACAACTCCCCTATCACATCATCCGGCTTCACGCCTTCGGCCAGGCCGTCGAAGTTGAGCAGCAGGCGGTGGCGCAGGGCGGCCGGCGCGATGGCGTGAACATCCTCGAAGGCAGCGTTATAGCGCCCGGCCAGCAGCGCGGTGACTTTCGCGCCCAGCATCAGGGCCTGTCCGCCGCGCGGCGAGACGCCGTAGCGGACGTATTTCTTGACCAGCGGCGAGGCGTTGGCATCTTCGGGATGGGTGGCGAGCATCAGCCGGGCAATATATTCCTTGACGTGCGAAGCGACCGGCACGGTGCGCGCCAAGGCGCGCATCTGGACGATGTCCGCGCCGGTTGCCGCGTGGCCTGCCGCGGCCGTTTCTTTGCCGGTCGTGCGCTCCAGGATTTCGACCATCTCAGCCACAGCGGGCATGGTCACGTTGACTTTGAAAAAGAAGCGGTCTAACTGCGCTTCGGGCAGCGGATACGTCCCTTCCATCTCCAGCGGGTTTTGGGTAGCCAGCACGAAAAATGGCTCTTCCAGCCGGTAGGTTTTCTGGGCCACCGTCACCGAGCCTTCCTGCATGGCCTCCAGCAGCGCGCTTTGGGTTTTGGGCGTGGCGCGGTTGATTTCGTCGGCCAGGACCAGGTTTGCGAAAATCGGCCCGGAGCGGAAGCGGAACTCGCGCCGCCCCTGTTCCTGCGGCGAGCCTGTTCCCGTCGGCAAGCCAACGGACTCCAAAATCTCCGTGCCGAGGATGTCAGCGGGCATCAGGTCGGGCGTGAACTGAATGCGCGAAAACTTCAAATCGAGCGCCTGGCCGATGGTGCGGATGAGCATGGTCTTGCCCAGGCCCGGCACGCCTTCCAGCAGCACATGCCCGCCCGCTAAAATGCTCACCAGAACATGCCGCACCACCTCGCCCTGGCCGACAATCACCCTGCCGACTTCGGTCTCGATTTTTGCGGCGGTCTGGCGGAACTGGTCGATGGAAAATTCGGTCATAATCTCTCCGGCGTTTCCTTGTTTACCTGTTTACCTGTTTTCCTGTCACGGCTTCAGCAAATCGAAATAACTCCGAATAATCTGCGTAAACTCGAAGGGAATCTGTCCGCTTTCGATGGCGCGGCGGTTGACTTCTTCGTATTGCCCGAACACCTCGGTATATGGAACCAGGTTTTGGCCCTCCCCGCCAGGGGTGGTGGGGCCTTGCCCAATCACCTCGCCCGGCTCGCCGCTGCCGCTGTTCAGCCCGACCTGCGGGCCGCCCTCGCCGCCCAACAGGTTAGGGGCATAAATCTGCTCGTAGGATGTCTCGCCGCCGTCGCCGGGCTGGTTATTTTGGAGAATGGGAGATGTCCCGGCCTCGCCGGATTGCGCATTTGGATTACCACCCGTTCCTGTGCCGCTGCCCGCGCCCTGGCCGGAACCGGCCTGGCCGGGGCCTGCTCCCGCTTGGGCGGCATTTTGCCCGCCCCCGGCAGCGATGACCCGC
>CAYLZI010000325.1:0-2409 GCA_964388215.1 uncultured Anaerolinea sp.
CCGCCAGGTCATCTTCTGCACGGTGGACTGCCTCAAGCAGTTCCAGAAAGACCCCGACGCGTTCATGTCTGGTGAAGTGGTTCACACCAATACCAACAAGCGCGCCAGGGTTTGAGCCTGGCGCGCTTGTTGGTTATTTTTTGCGGATGATTATCATCGGGTACTGACCATTTTCCGCAAAAAAACGGGGAAATATGCCTTCGAGCCAAAAAACAAATTTCAGCAAGAGTTGACCACCCAGTTTGGGATGCACGAACCAGCGCAGGACTTCCGTCGAAAGGCTGCGCCAGGGACGGATTTCGAGCGGCATCTTGCTGCCGATTTCACGCTTGAGCCAGGCGGGGGTTGGCCGGGCGATGAAAGTCCCTTCGGGAGTTTGAGCCGTCAGCCATTTTTTCTTCTTTTTGGGGCCGCGTCCTGTCAGGCGGCGCAACAGGCTAATCAGCGGCACGGCCATCTCTGTCAACAGGGGGTTGAACCAGCCGTTGACAATCACCCCGACCCGGCCTGGGGCCAGGACGCGATACAGTTCGCCGTAGGCGCGTGGATGTTCTTCCATTGGCAGGTGGTGAATGGCGTGCATGGAAACTTCGCCATCGAAAGCATCGGCTTTGAAGGGCAGGCTCGCCAGGTCGCCAACAACGAACATGCCGCGCGCGCCAATCCGCTCGCGGGCTTCACGCAGGGCCTGGATGGAAATATCGAGGCAGACGCGCTTTTCGTAGCCTTTGGAATAGGTCAGGTAATCATCATACTGCACCGGGCCAGAACCGGCATCGAGGAGCAGTTTTCCAGTCGAAATCAGCCCGGCATTGACGCGCAGCCGCGTTTTGTGGATGTATTCCGCCGAGACGGGGCGCAGGTCTTCATAGCGGGCGTTCTGGTAGTTACCGTCCGCCTCCTGCTGCCAGCCGATTTCGTCATAGAATTCGCGTACTTTTTGTTTTGTGTCGGTCATAAATACCTTTTCGGACACGGATTTGACGGATTACACGGAAAAACACGGATTTTTTATTTTTCAAGTTTTATCCGTGTTCATCCGTAAATCCGTGTAATCCGCGTACAAAGATTTTTACCATTTTATTGGCATTCCTGCCAAATAATCGAATGCCTTGCCGAACTCGGTCCGGCCCTCATCGGACAAAACCCGGCCCAGCGGCCAAATTTCGTAATCCTTCCAAAAGTGCATCAGCCGCCAGGGGAAATCGATGGGGAAGTCGAAGAAGAAGCGGTAGGCGTAATTCCAGGCGGATTCAACTTGTTTTTCAGTTAACCGGTTGACCTGTTTTCCGGTTGTCCCGTTCTCGACAGAACCGGATAACCGGTTGACCGGAGAGCCGGATAACAGTTCTTCCAGCATCCCAAAATATTCATCATACGTCAGCGGGTCATGCGTAAAGCCGCGCCCGCGATAATGGGTCTGCCCGGCAACAATCACCGGCACGCCGCGCATCGCCATCTCCATGCCAACTGTGGTGGTGTAGGCCAGGCCAAGCGAGGCAATTTCCATCAAATCATACGTATTGATTTTCTCGGTTGGGCCAATCACGTGGATGTGCTCCGGCCCATCAGGGATAGCGCGCTCAATCACGCCGACCATCGACGGGCCTTTCATCAGCCGCTCGCCGGGGTGGATACGCACCACCAGTTGCACATCGGGCCGGCCCGCGAAATACTGAACCGTCTTCTCGATCCACTCCGCCATCGACGCGGTAAAAATGTTTCGTCCCAGCGTCAGGCTGTCGCCGAGCACGTTGGTCGCCAGCAAAACGACTGGACGTTCGTCTAATTTCAGGCTAGACCGCAGATTTTCGCCGCCCACCGAGGCCACATCCTGCCAGAAACGCGTGCCTTTGCCGTATTTTTTGGCGCTGGTGCGGGCATCCTCCAGCCCGGCGATTTTCTCGCGCTCGGCCTCCGTCAGCGGGGTCTGTCCACGCGCCGCCCAGAGCGCAGTCGTATCCTGGCGCATGACAATCTCATTTTGCGAAAGCCAAATCTGCTCGCGCTGGTCGTTGAACTCGTATGTCACCGTCGTCAGGCCGAGATGACGCGCCACCTGGTAGAAAATGCCCAATTCAGTGACCAAACCATTCGGGACGAGTACCGTTTCGGGGTGGGATTCGCTCAAAAAGCGGGTTGCCGCCAAAGCGGCCTGTCGGTTGCGCGCCACCCGCAGCCGGTAGAGGTCGGAATCCCGGTCGAAATCCTCCACCTGATAGGTGTACATCACATCGTAGCCGGATGCTGTTTCGACGGCTTTTTCCAACGCTTCGGGCAGGCTGCCGGCGGCTGGAGCATCAAGCAGAGACACGCAGTTAATCAACCCTTTCAGCGGAGCCAGCACACGGCGGGTGTACAAATCCTGGCGGCGCAGGTCGAAGGCGTTGATTTCCTTGTCCCAATCGC
>CAYLZI010000326.1:0-2373 GCA_964388215.1 uncultured Anaerolinea sp.
CGTTTCGAACCCATTACCTTCTTCCTTATCATGATCAGTTAGCGAAAACTAAAGTTGAACGAATTACTCAATTAACCATTGCTGGGCGCTTTCGATGTCATTAAAAAATGTGATGGGCTGCGCGGTCATCCTCATAACCATATCAAGCATGATGCGTTTGGGGCCGGCGCCTCCCAGCGCGGCAATTTTTTTGATGTGTGCCCTGGTTTGTCCGCCGTTTTGTATCATGGCATCGAGCAATTCTTTTAGAATCTGGCCGTTGCGAAAATCTGCCAGCAAACAAACAGAGCCGGGCGGCTCGGCCAGGATGAATTGCTGCATAATAATAAACTCATCCTTTATTGTTCCCGTGTCTAACAAACCATGATGAGAAAAATCCTGATATAGGATTTTCTTGCCTTGATAATCAATCCATTTTGTACACATTTAAAAACTCCTGCGCCAGTTTTGTTTTTTACGCCCCAGTAGCGCGTTTTGGTTAACGCCCCTGTTTTGTGCGCCCGAATTATAAACGATTTACTTCCAACTTGTAATCGCTAAAATAAAAATATCTATGGCGTTCTCAAGAAAGCAAGTTTCTCCCTCGCCCCTGCCCCTCTCCCGGTGGGAGAGGGGAAATTCCCTTCCCCGCCGGGGGAAGGGCCAGGGAAAGTGCCCCGAAGGGGTATGAGGGCGAATGCCATGCGAAAGCGAAAACGTCAAGCATTCTTGAGAACGCCATATAAAAATATCTCTACCGTTTTTACCCAAAAAACCCGCATGAGCGACCTGCCAAAAATGGGAGAGCCAAAATGACTGAACACAAGCTGGCAAAGGTATTGTCTATCCCGAATAAAACTGGGGAATTTTGGATACCTTTCAAATTTTCCCTGCGCCAAAACTATCAGATTCTCTCTGATAGCCAGCGCCAGTAAAACAGGACTATCCTGTAACAAAATTATGGAGGCACAATGAAAAAATTTCCCACCCAATTCTGGCTGGCCGTTCTTTCGCTCGGCTGGCTGTTCGACCTGCTCTTTTGGGAGCGCGAACCAGGCATATCCTTCGCCATTTACGCGCTCACAACCCTGCTGGCCGGTTTTATCCTGCTCCGGCGTGATGACATTCGCCCCTCCAGCAAAGCCCTCATCCTGGTTCCGTTCATCCTCGTTTTTGCGGCCTTCACCTTCTTGCGCAGCGAGCCTCTGACCGTCTTCCTGGCCCATTTGCTGACCCTGGTTCTCATGTCTGGGCTGGCAGTCACTTATCACGGCGGGCGTTGGATGGAATACAGCCTGGCCGACTATTTCACGCGTGGCTTCGACCTGCTCGGCAGCGCCATCATCCGCGCCGGTATGTTTTCCGCCGAGATGCGGCGCATGAAACAAGATGCAGCCAGCAGCGAGTCGAAACACCCCAGCCTGGTCTGGCCAATCGCGCGCGGCATCCTGATAGCCATCCCAGTCGTGGCTTTTTTCGCCACCCTGCTCTCCTCCGCCGACCTGGTCTTTGCGCAACGGCTAGACGACTTCATCGCACTATTTCGGCTTGAAAAACTGCCCGAATACATTTTCCGCGCCTTCTATATTACCATCATCGCTTACTTGCTGGCCGGGGTCTACATTCATGCTGCCGTACGCTCTGGTGACGAAAATCTGCTCGGCCTCGAAAAACCGCTTGTGCCGCGCTTTTTCGGATTCACCGAGGCCGCCATCGTGCTAGGCAGCGTCATCCTGCTTTTTGGAGTCTTCGTCACTGTCCAGTTTGGGTATTTCTTCGGCGGGCAGGCCAACATCCGCCTTGAAGGCTTCACCTACGCCGAATACGCCCGGCGCGGCTTTGGCGAGCTGGTGGCAGTGGCCTTCTTTTCCTTGCTCCTGTTTCTAGGGTTGAGCGCAATCGTTAAGCGCGAAAAAGACTCGCAGCAGAAAATCTTCTCTGGGTTGGGCATAGCGCTGACTGTGCTGGTGGGCATCATGCTCATCTCGGCCTTCCAACGGCTGGTGTTGTATGAAACCGCCTACGGGTTTACCCGCCTTCGTACATACACGCATGTTTTCATGGTCTGGCTGGCGCTCCTGCTGATAGCCGTAGCCATTTTCGATATCATCCAGCGTCAGCGCATGTTCGCCCTGGCAGCCCTGCTGGCCTCAATCGGGTTTGCGCTCTCGCTGGCGCTGCTAAACGTGGATTCCTTCATTGTCCGGCAGAATATCCAGCGATTTGAGCAAGGTGAAGCGTTGGATGTCGGCTACCTGGCCTCGCTCTCGCCCGATGCAGTTCCCACGATGGTAAAACTATACCAGGCTGAGAGCGTAGAACAGGCTACCCGTGAACGACTCGGCGCGGCATTGGCCTGTTACCAGTTCCGAGCCGAATCCCGCAGCCCAGACA
>CAYLZI010000327.1:0-2308 GCA_964388215.1 uncultured Anaerolinea sp.
TGCCCGATTTCAAGCGCCAGCGCGACTGGCTGAAAAAGAACGGGCGGTTTTTGACACTGGACGGTTGATGCAGTCTCGATACGGCAAAAAACCTGCCTGCTCAACCATCGTCAACGGTATAATCGCCGTATGGTTACATCCTATCTCTCTCCCAAACTCGAAGTCCGCGCCGCCCCCGAAAAGGGCGGCTTTGCCGTGTATGCGCGCGAGACGCTGGAAAAAGATGCGTTGCTCTGCGTCTGGACTGGCCGCGCGGTGACGTTAGAGCAGTTGGATTCACTCTCCGATGCCGAAAAAAGTCACACCATTCAGGTTGATGAAGGTATCTATTTGGCACCGCTCGGCCCGCAAGAAGAATCCGCCGATTACATCAACCATTCCTGCGACCCCAACGCCGGCATTCGGGGGCAAATCTCGTTGGTCGCCATGCGCCCCATCGCCCCAGGCGAAGAAATTACCTTCGACTATGCCATGTCCGACAGCAGCGCCTTCGACGAGTTCGCGTGCGCCTGCGGCTCGCCCCGCTGCCGCGGCCGGGTGACAGGGGATGACTGGAAACGCCCGGCGTTGTGGGAGCGGTATAAAGGCTATTTCTCGGCCTATTTGCAGAGTCGGATAGAGGTGATGCGTGATTCATAATTCGTGAGCGGTGATTGGTGATTCGCTGACGGCTTAGCGTGGTTTTTTGTTGTAAAATGACATAGAGAACGACAACAGACGAGTGTTGAACCATTCCAAATACTTTCGCCATTATCATTTACCATCCGATGGCCCTCACCCCACACCAACTCTCCATCATCGAAGCGCCCACCCACGCCAAAATCTTCCTCTCCGGCCCGGCGGGTAGCGGCAAAACGACCGCAGCGCTCGAACGGTTGCGCGCGCTGCTCGAATGGAGCGTGCCGGGCGAGAGCATTCTCCTGCTCACCCCGCAGCGCACCCTGCAAGAGCCGTATCTCGGCCTGCTCCACAGCCCGCAGCGCGGCGCAGGCGGCGAGGTCACGCCCGCCACCCTCGGCGGCCTGGCGCGCCGCATGGTGGAACTCTTCTGGCCGCTAGCCGCCGAACCAGCCGGGTTCAGCCAGCCCGACCAACCGCCACGCTTCCTGACCATCGAAACCGCCCAATATTACATGGCCCATCTCATCCGCCCGCTGCTCGAGCAAGGCTACTTCGAGTCGGTCACAATGGACCGCAACCGGCTGTACTCCCAAATTCTCGACAACCTGAACAAATCGGCCCTGGTTGGCTTCCCGCATACCGAAATCGGGGCGCAGCTCGATGCAGCCTGGCTGGGCCAGGCCGCCCAGCGCCGGGTTTATGCCGATGCGCAGGGCTGCGCCAACCGCTTCCGGGCCTACTGCCTCGAACACAACCTGCTCGATTTTTCGCTGCAACTCGAAGTATTCGCGGATATCCTGTGGCCGCAGCCAGCCGTCCGCATCTGGCTGACCCGCGTCTACCGCCACCTGATTTACGATAACCTGGAAGAAGACAGCCCGCGCGCTCACGACATTCTCCGCGAGTGGCTGCCAGATTTCGAGTCGGCGCTCCTGGTGTACGACGAAGGCGGCGGCTACCGCAAATTTCTCGGCGCGGATACCGATACCGCCCGCGCCCTGGGCGAACTGTGCGATGAACAAATCTCCTGGCACGGTTCGCTGGTCGCCAGCGAACCGATTGCCCGCCTGAACAACGCCCTCGTTGCCGCCCTCCTGCCCAAATCGGATTCTTTCCTCCTGCCTCTTTCGGATGATGAAACAGATATTTCCGCCGCCGACGCATTTTCCGTTATTCAATCCCGCTTCTACCCCGAACTGCTCGACCAAATCGCCGCCGAAACTGTTCGCCTGCTCGATGAGGGCCTTCCACCCTCCGAAATTGTCATCCTGGCCCCCTACCTTTCCGACGCGCTGCGCTTTGCGCTGATGCAGCGACTGGAAGAGCGCGGCGTTCCCGCGCGCTCCCACCGCCCCTCGCGTTCCCTGCGCGACGAACCTGCCAGCCACGCCCTGCTGACCCTCGCCATGCTGGCTCATCCCGAGTGGGAACTGCGCCCGCCACGCTTCGACGTGACCTACGCCCTGATGCAATCCATCGAAGACCTCGACCTGGTGCGCGCCGGATTGCTGGCCGAAATCACTTACCGTCCGCGCAATTTCACGCTCTCGCCTTTCGAGGGACTCAAAGCCGAGGCGCAAGAGCGCATCACCTACCTGCTCGGCGAACGCTTCAGCCGCCTGCGCGATTGGATTTTGTTCTACCGCGAAGGCGAGCGGCTGCCCTTCGACCACTTCCTGCGCAAATT
>CAYLZI010000328.1:0-2304 GCA_964388215.1 uncultured Anaerolinea sp.
GTTCTTCTGCGATATGCCTTGCCTCGCTTGCGGTCGCCGCGACTCTCCCTTTGGGTATGGGTATCCCATAGCGGGAGAAAATCTGTTTGGATTGGTATTCGTGGAGCTTCATGCGGGTCACTCTCCCAGATGATGATTTATAGTAACTCCCAGTCTTGCGACAAAATTATACCACCAAGAAAAATCGTCCTAAGATTCTTGAATGAAGGCAAACGCAAAAACGAATTTTTTGTGGTAAATTAGATGTTTGTCTAACTTGTTAATTGCCTATGACTGCCATAAACTCCCCTTCTCCCGCTGAATTTACGCTCGAACGTCCCCGCTTCATTCGCGCCGGTGCGATGCGCTGGGTACTCTCGCACATCATCCGCCATTGGGGCATCATCGTTATCCTGCTGATTGGCGCGTTTGGCAACGCCGCGCTGGCGGCGGTCGTGCCGGTGCTGGTCGGCGACGCCTTCAACGCCATGCTCCAGCCTATCCCTGATACGGGCGTCCTGCTTCCGCTGGCCCTGTTGATTGGTGGTACGCAGGTTTTGCGCGGCGTGCTGCAACTGGGGCGCAACTTTGGCGCGGAATTGCTCGGCCAAAAGTTGGAGCGCGAAACCCGCGACGAGTTGTACATCTCGCTGCTCGGCAAGAGCATGACCTTCCACAATCTGCAACCGGTCGGCGATACGATGGCGCGCGCCACCAACGATGTGCGCGAAATCAACCTGATGTTCAACCCGGGCATTAACCTGGTGATTGGCTCGTTCTTTTTCCTCGTTATGCCCATCGTCGCCGCGCCGCGCTACCACCCATCGCTGGTGATTACACCGGTGTTGTTCATGGTGGCCTATTTCATTGCCCTGGCGTTCTATCTCAAGAACCTGGCCCCTGTTTCAGACGAGGTGCGCGCTTCTTTCGGGCAGATGAATACCCATTTATCGGAATCACTGGACGGCGTAGAAACGGTCAAAGGCGCGGCGCAGGAAGATGCCGAAGTGGAGAAGTTTGTCGTCAACGCGAAACGCGTGCGAGGGGCCTTCGTCAAGCAAGGCGACATGGAAGCCCGCTTTATTGCGTTCCTGCTCTATGGCATCGCCATCGCCGCCGGTCTGACCCACGCCCTCATCTTGTTCCGTAACGGGCTGCTCAATACCGGCGAGGTGATTGCCTACTTCGGCCTGCTGCGGATGCTCGATTTCCCGACTTTTACCTCCAGCTGGGCCTATACCCAGGTCTCCATGGGGCTGGCCGGGGCGCGCCGCATCCTTGAACTCATCAACCGCCAAAGCGACCTCGACCAGAATGCCGCCGGTTACAGCGGCGCAATGCGCGGCGAAATCGAGTTCCGCAATGTGAGTTTTGCCTATTCATCCCTCACCCCTCGCCCACCTGCCCCCGTCAGGGGGTCTTCCGGCGGGAGAGGGGAAGGGGGTGAGGGCGTTCTGGAAAATGTCTCTTTCAAAGTCAAACCCGGCCAGACGGTCGCCATCGTCGGGCAGACCGGGGCGGGCAAGACTTCGCTCGTCAAACTGGTCAACCGCACCTATGACATCACCAGCGGCCAGATTTTGGTGGATGGGGTGGACGCGCGCGACTGGAACCTGGCCGCGCTGCGTTCGCAGATTTCGATGATTGAGCAGGATATCTTCCTGTTCTCGCGCAGCATCAGCGATAACATTGCCTTTGGCAAACCCGGCGCGACCCAGGCTGTAGTTGAATTGGCTGCCAAGGCTGCCCAGGCGCATGAGTTTATCCAAACGTTCGATAAATCTTACGAAACGGTCATTGGCGAGCGCGGCGTAACGCTTTCGGGCGGACAGCGCCAACGCCTGGCCCTGGCGCGCGCCTTTTTAACCGACCCGCGCATTCTCATCCTCGACGACTCCACCAGCGCCATCGATTCCGCCACCGAAGACAAAATCCAGCGCGCGATTTTTGCCGCCGCCCAGGGCCGCACTACCCTGCTCATCACCCACCGCCTGAGCCAGATTCGCTGGGCCGACCTGATTCTCGTCATCCGAAAAGGAAAAATCGCGGCAATTGGCACGCATGACGAATTGATGCAGACATCGGAAGCCTATTCAAGGATTTTCAGGGAGTAAAACAACATGAAAAAATACACCCGCCTGCTCTTGACACTCTTGATGATTCTCAGCCTGACTCTCTCGGCCTGTGGCGTGCTTGATGATGAAGAATATTACTATGACGAAGAACTGGATGCAGAACCAACCCTGGCGCTGGAAGAAGGGGCTGAACAACCTGCCGCGCCCCAGCCCACCCGCCCCCTCAACCAGCCTGCCCTGGGCGAGCGCC
>CAYLZI010000329.1:0-2281 GCA_964388215.1 uncultured Anaerolinea sp.
GGTTCATAGGTGAAACCGTGGGCGCTCTGGGCCACGTAGACCAGCCCGGCCGGCAGGGTGGCGGTCAGCGCCAGGCCGGGGTGGGGCGCGGCGCTCGGGTTGGCGGCCGTCACGGTACACGTCACCACGTCGCCCGGCTCGGCCCAGACCGGATCGGCGGTCAGGCTGAGGTTAAGGTTAAGGTTAAGGTTAAGGTTGAGGTTCAGGTTGAGGTTGGCGGGCGGCGCGGCTTCGGGCGTAGGTTCCGATGGCAGGGCCGTTGGCGTGGGTTTGGGCGTCGGCAAGGGCGAATCGAAGGGGGCCGGTGCGGCCTGGACGACGCGGGGCAACGGCAGGGCCTCAGCTGCTAACGTAACAATTGTGCAATCATAGGCCGAATCGTTGAAAACGGCCTAAAATCGAACTTTTACAACCATACAGGCTGGACTTTATGCTTTGGTGGATCCCTGTTTGCGTCGTAAGGAGCCACCATGAGCGAAACTGCCGCTTCAGCCTGCCATACGGAGCATGCGTTGCTCGTCCTGCTCGGTCAGTACGCCCAGCATCTGGGCCTCATCAAAGCCCTGATGGCCGTGCCTATGCACCAGCAGACCCGCACTTTCAGTCCGCAGACCAAAGTGCTGGAATTCCTGGTGGCCATCTTGGCCGGGTTGCCCCATCTGGAAGACCTCAGCCGCGACGGTCGTCCGTTGGACCAGGACCAAGTGGTCGCTCACGCCTGGCAACAGGCGGGCTGGGCCGACTACAGTGGCGTGGCCCGCACGCTCCAGGGGCTCAGTCAAGCCGAAGCGGAGGCCATCGCCCAGGTGTTGAACGACATCAGTCGGCCGCTCCTGGATCAGCAGGTCACGCAAGCGCTGACCGAGTGCGATCGGCTGGAGTACGATGGTGATCTGACAGGCCGCCCGGTCTCCAACACGAGCACGACCTATCCGGGTGCCGCCTTCGGGCACATGGATGATGAGGTGCGTTTGGGCTACCAGGCGGCGGTGGTCAGTTTCGGCAGCCCAACGTACCGGCGGTTCTGGCTCTCGGTCAAGCCACATCCGGGCCAGCTGCTCTCGTGCCAGTTAACCGAAGAACTGGTCCAGGCGGCGGAAGCCCACACCGGCGTGCGGCCCCACAGACGCACTGATCTGCTCGCCCAGCGTCTTCAGGCAGCCAGCGAACAATTGGCGAAGCACGGGCAAGGGCTGGCGCACCGGCAGCAGCAGCTGACCGCACTCCAGGCCGCGCTGCCGGTGTGCTGCGAGTGCTGGCAGGGCAGCGCATTGGTCGTCGCCGCGTTAGCCGCCGACTTCCAGGCCCGCGGCCGGGCTGAGAAACCCTACAGCGCGTTGGCCAAAGCCCGCCGCCGCGCGCAGCACTGGCGCTGCCGCTACGAGCGACACCTGCGGGAACTCATGCGCACCCGCAAGCTGATCCAGCGGCAGCAACTCGAGATCGTCAGCCGACAGGCGCAGGTAGCCCAACTCCAGGCCCGGCAGCGGCGCTTTGAAGGCGAGAATGCCAGTAACGTTGCGCCGGTGCAGGCCGTTTTTCGCCTGGATGCCGGTTTTGCGACCTGGGACAACGTCGCCTTGCTGATTGAACTGGGCTACGAGGTCTACAGCCGGCCGTACAACCAGAAGGTCAGGGCGGCTTTGCTCCGGCGCACCGGTCCTGCCACCGCCTGGACGCACGTGGGTGACAACGCCGAGATGATCGCGTGGCCCTACCAGCAACTGAAAGGGTGCCCTTACCCGGTCGATATCGCTTTGGAGCGCTTCTATACGGGTAAGACCCTGCGTTACGGCGTGCTGCTGCACTTCGGTGCGGATCGGGTCACTGCGGACCTGCCGGCTTGGTTTGCTTACTACAACGCCAGGCAAACAATCGAGGCTGGCATCAAGGAAGGCAAAGGCGTCTTCCAGATGCACCATCTCAAGGTACGCAGCGCCCCAGCGCTCTGGTTGCAGGAACAGTTTGCCGCTTTCGCCGCCAACTTCATCCGCTGGGCGGCCCACTGGCTCAGTAGGCAGAGCTACCAGGAGCCGCGGCAGTGGCTCCAGCCGCTCGCCGCCAGTGTCAAAACCCTGGTGCAGGTGGCTGCGCACACGCCTGCCACCGTGGAATGGCTGCCTGACGGCTGTTTGTTAAGGTTCACTGACGAGAGCCTGTATGCTGGCCGAGTGATCCAGACCGGCGGTTGCGCCTTCCAGCTCAGCCTGCCGATCTTCCAAAATGTCGATTCTGGCCCGATTTCTACGAATCGGGATCTGATTGTGCAATAGTTACGCTA
>CAYLZI010000330.1:0-2248 GCA_964388215.1 uncultured Anaerolinea sp.
CGCCGGTGGGCTGTTCGAGCAGGATTTCGAGCAGGAGCAGGGCGCGCTCGACGGATGAATTATCTGATTCTAATAGCAAAGAATAAATCCTTTATTTTGGACTTTTGTCCATTGTAAAGGATTTATTTCGCGCAGACAAGGGCGGAATTACGACTTGTTTGGGTTTTTAGCCCAGGTGAGCCACGTTAAGCCGTAAATAGCAAAGAACAACAGGTTACTGCGCCTTCCGCTTTGGCGACCTCGGTGGCGGGGACAATCGCCAGGCTGATTCCGGCCTGCTCAAGCCGCATCTGTGTTTTTGGGAAATGCGCCGGGAAAATCGCACCGCCGGGAACCAGAACGATGTTTGCCGCCGATGGTTCGCTGGGGTCAACCTCGATGAATTTCCAGCCGGGAAAGCGGCTTTTCTCTACCCAGGCCGGGTTGATGAGCAGCGTGTCTGCGCTGGCTTGCGTCACCGCGCTTTTCAGGTGCAGGCAGCCTGTCACCGGCACGCCGCTCACGGTGTAGCCATGCGGCGCAAGCGTGGTTTGCATTTGCTGAATGGCGGATTGGTTCGAGCGGGTGGTCAGCCCGAGGTAGATGCCTTTCCCCAATCGCAGGATGTCGCCGCCATCCACTGTTCCTGGCGCTTCGATGCGCGCCAGGGTTCGGTAGGGGGTCAGCGCCTGGGCAATGAGCTCGACCTCGGGCTTGCGCGAATCGGCCCCAGGACGCGTCAGGAGGGCGAGTTCATCCAACACCAGGGCCGTATCCTCGACAAAAACCGAATCGGGGAAATCGGCTTCGGCGGGCAGGCTGATTACTTCGACGCCAAGATTTTGGAGCGCCTGTTCGTAGGCCTGGTGCTGGGCGCGCGCCAGGTCGAGGTCAATGGGCGCGCGGTCAATGTGCGTTAATTCGCATTCATTGAAGCGTGGGCTAATCGAGCGGGTAATGGCGAATGTTTTTTTCATGCCGCCTATTATACGTTAGTCGATTTGTATTTCAGGCATCCTTGTGGCGCGCAATCCCCTTTTGCCAGGCATACACAGCCACCTGGGTGCAGTCGGCCAGGTGCAATTTGCTCAGGATATTGCTGACATGCCGCTTGACCGTGTTCTCGCTGATGACCAGCTCTGCTGCAATCTGGCTGTTCGAGAGGCCGTTGGCAATTAATTTCAATACACCCAGTTTGCGCTCGGTCAGGTCGGCGTAAATCGTTCCTTCTCCCAAGCCTTCGCCGCGCAGGTTGCGCAAGACGCGCGCCGCCACCAGCGGGTGCAGGGTGACTTCGCCCCGAATGGCTCGTTGAAGGGCTTCGGCTAGTTTGTCCATCTTCATATCTTTGAGAATGTACGAAATAGCCCCCACTTTCAGGGCCGGGAAGATGCGTTCGTCCTCGTGATACGATGTCAGCACCACCACCTGCGTGCGTGGGTTGTTTTTTGGCGGCGCGGGTGGTTTCGATGCCGTCCATACCGGGCATAATCAAATCCATCAGCACCACATCGGGGATTAAGTCCCCGACCAGTTGGATGGCTTCCTCGCCCGAGGCCGCTTCCCCCAAAGCCTGGAAATCGGGCAGGGTTTCAAGGGCGAGCAGCTTCTCTCGTTACCAATACTTCCGCTACCTTCTCCCTGTGACTCACTTCTGCCAACAAGTCTAAAGTCCAAAGGCTTGTTTCTTTTCCAAAATTTCGCGGACTCTGGCGCAAAATGTCCTTCAATTGCTCAATGTTCTTCTCCGTGAAAGTTGGCTTGATATTACGTGGCCTGTTGGGCTTAACTTTCAAAACTTCCAGCCCACTTGCATTGAATTGCTTGACCACATCCCTTACGGTTTGGTCATCACAGCCCAAATTCCGCGCTATTTTCCTTGCCGTTTCTTTGCGCGCGCTGGCTAACACGATATGGCTACGGCGAACTTCAAAACCATCTTTTGAGCCCAGGCCCTGTTTCAGCCTTTCTTTCTCTTCTTCCGTTAGGTCTCGTACATAAATCGGCGTTTTCATACCCCAGTTATACCACTATCCTGCTTACTCGTTTGTCTTTGCATTAGGGTTAACTGGGTCAGCCATGCTGACGCGGGAGCATGGCAGCAGACATCTGTAATTCCACTGCAAAAACCATCCTGCCCCAAAAACATCCGCGTTCACCTGCGCTTGTCCGCGTCCCCTTTTAGGTTTGGAATTGCTGGAATCATTTGCGACAGTTTGGACTCATTTCGTGGCTGAAGACCGCACCCTAGCCAGGGTCAAAACGTTAT
>CAYLZI010000331.1:0-2233 GCA_964388215.1 uncultured Anaerolinea sp.
CGTTGACCAACTACCTGTTCAAATGCGCCATCGAAGCGCTGATGACCCCCGTGACTTATGTCATTGTCGGAATGTTGAAACGCGTCGAAAACGAAGATTTTTATGACCGGGGGACGAATTTCAACCCGTTTTCGGCCTGAATAACGCGGAATTCATTCCGCGTTACGGCTTGTTTTCGAGCAGTTTGTAAACCTGGTTAAGAAGCTGCTGGATTTCCTCGCGTTCATTTTTCGCCGCTTGCAACGCGCCGCGAATGGATTGTTGCTCCTTCTCTGGCAGAGTCTCCAACAGGTGTTCATCGCGCGCAATTTGGGTGTTTTTCTGCTTGAGTTTTGTTTCCAGGCGTTTGCGATACCCGTTATAAAACTCCATCTCATCCATCGGCTCTGAAAGAGAGGGCGCGCCTTTTATCATCAACTGGTCAATAATCGGCAAGAAAGACTCGAAATCAACCGGTTTTTCGACGAAGCGGGTTACGCCGATGGTCTGGGCAAAGGCTTTGTCTTCGGGAGCCACATAGGTGGCCGAAAGGAAAACGACCGGGATATCGCGCGTTTCGGGGTTGAGCCGCAGGCGGTGAACCAGGCTGAATCCATCCAGTTTGGGCATCAGGATGTCGGTAATAATCACCAGAGGGGGGTCTTTTTTGATGATGTCCATCGCCTGCTGCCCGTTGACGGCAGTAACGACTTGATACCCCCTGAATTTCAGGGTCGTTTCTAATAGCATTAAAATATCGGGGACATCTTCGACAACAAGAAGGTAGCCTTTTTGGGTATTCATGTCAATATTGTAGCATTTTTACCGTTTTTTTTCATTATCCAAACATACTAAAAAATCCTGGTTCTAACGGAATTTGTGGTTTGCTGTTCCCGCCCGGACGTTTACGTCCGGGCTATCGCGCAGCGTCCGATAAATCGGGCTTTTTTAGCCCTGTTCACAGGACGTTGCCACCTATCCCGGTGATAAATCACCTGGCGAAGCGGTGAAACCACAAAATCCAGCAGAATGAGTAAAAATCAATAATCAACCCATTCATCCTAACCCGGACAAGCCGGAACCAAAAAGGCTGAAACACGAAGGACACAAAGGTCACAAAGGAAGACCCTTAAAAAACTTTGTGTACTTCGTGTCCGCTTGCCCCGCGAACTGGGTGGGGTTGTGTTTGAAAATTCCTTGCTTTTTGCCTTCGCTGGCATCTTGCCAGGGTGCAAGAATTTCACTGATAAGGTACTAACGCTTTTTTCGATGTAAACTTATAGTAGGAGAAACAAATGAACGCCTTTATCGAACCACCCCAGCGAATTTCGCCCTTGTTGCGCCTGGGCATCTGGATTGCTGAACGAGTGGCCGGGCGCGTGATGCTCCCGGCGCGCATCCTGGCCTGGTATCCCAAAGCCGCGCTCGGTTCGGGAGTGATGGAAGCATTGGTAGCGCGCCACGACGGGGACATCGACGAGCGGATGCTCAAACTGGCGCGGATGGCCGCCTCCTACGCTGCCGCCTGCCCCTTTTGCATTGACATGAACTCCCACGAGCGCGAATCGGTCGGCATCAGCGCCGATGAACTGCTGGCGGTGCGCGGACAATTGGCGCTGGAGCTGGTTCCCAGTTTCTCGGCGCGGGAGCGGCTGGCAGTCCAGTATGCCCGGTTCATCACACAGACCCCGCTCAAATTCCACCCCGATTTCATCGAGAAGTTGAAGGCGCATTTCAACGAACGCGAAATGGTCATCCTGGCCTCCACAGCGGCCCAGGTCAACTACTGGGCGCGGCTCATCCAGTCGCTCGGTATCCCCCCGGCGGGATTTTCAGATTAATGCACATCTTTTTAGGACATTTTGGGTAATAATTATTGAAACAAAACGGGTTTCGCAGTATAGTAGTACATATCACTCATAGGAGGAGTCGCGTCTATGCCTGCCAAACAAACCGAAATAGAAGGTGAAGTTTATTATCCGTCGAAGGAGGTCACTGCCCAGGCAATTTTGAAAGACTGGGATGAACTGGCCGATTTCGCGCACAATGACCTGGAGGGCTTCTGGGCCAGGGAAGCCGAGGAACTGTCCTGGTTCAAAAAGTGGGACAAAGTCCTCGATGATTCGCAAGCCCCGTTTTACAAATGGTTCGTGGGCGGGCAGGTCAATATCGCCTACAACGCGGTTGACCGTCACCTGTTGACCTTCCGCAAGAACAAGCTGGCCCTCATCTGGGAGGCTGAGGACGGCAAGAG
>CAYLZI010000332.1:0-2165 GCA_964388215.1 uncultured Anaerolinea sp.
CCCAGGTACGAGATTCCGCCGCCTTCATACAGCACCGTATGCGCCCGCGCGCCCAGGATGGCCTCATCGCCGCGCCCACAGTGGACAAGCAGGGCAATCAAGTTGCCCATCGTGCCAGACGGGACGAACAGCCCGGCTTCCTTACCGACCTTCTCGGCGGCGATTTCCTGTAAATGGTTGACCGTCGGGTCGTCGCCAAACACGTCATCGCCGAGCGGGGCAGCCGCCATCGCCGCGCGCATTGCGGGCGTGGGCCGGGTGACGGTATCGGAGCGCAGGTCGATAGAGTCCATTTAGAAACCTTCCAGTTTGCTCAAATCGGCAATCCCGGCGGACAGGTCGGAGACCTGTCCTACCAATGCCAGGCGGTTTTGCCGAATCGCTTCGTCCTTGTCCATCACCAGCACTTTGTCGAAAAATTCGGTGATGGCGGGGATGAGGGATTCGATAGTGGCGAGAAACTCGTCCACCGTGTGCGGCGTGCGCTGTGCGGCGTGCTGGAGCGCTTCATAAAGCGCCTTTTCAGCGGGTTCAATCAATTTTTCGACGCTGACCGCGCTCCGCACTTCCGCACTCCGCACGATTCTTACGCAGCGCGCATACCCGTCCAAAATCGGCGACCAATCGGGGCGCTTGACCCATTCCATCAATTCTTGCACGGCTTTTGTGGAGGCCGCCGGATTGTGGGATTGGGCCGCCAAAACAGCCTCGACCACATCATAGCGGAGACCCGTTTCGGTGAGCAGGACGCGCATCCGGCCTGTCAGGAACTCCAATATCTGGGCCTTGACCTCGTCTGAAACGGGAATCGGCTGCGTCTCGGCAGATTTCTCAACGGCGGCGCGCAGGTCGAAGTCGAGATTGTGTTCGATGAGCGGCTGCACCGTCCCAATGGCGGCGCGGCGCAGGCCAAAGGGGTCTTTCGCCCCGGTCGGAGCCAGCCCCGCGGCGAACAGCCCGACGAGCGAGTCGATTCTATCGGCGAGCGCCACCGCAACCCCGGCTTTGGTCTGCGGAACCGGCTGGTACTGTTCCCCAATCGCCGCCGCCACTTCGGCTTTTTCGCCGCTTCGGATGGCGTATTCGCGCCCGATGATGCCTTGCAGCGAGGTCATTTCGGTGACCATTTGGGTGGTCAGGTCGGCTTTGGCGAGGAAGGTTGAACGTTGAATGTTGGAGCGTTGCAGGTCATCCAGGCCGAGCATGGCGCTGATTTCATCGGCCAGTTTGAGCATCCGCTCCGATTTGTCGTACATTGAGCCGAGTTTGGTCTGGAAGGTCAGGGTTTTCAGGCCGTCGCGATAGTGTTCGAGCGGGAATTTGATATCCTCGCGCACGAAGAAATTGGCATCCGCAAAACGCGCGCCCAATACGTGTTCGTTGCCTTCTTTCACGATAGTCAAATGTTGGTCATCACCGTTTCTAACTGCAATGAAGAATGGTAACAAGTTTTCCGGTTTTCCGGTTGACCGGTTAACTGGCGAACCGGATAACTGGAAAACGGGAAAGTAACGCTGGTGCTTCTTCATCGTCCCAATCAGCACATCGCGCGGCAGTTCGAGGAATTCGGGGTTGAACCCGCCCAACACAGCGGTTGGTTTCTCGATGAGATTGGCCACTTCGGCCAGTAATCCCGGCTCGATGATGGCCTGGCCGCCGGCCGATTCCGCCGCCGCTTTGACCTGTTCCACGATGCCGGCTTTGCGTTCTTCGATATCAAGAACGATATTCGCGGCCCGGATACTAGCAAAATACGAATCTGCCGAAGCAATCACGATGTCTGGCGAGTCGTAGGGACGCAGCCCGCGCGAGACATTTCCAGATTGCACGCCAGCGTAGGAGAACGGGATAACCGTCGAACCGAATAACGCCACCAGCCAGCGAATCGGACGGCTGAAGGCCACGCCGCTCTCGTTCCAGCGCATGGTTTTGACGAAGGAAATGCCCGCAATCCATTTGGGCAGGGCTTCGGCCAGCACTTCGGGGGTCGGGCGGCCTTGCGATTTGACGACAGCCGTCACATATTTGCCGCCATCGATTTCTCGAACCTGCAAATCAGCCACATCGATGCCGTTTTTCTTTGCAAAACCCATCGCGGCAGGGGTGGCGGCGCCAGCCGAGTCGAACGCCCGGTCGGCGGGCGGGCCTTTGACGAGTTCTTCGCG
>CAYLZI010000333.1:0-2139 GCA_964388215.1 uncultured Anaerolinea sp.
GGGTGGAAAAATCGCTCAATTTAGGTTAAAGGCGGCCCTTTCATCACTTTCAACTTGATTGAGTGAACTCATTTCAATTGAATGACAAAAACATCAGCCTCTTCCTCTGTGGAGTAAGGGCCGAAGAGGATCGACTCCGGAAACCCTTCGATTTTGACGAAATAGGACATATTTGCGCTCATCTCGTTCTGAACAGCCCATGCCGTGTATTCCTTGTCGCCTAAATTTAATTTCATTCCCTTGAGCGGATAGCGGAGGCTTGATTGGGCTGGAAGGCTTCCCTTGGGGCCGACCGCATGGAAGGCGATCTCAGCGCCTGATACTCCGAACATGGCGCCCGGCCAGGATCGGTTGGACGGTCCCACCTCGATCCACTGCCCGATATGCGGATTGCCGTAAGTGTCAAGGCGATACTCCGGAGCTATCTCCTTCGCAGGAGCGTTCACCTTAACCACCAATTTGGCCGCCATTCCCGGATCAGCCATGGAAAGGAGGTCGCAACCCCTTAACGGCGTTGGAAGGGTTTCGGCAGAGGGCCGTTCTCCCTCGGTGAGAAGAAAGAGGATCGGAAAGGAGATGCCTTTGACTGCCTGAACGGTGAGAGCCAAGAGGGAGAGGCCATACCGGATCGAAGGGCTTTTCAAATTCTCACCGGATGCCAAAATGAGCCAGAGCGAAATTTCAGGCTTGGTCAACTCCTCTCTTGGCTTTGCCCACGCCATCTTCGCTATCTCATCCTCCCAGAAATGACCCCTCGCCTCAAGGCCATAGGGTTTGAGTTGGGCGATAAGGTTTTTCACCTTCTCTTCCGAGTCCACAAGGGAGGTCAGCCATAGGGTTTTCATTTGTTTATCCTTTCTTCATCCTCTCCTGCTTCTGCTTCGACAAGCTCAGCATGAACGGAAAAAAAGACGATTTCAATATAAACTCCGTTCACCCTGAGGCTCACGAAGGGTGGGGTTAGGATTTGTGGAGCAGGTTTATTATCGAGGCTCCACTGCCACCAGACCGATTCTGCCTTCTCGATCGATATTGAAACTGAAGATATTCTTCGGCTGAGGCTTTAATTGAATCTCCCGTTCAAAAGGCATTTCCGTATCGGTTCGGAGAAGGTATTTCCCCTCTTCGATCATCAGGGGAATTCCCACCTTTCCCTTTGCCGCCAATTCTCCCTTTTTATCAGATTCTGTTGAGTAAAGGCCGTAAGCGAAAGACATGATTTCAGCTTCCATAAAAGCGCTCAAGAGCTCCTGGGGAGTGGCTGCCTCGAGATAGACGCTTCCGCTTGATGTGGCAAGTTTATGATAGAAATCTCTGATTTTCCGGCCGTCCTTGTCTTCTGGGCCCCGAAGACCATAGAGAATCGGACTGAAATGGATCTTCTCATCGACCAACTTTTTGATCGAATCGAACGCAGAGATGGTCAACTCATCGAAGTTGGGATACTGTTTTCTCAATCGCTGCTCCCTTGTCTTGTCCTTCGAGATGCCCTGTGCCAGCAGTGGCCCTGTCTCTTCCCCATCCGTGATCAGGATGGCGGCGGCGTTGGGAAGTTCCTTCAGCAGGCTGTGAGCCTTGAGCACGCTATAACCGATGGGCGTATCTCCGATATAAGCTTTTTCCGATCCGAGAAACCGGATGGCTTTGAGGAACTCTTTCGGATCGAAGCCCTCTTTGGGCGAGCTGTAAATGAGCTCCACATCGGAGCAGGCTTCCACGGCCCGGACATAATCCCTCCGGATGATGACGCCTTCAGAGGTCAACCCCGAGAGCTTTTTGCTGCCGAAGACCAGAAGCTTCACATCGTCTTTTGGTTTGAAGAGCGATACAATCTCTTTTAACCCCTCGTAAGCCGCTTCAAATCTTTTCTGTTCTTTTCCTCCGAGCCTCTCTCTCATACTGCCCGAGGCGTCGTAGATGATCACGATGTGGCTCTGGCCGCTCAAATTCTTAAGGGCGTGATAAATCCCCTTTTTCTTCTCCAGAGCTTCAAGAGAGGAATCGGGTTGACCGGTTGTGGATCGGTGACCGACCAGAAGGAACTCAGTTTTGATCTTGTCTTTCAGGGGCGGAGGGGGAGCCGGGGCCGGTGTCGGTTGCCTGCGGGCACAACCATTCAGAACTAACAGAGCGACGATC
>CAYLZI010000334.1:0-2138 GCA_964388215.1 uncultured Anaerolinea sp.
GACCTTTGTGTCCTTCGTGTTTCAGCCTTTTTGGTTCCGGCTTGTCCGGGTTAGGGTTTACAAATCAAGCGATTCGATAATGGCGTCGCCAAACGTCCAGCCCAGGGCGCCAATTGCGATGCAGCAGCAACACAGTAAAAGGACGACAACGACGGCAATGATGAGCATTTTGTTGCTTTTGGGGGCTTCGGGGGTGATGAGTTCAGGGGTAGGTTCCATTTTACAAGTGCTCCTCTGTGAGATGGGTTATACGCGTGCCCTGGCGCGCCGCCACAACCAGTAGATAAACAAGGCGGTGGACAAGACCAGGATGCAGGCGATAATGACGGGTAGGACGATTGCCACGATGGATGTAATGGTTGAAACGACGTCTTCGGCGATGCTGACTGGCACGTTGCCCGCGCCGCCGGTGGTTGCGGTGACTGCCGGACGCACCAACCCGGCTTTGGCGGCGTGAACGCCCCCGGCCACCAGCAAGCCGCAGGCCAGCGAGACCAACGGGCTGACATCGGTCAGCACCTGGGCGGCGGCGGCAAAAGCAACAGCCCCGGCGGTGGGACGGATGAAGGTCTGGATGACATCGTTGATGTGGTTGACGGCGGGGATTTTATCGGCCAGGAATTCGATGATGATAAGCACGCCCAGCAGGATGAGAATCCAGGGGTTGGCGAGCGTATCGAAGGGCGAGGCCAGTTTGAAAGCCTGCGGGAAGAAATGCGCGATGATTCCGATGGTGAATAGGGGAATGTACGCATTCAACCCGGCGCTGGCCGAAAGACCGAAAGCGGAGAAAATTCCCAGTAGCAGTTCCATAGTTGAATTATATACGCGGTTTTGGCAAAACGGTTAAGCGATTTTTGACGTTAACGAATTTTTTCCTTGGCTGTCATGCCCGGAATGCCTGGATAACTTCCCGCCACCAGTCATCCTTTTCTCCCGGCCTGAAGGGCAGGTAGAGGGTCAGGCGGTCGGCGAGGGGGGCGTAACGCTCTTTTAGCGCGGCAGCCAGGGCTTGGGGCGAATCTGCTTCGGTCATGAAGGCTGAGAGCATTTCATCGCTGACCAGGCCGGGCATTTCCGGCCATTCGCCGCGCGCGGCCAGGGTCGAGAGTTTTTTGCCGACTTCGCTCCAACCGTGCAGTTCAAGCACCGGGCGGTAGGAGGGCGTGGAGGCGTAAAAGGAAACCTGCTGGCGGCAAAATTCGCGCTCGAAGTCGTTGGTGGCGGCAAAGACGGAGGCCGTAACCGCGACATTGGCGCGGGAACGCCCGGTTTTGGCAGCTCCCTCGGCGATGGCAGGCAGCATCACTTCAGCCAGGTAGCGCGGGGTGTGGAAGGGGTGGACGTGGAAGCCGTCGCACAGTTCCCCGGCCAGTTTTGCCAGCCCGGTATTGACCCCGGCGATGTAGATGGGGACACTGCCCTCACCCCTGCGCCCATCTCCCGATAGGAGAGGGGATGGAGGCGGGGGAAGCGGCCCAGGGTTGAAAAACGGCGACATGAGCGTGATTTTGTAGTATTCGCCGCGAAAATTGAGCGGGGTGTTGTTCTGCCATGTCTCCCACAGCGCGCGGATGACTTGAATCTGCTCGCGCAGTTTGCCGGCAACCGAATCGGGCCAGGGCATCCCGAAGCGGCGCTCGATGTGGGCTTTGACCTGCGTCCCCAGCCCGAGGATGAAGCGGCCTTTGGATTGGGCGGCCAGGTCCCAGGCGGTGTAGGCAATCGTCGCCGGGGAGCGCGCAAATGAAACGGCAATGCCCGTCCCCATTTCGATGCGCGCGGTGTGCTCGGCAATCAGGGCATGCGGCAGGAAAGGGTCGTGCATGGTTTCGGTCGTCCACAGGCAGTCGAAACCGGTTTCTTCGGCGGCGCGGGCGATGTCTGGAACTTCGGACAATGTTACAGGGGGCAGCGCGGCATCAAATTTCATGGTTATACCCAGGTTGGTTCTTCGTACACGCCAAAGACTTCTTTCATTACGCCAATCATCTCGCCGAGGGTGGCATAAGCGCGGACAGCATCGAGGATGTAGGGCATGGTATTTTCCGTACCGAGGCAGGCAACGCGCAGCCGGTCGAGTGCCTGGCCGACTCGTCCCGAGTCGCGCGTCTGGCGGACTTCCTCCAGCCGGGCTG
>CAYLZI010000335.1:0-2137 GCA_964388215.1 uncultured Anaerolinea sp.
CTGGAACTGGAATCCGCCGCTGTGGCGAAAACTGCTGGGCGGAATCACGCTGCTGGCGCTGCTGGGCGGGATGGCCTATTCGACGGAGGGCCTGGTCCGCGATTCGCTGCCAGAGAATTTCTACAAGCGCCTGATGGCGCTGCCCATGCCGGGCTTCGACGGGGCGCAAATCTGGCAGGTGTTTGCCAATAAATTCGGGTTGGAATACGAACAAGTCGCAGACGCCACGCAGGCCTGGTTCCCGGTGGCTGTTGCAGTCGTGTTTGGGCTGGTGATTTTCACAGCGGCGAAATTGTTTTTTCTCCGCCCCTCACCCCTCACCCCTCTCCCGACGGGAGAGGGGACGGGGGTGAGGGCATTCAGCGCGGGGTTTGTGGTTTTAATCCTGATAGGGACGCTGTTTGCGCCCTCGCCCTTCATCGCGGGCGAGTATAAGGCCTACGACTGTCCCGCCGATGTGCTGCCCTCTTACGAGGCGGCGGGCGCGGAGCTGATGAAGGTCGTGCCGCCGGGGGCGAAGGTTTATTGGGCCGGGTATTCGCCCGCCACACTGTTATACTTGCCAGGCATTCAGATTTTGCCCGGGCAACTGCACGGAGTCTATTCCTTCCGCATTTCGGAGGACGACGCGGCCATCCGGCGCTATGGCTGGTGGAACCAGTCGCTGGCGGATGACTGGCTGGCCCAGTCCGACTTTGTGCTGATGGAGCAGCGCGACCTGGAACGCGAGAGATTGACGGCGGAGCAGTTGGCCGGTTTCGAGTTGGTTTTGCAAACCGCGCCGCAGTCGTGCCGCCCCGGTTCGGCGGTGCTGGTGTATCGCAGAAAATGATGTGGCCTTCCGGGATTTGCCGTGAAAAACCAAAAACGTGACTCATTTGGCGCGACAAAACTTGTACGCGGATTACGCGGATGACACGGAAACTCACGGATTTTTCTTAAATCATCCGCGTAAATCCGTCAAATCCGTGAAATCCGTGTCCAAAAGGTGTTGATTTGAAACGAGATCTAAATTTCAGCAAGGTGATGGTGTTCTGAAATGGAGTTATCGATTGTCATTCCGGTGTACAACGAAGAAGAGAGCCTGCCACATTTGCACGCGGCAATTTGCACGGCGCTGGCGGGACTGGCCCGCTCGTGGGAAGTGATTTACGTCAACGACGGCAGCCGCGACCGCTCGATGGATGTGCTGGAACGGCTGGCCGCCGAGGACCCTCGGCATGTTTGCGTGGTGGAGTTCCGCCGCAACTTCGGGCAGACGACTGCCATCGCCGCCGGAATTGACCACGCGCGGGGAGAGGTGATTCTCTTTCTCGACGCCGACCTGCAAAACGACCCGGCAGACATCCCGGCGGTGTTGGCGAAACTCGATGAAGGCTATGATGTGGTCAGCGGCTGGCGCAAGAACCGCGAAGACAACGCCCTGACGCGCAACCTGCCCTCGCACCTGGCAAACTGGCTGATTTCCAACGTGACCGGGGTGCGCCTGCACGATTACGGCTGCACGTTCAAGGCCTACCGCCGCGAGGTGATTACCGGATTCCGGCTGTATGGCGAAATGCACCGCTTCATCCCGGTCTATGCCAATGCAGTCGGCGCGAAAATCTTTGAAATGCCGGTGCGCCACCACGCCCGCAAGTTTGGCAAGAGCAAATACGGGCTGGAACGCACCCTCAAGGTGGTGCTCGATCTGATTGCGGTGCAATTCCTGACGCGCTACTCGGCCAAGCCGATTTACCTGTTCGGCGGCGGCGGGTTTGGCATGGGCGCGCTCGGTTTCCTGGGGATGGTGTTCCTGCTGGTTCGCAAACTGCTGCTCGACATCGACATCTTGACCTCGCCCATTTTCACGCTCTCGGTCATGCTGGCCCTGGTCGGGTTCCAGACCATCCTGCTCGGCCTGATTGCTGAACTGCTCGTCCGCACCTATCACGAATCCCAGCAAAAGCCGACCTATACGGTACGGAAGGTGATTCGGGCCGGGGAAGTGGAAGCGTAGGGAAGTAGACAAGGAAACAGGTAAACCGGTAGACAGGTAAACAGGTAAACCGGCCTCCCTGGAGACGAAGGCGCATGGAACTCCCCTTAAATCAAATTCTCGAAGGCGATTGCATCGAAATTCTTAATTCCCTGCCGG
>CAYLZI010000336.1:0-2128 GCA_964388215.1 uncultured Anaerolinea sp.
ACCCGCTCGCGCAAATCTCGCTTGCGCCATCGAAAAAGCAGAACATTTGTCTAATGTGACATTGTCAAAGTAGTTACCTTGAGAACACCATCCTGACAAGGGTGGTGTTCTCATCGCATCCTTGCAAACCAGTCGAGATACAGCCAGCGTCAGGCTGGGAAGGTCACTTGCGGGAGGTGTTGCATGGCCTCCTGCACTGCTTCAGCCGGATATTCGTAATCTTCCAGGCCATTGTGCAGGTATTTTTCGTAAGAAATCATATCGAAATGCCCGTGCCCCGAAAGGTTGAACAGAATGATACGCTTCTCGCCCTTCACTTTGGCATCCAACGCTTCGTCAATGGCGGCGCGGATGGCGTGCGCGCTTTCAGGAGCCGGGATAATGCCTTCTGCTTTCGTAAACTGCACGGCTGCATCGAAGGTGGCGCATTGTTTGACTGCAACGGCTTCCACCAATCCGGCGTCGTACAGGGCTGAAAGGGTGGGGGCCATGCCATGATAGCGCAATCCGCCGGCATGGATGCCCGGTGGCATGAAGGTGTGACCGAGGGTGTGCATTTTAACGATAGGCGCCATTTGGGCTGTGTCGCCGTAATCAAAGGTGTACGCGCCCTTGGTCAGTGAAGGGGTTGCGGTCGGTTCAACGGCCAGCAGACGAGTACGCTGCCCGTTTTTGAGATTCTCTCGAAAGAAGGGAAAGGCGATTCCGGCAAAGTTAGAGCCGCCGCCCACGCAGCCAATGACGACATCGGGGTATTCCCCGGCCATATCCATCTGTTTGAGCGATTCCTCGCCGATGACGGTCTGATGCAGAAGGACATGGTTCAGCACCGAGCCTAGCCCATACTTTTTCTTGCCACCCGATGTGGCTGCCGCTTCAACCGCTTCAGAGATGGCAATGCCGAGTGAGCCCGAGTTCTGGGGGTCTTTTTCGAGTAGGGAGCGCCCGTAATTGGTCTGGTTGGTGGGACTGGCATAAACCCGGGCGCCAAAAGTCTCCATAAAAATGCGGCGGTATGGTTTCTGGTTATAAGAGACTTTGACCATGTACACTTCCAGGTCAAGCCCGAAGTAGTTACAGGCCATTGCCAGTGAGGTGCCCCACTGCCCGGCGCCGGTTTCAGTCGTCATGGCGTGCGTCCCGCCGGTTTTGTTGTAGAAGGCCTGGGCGACGGCGGTGTTGGGCTTGTGACTGCCAACCGGTGAGGAGCCTTCATATTTAAAGTAGATGTGGGCGGGCGTGCCGAGCGCCTTTTCGAGCCGCGCGGCGCGAATGAGCGGGGTAGGCCGCCATAGTTTGTAAATCTCGCGCACTTCTTCGGGAATTTCGATATAGCGCTCGGTGCTGATTTCCTGCAAAATTAAATCCATCGGGAACAGGACGGAGAGGAAATCGGGCGTGACGGGTTCGAGCGTTCCGGGATGCAGCACCGGCGCGGGCGGCACGGGACTATCGGCGTTGACGTTGTACCAAAATTTTGGCAGGTCGGTTTGTGGCAGGTTGAATCGGGTTTGGTCAGACATGATGATTTCTCCTTATGAAAGTGGGTTGGGCGAATTGATAATTTGCTTACGGGACAAAGATTGGGCCGGGGGCATCCCCGTTGAGTGGGTTTTGAGCGAGGCGCTGGGCGTAGACTTCCTCTGCCGATAACACAACGAGACGTTCTCTGACGATAACTCCCTGCTCTTGGGCAGGAATCTCTTTTGTGCGTTCTCCGTCAAAAGACAATTGGGGTTGCAGGTTCATTTGGTTCTCCTTTTCGCGGGAGCGCGCTCCCGCACTCCAGAATTAAAAAACGCGTTCATCCCATTGCCGGGACGAACGCGAAGTCCGTGGTGCCACCCGAATTAGGCCGCTGCTTAACAAAAAATCCCCGCGGTGTTGCGGGGATAGAAAAGGCCAGCCTCACTCGTTCCAGATACGTCACTGTTTAGAAAAAGCAGTGGTTATATCCTGGCTCTGTAACGGAAGCCTGCCGGCGCGGGTTACTAGTTTGTTTTGATACGGCGGTGGTTGAGCGATGTTCTTTGCGTATCAAAAACCTGACGTTCACCCTGCAACTCCGAGGCCCATTCAGCGCTGTCGTTTCGGGCAGGACTCTCACCAATTGCTGCCTGCTCTCTGA
>CAYLZI010000337.1:0-2124 GCA_964388215.1 uncultured Anaerolinea sp.
GCGTTTCCGTATGTGGAAGCGGGCTTGCGGCACGAGGAACGGCTCAGGTTGGTGTTTGAGAGCGAGGATGCGTTGGTGTTTGATGTGTTGGGGCGTTAGTTAGCGGGTAAAGATGACTGCGGTGTCGTCCAGATAGATTTCCTGCCAGCCATCAGCCGCCAACGCTTTTGCCAGCGGCCAATCGGGGGGGATAATTACCCATTGTACAGCGTACTGTTCCAGCGTGGCTTGCCAGCCGTCTGCCAGGGTAACAACTTTTTCGTACTCCCTGGTGATTTCGCCGCGCACATCGGTCTGGCTGTCGATGAAGGTCAGGCGCTCGGGCCACAGGCGCAGGAGTAGGTAGCCACCCCAGTCGAAAGCGTTGAACATTTTCCCGGTTTGGGGATTGTTTTCCAGCCAATCTATTGCCTGCACCGGGAAGATGCGCGGCGAGAAGCGGTTCTCTATGCCGAATGCGCCCGACAGTAAAAGGCTGCCAACCAAAAGTGCCGTGATGACCGGCCAGGCCAGCCCGCGCAGATTGTCTTCGACTTTTGCGAAGAGCGTTTCAAGTCTTTCGATAATGCGTGGTAATTGCCTGCCTGCGAGCGCGCTTGCCAGCAGGAGGGGAACTGCCACGCCATACAAGTGAACGTTGCGGGCAGAGAGCAGGCTCATCATGCTGAAGCCGGCCAGGGCGAAGGCTTGCCCGGTATGTAATTTGCCCTTCTGGGTTGCCAACAGGAAAATCGAAAAGCCGAGCAGGACGAGCAATACTTGGAACTGCGGTTGGGAAAAATCGGGTGGGTTGGTTTCGTTGATGCGCGACATCAGGTAGCGGTTGTTGACGTAGCCGAAAACCGTTTCCCAGGTACGCAGTCCGACCGGGTTGACGAACGTGACCAACAGTGATGAGAAAAATGCCAGAGCGAGGTGTTTGCCAGTTTTGACAGATGGTTTGACAGTTGAGAAAATATAGTCCCAAACCCAACCTGCGCTATAGGCGCCCAATAGCAGTAGACCGGCGATAAATTCGCCGTGCATGTTGCCCCAGAGTAACATTGCCAGAGGAAAAAGCCAAACGCGCTTCATTTCACCGCCTTGGAGCCTGTTGGCCCAAACCAGGTAGAGCGCGAAGAATAGCATAGTGAACAGGTGCGGGCGGGTGATCCAGTGCAAGGAGGTGATGGCTGCGCCCCAGGCGGTTAGCGCAAGCGTGGCGAGTCGCAGGTGGCTGTGACGCAGAGATTCATCGAAAACGAGCAGGAATGTTGTGGCGAGTAGGGTGGCTGCCAGTAGCACGATACCATTCAGCCCCGTAAGCGTGTAGGCAATGTAGAAAATGACCCCGGCCAGCCACTCATGCGGGACGAGCGGCTTTCCCTGGTAGACATGGGAGAAAATATCGGTAGTGGGGATGTTGCCCGTTTCTAGGACAATTTTCCCCATGAGCAGGTGACGTGGCAGGTCGCCGTCGATGTTCAACATACGCGGCCCAAGCAGCACGGCGGCGATGAAGATTGCCAGGAATAAGATGTCTCGCAGGCGGGGGAGCAGGTAGGTTTTCATAACATTTGAGTCAAGTGGCTTACAATTCTATGCGGATGATTTTAGCAAAAATCCCGGCAAAAAAAGCCGGGATTTTTGGGTTGCCTATTTTATCGGCAAGCCGGTGGATTCCATGTTACTCCCCCAAATAATCGCGTAATTTGCGGCGGACGGAGGGGTGGCGCAGGCGGCTGAGGGCCTGGGCTTCGATTTGGCGGACGCGCTCGCGGGTGACGCCCATTTTGCGGCCTACTTCTTCGAGGGTGTAGGCTTGCCCATCGAGCAGGCCATAGCGCAGTTGCAAAATGCGCACTTCGCGCGGCGGCAGGCCGTTCAGCACCTCGCCCAGGTGTTCGCGCAGCAGGTTGTAGGTGGCGGTGTCGTCGGGCGGGGCGGCTTCATCGTCCTCGATAAAATCGCCCAGCACCGAGTCTTCTTCGTCGTCGGTGGGCGTTTCGAGCGAGAGCGGGCGGCGCGCCACCTGAATCATGTTCTCGACCTTCTTAGGCGGCACTTCGAGGGCGTTGGCGAGTTCTTCTACGGATGGGTCGCGCCCCAGCCGCTGGGTGAGTTGATGCTGTACGCGCAGCAGTT
>CAYLZI010000338.1:0-2120 GCA_964388215.1 uncultured Anaerolinea sp.
ATCCCGCCCGCGCCGAGAATCGTCCCCAGGGTGTGCGTGCCGTGACCGCCCGCGTCGACCGGCGAGGTCGTCCCCTCCCAGGGGTCGAACCAGTTGTAGTCGTCGCCGGATGTCGCGCCGCGATACTGCGCCGCCAGGGCCGGGTGCGTTCCCTCCGCGCCGCTGTCGGACTGGCCGATGACGATTCCCGCGCCTTTAACGCCGAACTCCTCCCAAACCTTGTCCGCGCCTGTCATCTTTATATTCCAGCCGGGGTTTTCGGTTATGCTGGTAAATTCTCCCGGGCTGATACCTGCTTCCGGCACCGGGCGCAGACGCGGGCTGGGGATGACCCGGTCCACTTCGGGGCGGGTCAGTAAATACAGGCGCGCCAGCGTGCCGCCTTCCACTTCGAGCGCGTTGACCAGATAGTACGGCGTGTAGCCAATTCGGAAAGTATCCAGCGTTTCCCTCAAATCCGATTGCGAAGCCTCGGCGTGCGCCGTCAGGCGGGTATAGGCTTCGGTCAGGCGTTGGTTGCGGTCTCGTATGGAGGCCACATCTGAAATATCGGCCTGGTCTTTCAGGATGACGAACAGCCGGTCGCCGTAAAAGCCGCGATTCCCGGCGAAGAAGTACAGCGCCAAGAGCAGAATCCACGCGACTCCCGCGCCGATTCCGGCCGCCGCCTTCGACCAGGGCTGCCCGCCGAGCAGTTTTTTCGCGCCCCAGGCCAACCCGCCTGCCAGCCAGCCCAGCCCGAGGGCGATTGCCACTGCCTTGAAAGCGATTCCGCCCAGGTCACCAAGCACGATGGTCAGTTCGGTCGGGTCGAAAAACATCAGCCCGGCGGCGGCCAATAGCCCGGTCGAGACGGCTGTCGCGGCGGTGGAGGGCTTGAGCGCGGACAATGCAAACGCAAACGGAGGCAAGAGTCCGAGCAGGATTAACTGCCCGCCGTCGTAGCCCAGCGACGAGCCGAGCAGCGCCAGCAGAGTCCCAACTCCCAATCCATCCAAAAAGAAATTTTCGGTACTGGCCAAGAGAAGCGCTGCCGCCAGAAGGCCAAACGCCAGCCCGGCCAGCAAGTGCAAAAGCGTATCGGCGGGCGAACCGAGCGCGCCAAAGACCGCCAGCGGCGACACCCCAACGGCTGCCACCAGCAAACCGGCGGGGATGGATACAGGTTTCCAGGTCAATGTGCCGCGCCGCAGGAAGAGCGCAATCCCGGCCCCGGCCAGGGCGATGAAAATCTGCCCCAACGCGCCGGGTTGGTCGTTGTTGGGGCCAAGCAAGCGCAGGCCAATCGCCGGGAAGCCCAGCAGCACCGCGCCCAGCCAGCCGGCATACACCAGGCGGTAGCGGTCGTCGCGGGTGAAAAACCACAGCAAGCCAATCACGAAGGAAAGCGAAACGGCCTGGATGACCAGACCAATCGTCCCGGCCCAGGCCAGTTGCCCCGCGCTGCCCATCGCCAGCGCGATTTGTTCCATGAACCACAGGATAAAATGCCAGGCCAGCGTTCCACATACGAGCGTGGGCGCGAACAATAGGAATAAAACGGTTCCCAGGGTCGAGCGGGAAGTTGTCGTTGTTTCGGTCATTTTAGTCCTCGATTGTAAGACGGAATTCATTCCGTTTCATTTTCGCCAGTAAAACGGAATTTATTCCGTTTTACCTCCCACAATCCACGCACGGAATTGAGCAGGAATATCTTATCACACCCGGCCAGGTCCTCCACCCGGATGACGGCCTCGCGCAGCCTGCCCTCGGCCAGCCACTGGGCGCGGGCCGTGCCGGGCAGCAAGCCGCATTCCACCGGCGGGGTCAGCAGTTCGCCCTTTTTCTCCACCACCAGGTTGGCAATCGTGCTTTCGGTCAGTTCGCCGCGCTCGTTCCACAGCAAAACATCCTCGCAGCCGGGCAGGCGCGCGGCCTCGTAAACGGCGCGGTATGTTGTTTTGTGGTAAAGGATGGGATTTTTCGACGCGATGGGATGTTCCGCCAATTTGACGCGGTACGGCGCTGGCAGAGGGTTCAGCGCGGAACATTCCAGGCTGATTCCGCCTTCCGCGCCGAGCAGCAGGCGTACCCGCTGGGATGTTTGCCCCCCTCTCCCACCGGGAGAGGGGTTGGGGGAA
>CAYLZI010000339.1:0-2067 GCA_964388215.1 uncultured Anaerolinea sp.
TTCGGGAAACACGCTCTCCAGGCGTGCGCGCTAAACCGGGCTACGCGACCTCTCCGAGTGGGGGCGTAGGCTTTTTTGTTGCCTGCGCCATCCCGCAAAAAAACACGGGATTTTTAGAGCGGGCGGTATTATACCATGCTTTAGCGGCGTGAATTACTTTTTATTCCGCTTTTGGGCGGGGTTTCACGCGCCTCAACCATGCCCCAGCGGCTGGCGCCTAAGTACAGGATGTCGAGTATCAGGTCTTCGTAAGCGATTCTCTCTGCGGCAGCCTCCAGGCACAGGTCACTATACCCAGGGGTCAGGCCGGGCAGGGTGTTAATTTCAATCAGCATCGGCTCGCCCTCCGCGTTCAGGCGGATGTCGGTGCGCGAGACATCAATGGCCTTAAGCGCCATGTGCGCCCGCACAGCGAGATGTTGCAATTTTTTTGTCAATTCGGGAGAAATCTCCGCCGGGCAGATGTAGCCGGGCGCGCCCTCCTCGCCTACCGATTTGGATTTGGAAGCCTGGCTGTAAACGCCGGGCGTGACCGAGCGGCTGCTATCCAGCTCCAGCACTGGGAAGACATGGTAGCCATGTTTTTCGTTGTACCATTCTGGGTGGCGGGAATATTTCCAGGCATCCCAGCGCCCAACCAGGCCGCAGGTAAATTCTCGCCCTGAGAGAAAACTCTCAACCAGGGCCGGTTGGCGATAGATATGGATGATGTAATTGACACGCTCGCGCAGTTCGGCAGCCGAGTTGACAATGGCCTTGGTATCTACACCCATGCCGGTCCCTTCGCGCGCCGGTTTGACGAACAGCGGAAAACGCAGCTCGGGGCGCAGCGGCTCGTCGCCGACGATAAATTCTTGAAACGGAGCAACCGGCAGGCGGCGGTCGCGCCAGATGCGCTTGGTGAGGGTTTTATCGAGCGAAATAGCGTTTGCCATTACACGCGAATGGGTGTAGGGGATGCGCAGCATCTCTAACAGCGCCGGAACTTGCGCCTCGCGGGCATCGCCACCCAGACCTTCGGCAATGTTAAAACAGATATCGGGTTTGATTTCTTTCAGAGTATAGGGGAGTTCACGGTCAGCCTGGAGAAAGACCGTTTGATGACCATCCGTCTCAATCGCGGCGCGGATGCAGTCAATGGTCTCGATATGGTCGTAATCGGCCAGGGCATCGGCGGCTACATCCGGCGGGAGCGGAATGTTATCATCCTTGATGTTGGCGAGCACGGCCACCAGCCAGGGCTTTTCGGGTTTGAGTCGACTGGGAGGCTTTTCTTCGGTTGGTGAGTTGATTTCGGACATTTTTTCTCCTTGAGGTGTGTGCTTGAAAACGCGCCTGGCGGCAGGGGTCTTCACTCCAGCACAATGTTATAACATTTGGGGCTGGTAATCAAGGAATAAATTATGTTATCATTTTCTTATGCCCAAGACCTCAACCCGCGCCATTCCGCGTATTGTGGAATGGCCAGAAACGGAGCTGGAGCCGCTCTACCGCGTCATCATCCACAATGACGATGTAACCCCAATGGATTTTGTCGTTCATATTTTGAAACAAATTTTCTTTGTAAACGGGCCAGATGCGCTGAATATCATGTTCGCTGCCCATTACACGGGCGCGGCTTATGTGCAGAGCCTCCCCAAAAGCGAGGCGCAGGGCAGAGTAAATAAGGCGCATTTTGCCGCCGGGCTGGAAGGCTGCCCCCTGCATTTTTCGCTCGAACCGGAATAGGCAGTTACCAAGCAAGCGTTTGGCTATGGCAGGGACTTCTATGAAAAAAGTTTGCGGCATTTATCGAATTACTAACCACGCCAATGGCAAGCAATACATTGGGCAATCGCGGCATATTTATAACCGTTGGAAACAACACACCAGCGGCCTACAGAAGGGTGTTGGAAGGGATGAGTCGCTTATTCGCCAGGCATTTGTCAAATATGGGTTGAGCGAGCCGGTTACAAACCCGGGTATTTACAAAAGCTTTATCTTTGAAGTTTTAGAAGAATGCCCAGAACATCAACCTTGTTTTTGCGCAAACAGACGGCATTTCTATTTTTTAGTGCAAACAGGGGC
>CAYLZI010000340.1:0-2059 GCA_964388215.1 uncultured Anaerolinea sp.
TGGTAGTTGGCAGCCTGTTCCTGCTCGCGCCGGGCGGCCTGGGCGCGGGGCTGCAATCGCTGGCAGCCTATTTTGGCAGTTGGCTAGAATATGGCGATACCCCAGCCCGGCGATTATTGATTGCCCTGATTATGTACCAATTCCCGGCATTGATTCTGGCTGCCATCTCCCTGCTTCGCGGCATCCTCCAGCGCGACGACCTGACAATTTTCCTTGGGCTGTGGCTGTTAGCCTCCCTGACGCTAGCACTGGCCAACCCTGGCCGGCAAGTGTTCGACCTGGCCTGGGCGCTGCTCCCTCTATGGGCGCTGGCCGCACTGTATGTGGCTCGTCACCTTAACGCAATTCAGGGTGAAACCTGGGAAACACTCGGCATGATGGCCTTTATAATCGTCGTTCTGGGATTTTCAGGATTAAACTTCACCAGCATCGCCATCAACCCAATCGCGTCTGAGCAATTGCAATTGCGCTGGCTGCTCATAGGCGCATCGCTGGCTTTGCTAACCTTGAGTATCTTCATGGTTGCTTACGGCTGGTCAGTGTCTGTCGCGGCACAGGGCAGCGTGTGGGGCGCGTTAGTCGTGCTGGCCATATTCAGCCTGTCTACCGCAACGGCTGCAGGCGGATTACGCGCCCACCAAACCGCCGAAATGTGGCCGCCCGGCCTCCCCGCCCGCTCATCGAGACACTTCGCCCACCAGTTGCAAGAAATCTCCCGCTGGCAAAAGTCTCCAACGCTGGATGTAACCGTCTCGGGCATCGACTCACCCGCCCTACGTTGGGCGCTGCGCGACTGGAATGTCAAATTCACCAATCTAGCGGTACTCGCCGAAAATCCATCCATCCTGATTACCCCGGCTGCCGCCGAAACCCCAGAACTCCAGACCAACTACCGCGGGCAAGACTTCACATGGCGCACCCAGGTCTATTGGGATACGCTGACAACCGCCGACTGGCTGCGCTGGATATTCCGCGACCAGACCATCGAAGGACAGGAAGCGCTCATCATCTGGGCGCGAGGCGACCTGTTCATCGACTCACAAAACCAAATTCCGTAACGCGGAATTTATTCCGCAGCCAATAGATGATAAATCCGGACGGCAAGCCGTCCGACTCCATAATCTCCGAAAGGTTATATTTTTTCATGCCCCTTCCTTCCATCATCGCCATCGACGGGCCTGCCGCATCGGGGAAATCCACGCTGGGGTTTCGCCTGGCAGAAGTTCTCGGCTATTTGTATTTCGACACCGGTTTGATGTACCGCGCCGTCACCTGGCTGGCCCTCAACCGGGGCATTGATATCAACAACGAATCCGCCGTCACCCGCCTGGCAGAAGATATTCCCATCGAGGTAACTGCCCCCTCGCTAGAAGATGGCCGGGCTTGCGACGTAGTGGTAGATGGACACGACATTACCTGGGAGATTCGCAAACCCGAAGTGGATGCCAACGTCTCGGTCGTTTCGGCCTACTCGGGCGTGCGCCAAGCGCTCACAACCCAACAGCGCCGCATCGGAATGCGCGGACGGGTGGTAATGGTAGGGCGCGACATCGGCACGGTAGTCCTGCCCGAAGCCGACTTGAAAATCTACCTGGATGCTTCGCCTGAAGAACGCGCCAACCGCCGTCACAGGGAAATCATAGGGCGCGGAGGCCGCGCCAATTACGCGGATGTGCTGGGGAAAGTCCGCGACCGCGACCGGATTGACTCGACCCGCGCCATTGCCCCACTCAAACCCGCCGACGACGCAGTCATTCTTGACTCTGACGCGCTCGACACCGACCAAGTCTTTGAAAAAGCCTGTGATTTGTGCAAACCATGACCGCGCCATACCATGTCCCGCTCCGTAACCGCCTCAGCCGCGCCCTGCTTCGGCCTGTTTTTCGCGGCCTCTTTCATCTGCTTGCGAGAATCAGAATCCAGGGCATTGAAAATGTTCCCTTCGGAAAGCCTTACATCGCCGTCATCAACCACATTTCAACCTTCGACCCCCCATTTGCGCTTGCCTTCTGGCCGGAAGATATCGAAGCCCTGGGCGCTTCGGATATTTGGGAGCGCG
>CAYLZI010000341.1:0-2056 GCA_964388215.1 uncultured Anaerolinea sp.
CAGTCGCGTTCGCCCAGGTGGATGACGTTGCCATGCGAATCGGCCAGCACCTGGATTTCGATATGGCGCGCGCCGGTCACGAGTTTTTCCAGGTAGACATTCCCATCCCCGAAGGCTGATTCCGCTTCGCGCCGGGCCGATTTCAACAGTTCCGGCATTTCTTCCAGGATGCGGACTTCGCGCATTCCCTTGCCGCCGCCGCCCGCTGTGGCCTTGATGAGCAGCGGGAATCCGATTTTGGGCGCGATTGCCAGCAGGTCTTCATCGCTCAGGTTGCCGACATCTTCCGTCCCCGGTACGACCAGCACGCCCGCTTTGCGAACCGTCTCGCGGGCGGTCATTTTGTCGCCCATGGCCGCAATCGAAGACGGTTTTGGCCCGATGAAGGTGATGCCGTTTTCAGCGCAGGCCGCCGCGAATTCTTCGCGCTCGGCCAGGAAGCCATAGCCGGGATGGATGGCATCCGCGCCCGATTTGCGCGCAAATTCCAGGATTTTATCCATCCGCAAATACGATTCGCGCGAGGGGGCCGGCCCCAACAGGTAGGCTTCATCGGCCAGGCGGACGTGCAGGGCCTGGCGGTCTGCTTCCGAGAATACAGCGACTGTCTCTAGCCCCACCTCCCGGCAGGCGCGGATGATGCGCACCGCAATTTCACCGCGATTGGCAATTAAGACTTTTTTGAACATGCTTTCTCCTCACGAAACACGAAATACGCCTTGGGCCGCGAAAAAATGCGCGCATACCGTGTTGTGTTCCGTTTTTTATAGCGGAATATTCCCGTGTTTCTTGGCCGGGTTGGCGTCGCGCTTGTTTTGGAGCATCTCCAGGGCGTTAATCAGGCGCGGACGGGTTTCCTTTGGCTCGATGACATCATCGATATAGCCGCGTTCCGCCGCTACGTAAGGGTTTGCGAATTTTTCGCGGTAATCCGCTACCAGTTCGGCCTTGCGCGCGGCAGGGTCTTCGGCTTTGTCCAATTCCCGGCGGAAGATGATGCTGACCGCTCCATCCGGCCCCATCACGGCGATTTCGGCGGTTGGCCAGGCCAGGTTCACGTCGCCGCGAATGTGCTTGGAGGACATGACGCAGTATGCGCCGCCATACGCCTTGCGGGTGATGACGGTCAGTTTCGGCACAGTTGCCTCGCAGTAGGCGTAGAGCAGTTTTGCTCCTGAACGGATGATTCCGCCATGCTCCTGCACCGTGCCGGGCAGGAATCCGGGAACGTCCTCGAAGGTCACAATCGGGATATTGAATGCATCGCAGAAGCGGATGAAGCGCGCCGCCTTCTCGCTGGCGTCGATGTCCAGCACGCCCGCCAGCACCACAGGTTGGTTGGCGACGATCCCAATCGCGTGGCCGCCCAGCCGGGCAAACCCGACTACGACGTTCATGGCGTAGTTTTCGTGGATTTCAAAAAAGTCGCCGTTATCCATAATCGGGCGGATGACATCTTTGATGTCATAAGGCTTCCCGGCCTCGTCGGGGATGATACTGTCGAGCGATTCATCCATCCGCAGCGGGTCATCGCCGGTGGCCTGGTAGGGCGGGTCTTCCATGTTATTTTGCGGGATAAATCCCATCAGTTTGCGGATGAGATAAAGCGTATCGGCCTCGCTGTCGGCAGCGGCGTGACAGACGCCCGATTTCTCGGAATGAACGCTGGCCCCGCCCAGCTCTTCCTGAGTCACATCCTCGTGCGTAACCGCCTTGACCACGTCCGGCCCGGTCACGAACATATACGAAGAGTTGCGTACCATGAAAATAAAATCGGTCAGGGCCGGGGAATAGACCGCGCCGCCCGCGCACGGCCCCATGATGGCCGAAATCTGCGGGATGACGCCGCTGGCAAGCGTATTGCGCAGGAAAATGTCGGAATAGCCTCCCAGCGAAACGACCCCTTCCTGGATGCGCGCCCCGCCCGAATCGTTCAACCCGATGACCGGCGCGCCGTTTTTCATTGCCATATCCATGAGTTTGACGACTTTTTCGGCGTGGACCTCGCCCAGCGAGCCGCCAAAGACGGTGAAATCCTGTGAAAAGACGTAGACCA
>CAYLZI010000342.1:0-2035 GCA_964388215.1 uncultured Anaerolinea sp.
GGCCTGGCGCGCGCTCCTCGACCCGCTTCAGCAGATTTTCCAGTTTGCGCGCTTCATGGTGCTTGCGGTTGATTTCCTCGGGCGTGCCATATTTAGCGACCACTTCAAGGAAGTTGTTGACGACTTTTGAATCGGGATTGAGCAGGACGGCGTTGATGGCATCGAGGCGGTTGGCGGGGATGGCGAGCAAATTTCGTAAATCGGTCATTTTTCCTCCAAGACACATAGGAGCGCGGTGACCGCGCCCCCTACAATCGGGTCAATTTAATCGAGCATTTTCTTGAGTTCGTCGAACTCTTCATCTTTCATGCCGAACCAATTTTCGGGCTGCGGGAATTGTTTGCCAACCACCTCGTCGTGGTAGCCCTTCAGCCCATTCAAGATAACCTCGCCTGCGTTGCCGAACATCTTCGCCATTTTGGGTTTGAACCTTGGGTACAGCCCAAACATGTCGTGATAAATGAGCAGCTGGCCGTGCGCATCTGGCCCAGAGCCGAGGCTCATGATGATGCAGTCTTCGGCGCGCTCGGTGATGATTTTGCAGACCCGGTCTGGAACCATCTCCAGCAGAATCATGAAGGCCCCGGCTTTTTCGAGCGACTTGGCGTCATCCACAATTTTCTTTGCCATCGCCGCGCTCTTGCCCTGCACCTTGAACCCGCCCAGCGCCGCTACCGACTGCGGAGTCAGTCCCAGATGCCCAATCGCCGGGATGCCCGCATCCACCACGCCCTTGATGCGGTCAGCCATCGCCGCGCCGCCCTCCAGTTTGATGGCGTCGCAGCCTGCCTCGGCCATAAAGCGGCCCGCGTTCCGAATAGCCGATTCCACCGAGGGTTGGTAGGTCATGTAGGGCATATCGCCGACTACAAAAGCGGTCGGCGCCCCCCGCCGCACGGCCTGCGCGTGGCGAATCATATCCTCCATCGTCACCGGCAGAGTCGAATCGTAGCCGAGCATGGTCATGCCCAGGCTGTCGCCCACCAGAATCACCTCAATTCCGGCCTGCTCTTGCAAATAGGCGGTTGGGTAGTCATAGCAGGTCAGCCAGGTGATAGGTTCGCCTTTTTCGACTTTGTTGAACAGGTAGGGCAGGGTAATTTTTTTGCGTGCTTCGGTCATTCAAGCCTCCTCATGAAAATTCGGTAGGGCAGGATTTATCCTGTCCTGTTTTAGTATAGGGCGAATTTGGGACATCCGCAATTGACGAAAATCACTTTCACCTTGTCAATTCCTCCCCAGGTGGATAAAATTAGTTTCCCTGATTAACTATTATTTTGGTTAACCATCGCCGAGGGCCGAGTAGCCGCTGGTCGAGTAGCGAAGCGTATCGAGACCAAGCGTATCGAGACGCACGGCATACCGCGCCCCAATAACGGAAGCAGGTCACATGCCAAACCAACCCGCCGAAATTGATGAAGTCATCGAAAAATTCTGGGAGAGCATCCCCCCCGCCTGGCGCGAGACGCGCAACACCATCCGCCGGGTGGCGGTTGAACAGTTTTCGATGACAGTCGGCCAATTTCAGGCGATGCGGCGCATCCGTAAAGGGTTCGACACCGTTAGCGCCCTGGCCGAAGCCAGCCGCACCAGCCGCCCGGCAGTCAGCAAGGCGGTTGACGCGCTGGTCAATAAGGGGCTCGTCTCTCGCCTGCCGGATGAACGCGACCGCCGTCACGTTCACCTGACCCTGACCGACGAGGGAAGCCGCCTGCTCGAAGCGGTTTATGACCAGGCCGAGGCCTGGCTGCGTGAAAAATTCCAGTCCCTGCCCCCCGACGAGTTGGCAACTTTGCGCGAAGCCCTGCCCATCCTTCAGAAAGCCTTCGACGACTCCAACATATTATGATGAACAATCCCCTCCTTCGCCTTCGATTTGCTGTCCGACCCTACCTGCCCCAGATTGCCGTAAGCATGCTCAACCTGACGGCGCTGACCGCCCTCAGCCTGTACATCCCCGCCATCATCCGCGACGTGATTGACGAGGGCCTGATTCGCTCCGATAGCGGCTTCCTGGCCCGCTCGGCGCTGCTCC
>CAYLZI010000343.1:0-2012 GCA_964388215.1 uncultured Anaerolinea sp.
ATCGCCAGGGCGGTCGAGCCGCAGGCCCAGCCCAATTCCTCGATGGCAATCGCCGCGCTGATGGCATCCACCCCCGCGCCGCCGTATTCCTCCGGGATATTCAACCCAAGCATTCCCAGCGCGCCCATTTTGCGGACGGCAGGCCAGTTGAATTCCCCCGTTTCGTCGGTTTCACGCGCCCTGGGCTGCACTTCCGCCGCCACAAAATCGTGGACGGTTTTTTGCCATAAACGCTGCTCTTCGTTGAGACCGAAATCCATAACGCTCCTCCTGTGGAATGGCGAAGAACCCTACTTTATTAGTATACAACAAACGACATCGAATGATTCATTATCCGAGGTTATCATCCCCAACCCTGTCCCGCCGCCCGGCCAATCCGAGACAGATGGCCGGGGAAAAATAACCAAACCGCTCCCGGTCCTGCCATACGCAAGATGGTTTCTTGCTCCCGTTCACGATTCATGCCGTATAATCATTGTGAGGAACAAGCCAGAATGGATGAAACTGCTTTCGAATGAGATGATGACAAAGCCCGCGCCAACCTGAAAAAGCATGGCGTGAGCTTCAACGAAGACGTAACGGTTTTCAACGACCCGCTGATTGCCGCCTTGCCTGATAAAGCCCATTCAGACCGGGAAAATCGTTTTATTGCCATCGGCATGTCTGCCAACGGACGTTTATTGGTTGTCATTTTTACTGAACGTGGTGACAAAACCCGCCTGATTAGTTGCCGCAAGGCTACCAAAGCAGAGACAGAAACTTATGAAAACATCTAAAACCACCGAACCAGACGATGAAATGCTCCCTGAATATGATTTTTCCAAGGCAGAACGGGGCAAATTTTACAAACCCTTGAACAAGGGATATTCCACGCACGTCCATCAGGCCGACGGGACAACGGTCATCAATCATTACACCCTGGCCGAAGGGACGGTCCTGCTCGAGCCGGACGTGCGCGCGGTTTTTCCAGATTCCGAATCGGTGAATACCGCCCTGCGCTCCCTGATTGACCTGATGGGACACCTGCCGAAAACGAAACCCTACCCACGCAGGCCAGCCAATTCGAGACAGGTGGCCGAGAAAAGATAACCAAACCGCCCTGCGGGTCGCAAGTCCGCCGGGCGGTTTCATCCGTTTTTATCCACTTCTCCGACCTGCCCCCCGCTTCCCAGTGGGGTTCATCCGTTGTCAACCGGACAATGCGCTTGGGAATTGTCCACGCCTGGAGCGAGTTGCGCTCAACCCGAAACATCCTCGCAGACTGGCAAGTGAGTAAGAAAAAGGCTAGGCATCTTTTTCTCGATGCGAGGCCTTTTTCATTCACTTTTTTGCTCATCCCTTGACACTGCTGTTAATCGGTAGACCGAACTTGCCCCAACCCACGCTGACCAAAAACGTGCCACAAACAAACACAACTACCCACTGACCATAATCCCGCCGCCAAACAGCCCACTGATTTTATCGCAGGACACCACAACTCAAAAACGCACTTTCGCTACCGCCGCAGAACCGTCTCTGCCACAGAAAACGGCATCCAGCTAACCCTGCGCATATGAGATTGTGTTTTTGTGCCGCTTTTGGCATCTCAATATATGTATACAGCAGTAATTCTAAGCTGGCTCAAGACCATTCGATTTAGCCAATTTATCAATGAGCCTACCAACACCCTTCAACAATTGTTCGTCTGAGGGGAGAAATACTTTTTTTCGCTTACTTGTCACATCTTCAATAATCGGCGTCAGCACAGCATTCGCAAAGGTTATTCGATTAGTGGACGCATACATTTCGCGGAGTATGCCTGGTAAATCCATTGATTTGAGCTTATCAATCACGGACGGGTGTCACCCCATGCCCTTGCTCTGCTCCAAGAATTACATTATCCGCGTAATTTTGGGCACTTCCCGCACCACCAGCGGCTATTCCAATTTCTTCACCAATCTTGCGATTACGAGTTTTCATAATAGACATTATCGGCAATAAATTTATGTCAGGAGTTGGCGTAGCGAGACGGT
>CAYLZI010000344.1:0-1981 GCA_964388215.1 uncultured Anaerolinea sp.
TCTTTTCGCCGGCGGCGATCGCCACGTCACGGCCGAGATGCTGCATGAGGAGGCCTTGGCGCGCAAAGTGTGCGTGTCGCTTGCGACCGTATACAACACGCTGCACCAGTTTACTGCGGTGGGATTGCTGCGGGAGGTCGCCGTCGAAGGCCTCGCGGTAAGCGAGGAACGCCTCGATCATCGCGGCGCATCCCCCCTTCATGTCGGCGGTGCCCAGGCCTCCGATCTCGTCGCCGTCCTCTCGGCTTTCGAAGCGGTCCAGGTCCGGCGCGGGTACGGTGTCGATATGTCCGATGAACAGCACCTCGCATTCGTCGGTGTGAGGATGGATGATGATGTTTCGCCGTTCCCGCTCCACCTCCTGGAGCACCGCCGCCATGCCGCTGCGCTTGAGATAGCCCTTGAGATAGGTGATTATCTCCCCCTCCTTTCCAGAGGGGCTGTAAATGTCCACCATGTCCACCAGGAGGTCCCTGAGGCGCTCGCCGTTGACCCGGGGCGTGCTCATTCGCGGCCTTCCTTTTTATCCCTCACCGACAGATTGAGGGAGAGATAGATGTGTTCCTGGGGATAATGAAAACCCTGTTTTTTGAAAAAGCGGTATCCTTCCTCGTTTTCGGCGTCTATGTCCACCAGGAGCATCCGCACGTGTTCTTCTTCCATCAGGGACAAAAACTCCTTGTAGAGCCGGGAGCCGATACGCTTGCCCTGGTGCCGGTCGTCGACGCCTATCCAGACAAGGTAGCCGTATTTCCAGGCCGACTTTCGCTTGTCGATGATCGTGGAAAGGAGGAACCCCACGATTTTGCCACCAAGGGCGGCCACGAGGCAGTTCTCCGGCTCGCTGGTGAAAAACTCCGCGACCTCGTACTCGTCCCAGGTCCGGTAAAGGTTTGGCGATTCATCGTGGGTAAAGAGGCGTTCCCCCAGATGAAAGACCTGGGCGAGATCGTCGATCTCCATGGTGCGGATTTTAATTTCCTGCTTTGATTTTTTGGAGGGTTTTCCGCTGTTGCCGTTCACGGCAGTGGCGGTTTTCCCGATTTTTTTCTGTGAATATCCCTTTTTCTTGATGGCACCGTTCATGTGATTTTCCTTCGTTTCCGGCATGCTTAGTATGTCTTTAAAATCGCAACCACTCAGTTATTGTTTCAGGATGCGTAAAAAAGGGGACGGGGGAGATGGAAGAGATAAGGGGATGTTTTGACAAGTAACGTATGTATCTCCCCGTTCTCGACAATCTTCGTATTCCCCCTCTTCTTACAACGGAATTAGAATTAACCTGTTTTTCAGTATAGCGATCAGTCACCTGAAATTATTGAATTCAATGGTTTAATGCGTGTTTTTAGGCAACTATTATTTTCAACTCCCTTTCGGGGGAGGTGACGGAATTACCGGCTTCTGGTGATATACTGCTATTAAGTGATAAAAATGTAAAATTTCTCCGCTCCTCTCTTGACAAAAATGACTCTTCGGTGTAATGTGCGTTGGTTTTTCGGGGACATGCGCCCCGATACGATATTTCAACCCGGCCTTCACGGCCGTGGCACGTAATATCCGCAATCCCGGGAGAGTAATCATGGACGATGGCCTGGACCCATGCAGTTGCTCCAGGGCAGGAAACGCAGAACCGGAGGGCTCCCGCCCTTAGCCGGCAGTACTGCCTGCCCTAAATGATAGTGACGGAGGCAGGCAATGAAGAACCCCATTCTGGTGCCGGAACTGAAGGACCTTCTCAAAAGAAAACGGTTCAATGTTATCCGTTCGTTCCTCGAGGACCAGCACCCGAAGGAAAACGCGGAGTACCTGGGCTTCCTCAATCCCGAGGAAATCTGGAGGATTCTCTCCCTGGTGGACAAGTACACCGCAGCGGAGATATTCAGCTATCTTGACATCGATGTCCAGGTGGCCAAGGCCTCCGGCAAGTTCAAGTCAAACCTGAAGACCCTTCTCCAGGAGATGTCCCACGACGACCGGGCCT
>CAYLZI010000345.1:0-1977 GCA_964388215.1 uncultured Anaerolinea sp.
TGTTCCTGGGCAAGGCCCAGCACATGGTCGTGGACGCCATCCCGACCGGCTCGCTTTCACTTGACCTTGCATTGGGCGTTGGCGGAATCCCACGCGGGCGCATTACCGAAATCTACGGGCCAGAATCTTCGGGCAAGACCACCCTCTGCCAGCACATTGTGGCCGAGGCGCAAAAACTGGGCGGCACGGCGGCCTTTATTGATATGGAACATGCCCTGGACCCGGCTTACGCGGCCAAATGCGGCGTGGATATTGACAATTTACTCGTTTCTCAGCCCGATACCGGCGAACAGGCCCTCGAAATCACTGAAACGCTTGTCCGCTCTGGCGCGGTGGATGTGGTTGTGGTTGACTCGGTTGCCGCGCTGGTTCCGCGCTCGGAACTGGAAGGCGACATGGGCGACGCGACGATGGGCGTGCAAGCGCGCCTGATGAGCCAGGCCTTGCGCAAACTCTCCGGGGCGATTAACCAGACCAAAACGACGGTCATCTTCACCAACCAACTGCGCCAGAAAATCGGCGTGATGTTCGGCAACCCCGAAACCACTACCGGTGGGCAGGCCCTTAAATTCTATGCCTCGGTGCGACTCGACGTGCGCCGCATCCAGGCCATCAAGGTAGGGGAAGAAGTGATTGGCAACCGCACCCGCGTGCGCGTGATTAAGAACAAAGTCGCGCCGCCCTTCCGCACTGCCGAGTTCGATATCATGTTCAACGAGGGCATTTCAAAGGTCGGCGACATGCTCGACCTGGCGACCAAACTCGAAATCATCACCAAGCGGGGCGCGTTCTTCTCTTATGGAGACATCCGCATTGGTCAGGGACGCGAAAACTCGAAGGAATTCCTGCGCCAAAACCCCGACTTGGCCAACGAAATCGAGACCGTTATTCGCCAAAAGGCCATGGGCGGCGAGTTGGTGCTGCCAATTGACATGGGCGACGGCGGCGGTGACGAGTAAAATATCCCTATGCAGCGCAAAAGAATGCGCAATTCGCAATACATAATTCGTAGCGCGTGTTGCGTATTTTTGCTTACCCTTCTAACTGCCTGCCTGCCGCCAGCCGCTCCCACGCCGTTTATCCCGCCCACCCATGTAGAGACTGCGCCAACCGAGCCGCTCCAGCCTGCGTTTGCATTGCCCACTGCGCTAGAAATTGCCCTGCCAACGGCAACAGCCACGCCCCGGGCCTCCCCTACGCCCAAAGAACCGACCGCCACCCCGCTCCCGCCCTGCGTCCCTTCCCTGCGCTACCTGAGCGACATCACCTACCCCGATGGGACGCTCGTCTCACCCGGCCAGCGTATCCAGAAGCAATGGCAGGTCGAAAACAACGGTTCCTGCGATTGGGAAGCGGGCTACCGGCTCAAACTGGTCGGCGGCTTCCCGTTAGGCGTCTTCGGCGACGTTGCGCTCTATCCTGCCCGGGCCGCGACTCAGGCCGTCATCGAAATCACCTTCACCGCCCCTCCCGAATCCGGCCTGTATCGTACCGCCTGGCAGGCCTACAGCGCGGAAAACGTCCCGTTTGGGGATGTGGTGTACATGGAAATTATTGTACGATGAAAACGCCGCAAAATAGAGTATCTTTTCAGCAGCAGGCGGGTTATTCTAGCGAAATGTGTTAAAAACAGCATCTCATGGAGACCTTCATTGTGGACATCTTACTTTCGAACTTGTTGACCCCGATGGTTCTATGCTATGGGTTGGGGCTTATGGCGGGCGCGCTCGGCTCAGACCTGCGCGTGCCAAAACAATTCTATGAAACGCTCACGATTTACCTGTTATTCGCAATTGGTTTCAAAGGTGGAAATGAAATTGCGCATACCGGTGTGGGGGCAATTGTGTTGCCCGGCCTGGCCAGCATCTTGCTTGGGCTTTTCATTACATTTTATGCGTATGCAGTGCTAAGAAAACTCGGCCAATTCAACCGGGAAGACTCTTCTTCAATAGCGGCGCATTATGGGTCGGTCAGCGC
>CAYLZI010000346.1:0-1952 GCA_964388215.1 uncultured Anaerolinea sp.
CAGGAACGTATAGCCGCAGCAAAAAGTTGAAGGCCAGCGAAAGGATGACGCTGAAGGTAACCAGCAATTCTTTGGCCCATCCGCGGAAAATGCCAATGATGCCAAACAAGAGGACTAACATCCAAAAGACAAAGACAAGGCTAACCATTTTTCTCTCCAACCAGTTCTACCAGATGACGCGCAATGTTCGTTGCGGCTTCGGGCGCACGCAAGGAGGTCATTGCGGCGCGCATCGCATCCAATTTTTCAGGGGTTTCAAGCAGTTTTTCGACCGTCAACGACAAGCCGCTTTTTAGTTTGGCATCTTCAATCATCAGGGCGCCGCCTTGCCGGGTAAGCATTTCAGCATTGACTTTTTGGTAGCGCCAGGCGTGTGGGTATGGAACGAGTATGACAGGCAGACCAAAGAGCGGGAACTCGCCCAAAACGGATGCCCCGGCGCGTGAAACCGCCAGGTCTGCCGCTGAGAGGGCCGCGCCCATGTCATCATGAAGATAGGGATAGGCGTGGTAATGCCGCGCTTTTTCGGCGGGGAGTTTCTCGCGGGCGGCCTCCACTGTCGGCCAATCGAGTTCGCCGGTCAGATGGATGATTTCAACCTGTTCGAGCAGGGTTTCGAGGTGCGCCAGTACCGCCAGGTTGATGGAACGCGCGCCCTTGCTGCCGCCAACCACCAGCAAGACTATCTTTTCGCCCGCGATTCCCAAACGTTGGCGGCCCAGTGACTTGCGCCAGTGCGCCAGCTCAGGCCGAACGGGGTAGCCGGTGACATGTACATCGGCCTTTTTTGGGAAAAACTGCCTTGATTCATCAGTTGAGACAGTAATACGCTTCGCAAAGTGAGAGAGTGTCTTGAGCGCCAACCCAGGCTCTACATCGGGAACAAAGAGCAGGGAGGGTATGCCCAGACCGGCCAGCGCCATTGGGACGGCGACATAGCCGCCGGTGAAGAACAAGACATCGGGCTTATATTCGGATAGGATGGATTCTGATGCTCGGATGCCGCGCAGGATGGCGGACAGGTTGCCGGGCAGGCGTTTTATGCCGACTCCATGCACGCCAGCGGCGGGAATGGCCTTAAAGGGAATACCGGCTCGTTCTACGAGCCTGGCTTCCATGCCGCCTTCGCCGCCCACCCACAAGATTTCTGCCAGCGGGTGGATGGATTTCAGCGCATCATGTACGGCTAATGCGGGATAAACTCCGCCGCCGGTTCCGCCTGCGCAAATCAATAGTCGCACCGAAATTTCTCCATTCTTCACGTTCCGAACCCGACCCTGCCTGCCGGGAAACATTCATCAGGATGCCAATTGCTGCCAGCGAGGCGACCATGTTCGAGCCGCCCGCGCTGATGAAGGGCAGCGCGTTGCCCGCAAAGGGCACCAGCCCCACCATCACCAGCATATTGATTGCGGCTTCGAGCGCCAGCCAGAAGGTCAGTCCAGCGGCCAAAAGGCTGCCGAGCATATCGGGTGCCTTCTCAGCGATGCGCAATCCGCGCCAGACTAAAAGGACATACAACGTAACCGTGCCGGCAGCGCCAAACAACCCCAATTCCTCGGCAATCACCGCAAAAATGCTGTCGGTGGGCGGAACGGGCAGGCCAGTCAGTTTGGTGTCAGCGCGCCCGATTCCCACCCCGAACCAGCCGCCTTTGACAATCGCCTCGAAGGAACGGCGCACATGATAAGATGCCTGGGTGGGGTCCTTCAAACCGTCAATGTATGCGCCGACGCGCTCCTGGCCGGTGGCGCTCACCTGCACGACGAGCAGCCCGGTGATGACCGCGATGACAAGCAGAAAGACAATCTGCCGCAAGTCACCGCCGGCGATGAAGAACAGCAGGCCGCCCAGCACAAAAACGGTGGCTGTTGCTGAAAGGTCGGGCTGGATGTAGATGAGACCACCCACCGTACCGAGGATGACCGCCAGGGGGATGAGACCCCACTGGA
>CAYLZI010000347.1:0-1944 GCA_964388215.1 uncultured Anaerolinea sp.
AAAGCGCCGAATACGAAATTAAAGCCAGCGAGATGAAATCGCGCTGCGGCTGGACGCCCTTCGAGGGCTGGAAAGTCAAGGGGAAGGTGAGAAAAGTCGTCCTGCGCGGCAAAACCGCCTTCGAGGACGGCCAAATCCTGGCCGAGCCAGGCTTTGGCCGGAATGTAAGAGCCTGATGAGGGTCAGCCTGCGCGCCCACTTCTGGCGATTCCTGCTGCGGAAAATTTTCAAAGAGCGCGGTCTGGCCATCGCGCAGAACCGCGCCCAGGGCGCGCAAATGGCCCGTTATTTTCGCATTCCCAGGGATGTGACTGTCGAAAAGTTTGTCCTAGGCGGCCTGCCCGCCGCCTGGATTCGGCCCACCAGCGCCAAGAGCGAGCGGGTCCTGCTCCACCTGCACGGCGGCGGATATGTGACCGGCTCGATAGATTCGCACCTGATGATGTGCGTCCCGCTGGCGCAAACGCTGAAAACGAACCTGCTGCTGCCCGAATACCGCCTCGCCCCCGAACACCCCTTCCCCGCCGCGCTGGGAGATGCCCTGAAAACCTATCGCTGGCTGCTAGAGCAGGGCTGCCAGCCGAAAAATATCGTCCTCTCTGGCGATTCGGCGGGCGGCGGCTTGAGTCTGGCAACAATCCTCGCGCTGCGCGAAGCGGGCGAACCGCTGCCTGCGGCGGTCATCTGCCTCTCGCCCTGGGCTGACCTGACCAATTCGCGCCAAAGTCACATCACCAAAGCAGAGGTCGAACCGGTACTGACAACGGCCTCGCTCCATGAATGGGCTGCCTGCTACAGCGGGGACGCCAACCTGAAAAATCCGCTCCTTTCGCCGGTTTATGCCAATTTCCACAACTTCCCACCGCTGCTCATTCAGGTCGGCAGCGACGAGATTTTGCTCAACGACTCGCTGGCGCTGGCCGAAAAAGCCCGCGCCGACGGCGTAGATATCACCCTCCGCGTTTGGGGTGGCTTGTGGCACGCCTGGCCTGCCCTCGGCAGCCTGATTCCTGAAAGCAGGCATGCGTTCGAGGAGATGGGAGAATTTATTAGAGTGAAAATGCTCAAAATTTATAGGCCAGAATAAGCCCTTGTATTCATGCTGGGCCGGTTCTTTTATTTTTCCGTCAAAATACCCGTAACGTACTTGTGAAGCACGCTTGAAATCAATGTTTGGTAGGGAATACCCTCGCGCAAGGCGCGTTTTTGCAGGTTAATCAGGTCGTTTTCTGCAATACGGATATTAACGCGCCTGTCCTTGCGGAAAGCGGCGCGGGCATAGGCGCGATACTGCGTTGCCTGTTCCTTGACATTCTTCACTGACTGCCATTCCTCCTGCTCATAGGAGGCCAGCAATTCGAGTTCATCTTTTTCAAGATTCAAATCGCTCACATTGAACCACCTTTCAGATACTTCTTTGTCGCTTTGCGACTCGGTATAATCGTTTTCAAAAAAACTTGGCTTTCGTTTTCAACAAACGGCACCAAATAAACATAGTCTTCGATGCGAACCACGAACATCTTTTGCCCGTGATATTTCTCCTGGTTGGCCTGTTCCAAAACATCGAGCAACAAACCTACTTCAATCGCAATGACAACATCCTCGCAACAAACCTGACGTTCAGATTTGAGCAGGGCATTTTTGTCATTATTCCAGGCAAAGGTTTTCACGCTCAAATTGCAGCACTGCGTATGCCTTTTGGCAACAGCCCTAATTCGAATAGAAACAACAGCGATAAGAAACTTTTTTGCCACTCTCGGAACTATAATAATATGCGACTCAACCAAGATTTCTTCGCCGGGGCGCGCGCCGCCCTACCCATTCTGCTCGGCGTCGTGCCATTTGCCACAATTTCAGGCGTCGCCGCCGTCAGCGTCGGCCTCACGCCTTTCGAGGCCGTTGGCATGTCGCTCATCATCTTTGCCGGGGCCTCGCAACTGGTCG
>CAYLZI010000348.1:0-1931 GCA_964388215.1 uncultured Anaerolinea sp.
AGCCATTCGATTTCGCTGTTGAGGTATTCGATGTTGCCAAGTTGGAGCGCGGCCACGATGTTATTGCCCATGTAGCGATTCGCGGTTTCGAGGTAATCAGGAGGCATTTCGCCAGTTTGGAAGTGTTGGTTCATGGCCGCCTCGACCAATGGACGCTTTAGGATGAAGCCCCGCAAGGTTGTGAGATACCCCTGTTCAAAGACAGCGGCGGGCGGAACATCAGGAAATTCCACCAGGAGTCGTTCTATCGTTTCGATTGCCATATCCAGCCGTTCACCGAGGAAATGGCCGGGAATGCCCCCCCGCAAACCGGCGTGGATGTTGAAAATGCGGCCTCCATACGCTATCCGCGCGCCCTGCGCAGAGAGTTGCAGCGCCGTCTGACGCAGGGTGGCGGCGCTAACGAGGTGGTGGGCAGCCAACAGCACCAGGTCGGCGTTAACCGCTGAAACTGTCTCCTCGAAACGGGAGGTGGGAACGTTGGCTCCCAGGTAAATTACATTGAAACCGCGCCTTCGCAGGAACAGGGTCAGCATCAGGGCTGAAAAATTGTGCCACTCCTCAGGCGGGCAGCCAACCAGGATGGTCTTGTTGCGCGTTGGGGTGGGCGAGGCAGCCAAAAGCGCATCGAGCCGCCGCATGGCTAACCCTGAAGCAAAATGTTCCTGCTGCACCGAGGCGCGTCCCTCGTACCAAAGCATTCCCAGCTCGGCCATGCCGCGCTGCAAGACATCCACGCAAACTGTTTCTACGGGATACATGCTGAAAGCCTGGTTGAGGGCCAGTTCAGCACCGGCTTCGTTGAAGTTGAGGCAGGCCGCCAGCCAGTGGGCGCGAATCGCGTCGATGTTGGTTTCTGGCGGCAGGAAACTGGGCTGCGGCCTGGAAGCAACGCTCAACGACGGGCGCGCAGGTGTTTCGGCGACCGGCTCATGCCCCTGGGCTAGTTTATCTTTCCAAAGTTCGACCGCGCGTGAAATGCTCAAGCCTTCATTTTGACGCACCACCAGCCACTTAATGGTCTCGATGTCATATTGCGAATACAGGCGGTGGCCGCCAGGCGAGCGCTGTGGAACCGGCAGGCCGTAACGCCGCTCCCAGGCGCGCAGGGTATCCGCAGCCAGGCCGGTTTCGCGCAGGACGACTTTCAGGTTAAAAGCAGGTGATTTGCTGATAGGCATTGATTTTCTCCGGAATTAATCTGTGGCGGCCACTGGCACGCTGGATGCTTTTTGCACAGATATTGTACCCCTTTCTTTCAGAATTCGTTCCGTTGTTAAGCGAGCAGAAAGTAAAACGATTGGCAAACCCGTGCCTGGGTGAGTGGATGCGCCTGCGAAATACAGGTTTTTATACTTCGCGTGGCGGTTCTGCGGGCGCAGGTAGCCGACCTGCCAAAAGTTGTGGCTCAGGCCAAAAGCCGCGCCTTTTGCCAGGTTGAATTGCTGCTTCCACTCTTTGGGGGTGTAGGTAATCTCGAATTTGATGCGGTCGCGCAGGTCGCGGATGCCCATTTCTTTTTCCAGCCGGGCAAAGACCGTTTCGCGGGCGCGATTGACCATCGCATCCCAATCCTGTTGTGAGCGCGCATCGAGATGTCCAACCGGGACCAGGACGTAGAGCGTTTCCTGCCCTTCGGGCGCGGCGGCTGAATCGGTGCGGGCCGGGGCATGGATATAGAAACTCGGCGATTCGGGCAGGCTGTGGTCGTTGAAAATCTGGTCGAAGGAGGCTTTATAGTCGCCAGCCAGGAATACGTTATGGTGGGCAATCTGTTCGTATTGCTTGTCTACGCCCCAGTAGAACATGATGGTGGAGCAGGTATAGAGTTTCTCGTCCAGTTTTTTCGCTTCGGCGCGGTCGGGCAGCAGTTGGCCGTAGATGTAGGGCAAATCGGCGTTACCGACAAAAATATCCGCCTGGTAATGTTT
>CAYLZI010000349.1:0-1922 GCA_964388215.1 uncultured Anaerolinea sp.
TCAGTGAGCAGTGTTCAGTGGTCAGTTGGCTCATGGGTTAAGTGTACGATGGTTTGGGACGGGAAGGATAGTGATAGAGGTCATAAATTTATGGGCGTGCTATAATTTGTTCATGTTCACAACACATATCGCTGTACCCAAAAAGGAAATTTCCACTTTCTGCCAACGTTGGAAAGTGGTGGAGCTGGCCTTGTTTGGTTCCGTTTTACGCGCCGATTTCACCCCTGAAAGCGATGTAGATGTGTTGGTGACCTTTGCGCCGGGCGCAGAAATCAGCCTGTTCGACATGGCGCAGATGCAAATTGAGTTGCAGGGTGTGTTCAACCGTCCGGTGGACATCATCGAGAAAGACGCCTTGCGCAATCCGTATCGCAAGCGCGAGATATTGGGCACGGCGCAGGTGATTTATGCGGCCTAAAGAGCGGGATTTGGCCTACCTGTGGGATATGCGCCAGGAAGCCCGGCAAATTGCAACCTTTCTCAAAGGCATTCCGTATGCCAAATTTATGACCAACAATATGGCGCGCTATGCCGTTGAGCGTTCATTGATGATTATCGGCGAGGCGGCCAACCATGTTTCGGAAGAATTCCAAGAGGCGCACCCCGAAATTGCCTGGCGGCAAATTATCGGCCAGCGGAACGTGCTGGCGCACGAATACGGGGATGTCAAAGTTGACCGGGTCTGGGCAACCGCCATCAACAGCGTGCCTGTTTTGTTGAAAGAATTGGAGAAATTGGTGCCCGATTAGCAAACTTCCGAAGTCGAGGGGGCTTCGGAAGTTTGCATTTTGCCGCAGTTGTGGGCGGGGCAGCCGACGCGGACAGTTTTCAGTGAGCAGTGTTCAGTGGTCAGTTGGCTCATGGGTTAAGTGTACGATGGTTTTGGGGCGTTGGGGAGTGAATATCATCCCGATTTCGGTATATCCAACAGATACCAATTTCCCAAAAATGTGCCATAATTCACCGAAATATCTGATTTCTATTTTTGTGAGGCGGCCATGGGTGCAACATTATTCAAAGAAGTAAGCTATTCACTGTCGAAGTTAATCGCTGATATAGATATTGGCGAGATAGGCTTACCCGAATTACAGAGGCCATTCGTGTGGCCAAATTCAAAAGTGAGAGACCTTTTTGATTCAATGTACAAGGGGTTTCCTGTTGGCTATTTGCTCTTTTGGGCAAATGGTGCTGGTAATGGTCATCGCCAAATTGGAACCGATGAAAAACAGAAAGTGCCCCGTTTGTTAATTGTAGATGGTCAACAACGCCTTACTTCCCTTTACGCTGTTCTCAAAGGGTTGCCTGTTCTGCGCGATAATTACAAACATGACAGGATTTATATAGCCTTTCGCCCCAAAGACCAAAAATTTGAAGTCGCTGATGCTGCAACTGTTCGCGATCCTGAATTTATCCCTGATATTAGCGCACTTTGGTCAGGTGACATTCCGCGCAATCGTTTTGTAAAAGACTACTTCCGCAAACTTAGGGAATCGCATGATGTAAGTGAGGCCGAAGAGGATAGATTGTCTGAGGCAATAGACCAGTTGTATGATTTACAAAACTACCCGTTCACTGCGCTTGAACTTGCTCATACCGTAAACGAGGAAGAAGTAGCCGAAGTTTTTGTGCGTATTAACAGCAAAGGTACAATTCTTAACCAGGCAGATTTTATTCTTACGCTTATGTCGGTCTTTTGGGATCAAGGCCGAACAGACCTTGAACATTTTTGCCGGTCGGCTCGGCAGCCATATACAACAGCACCATCTGCGTTCAATTACTTTATACAGCCAGATCCGTCGCAAACACTTCGTGTTAGCGTTGGCTTGGGCTTTCGGCGCGCGCGTCTCCAACATGTATATTCGATACTACGTATCTTTTCACAAAATAGTGGCTATTCAGCCGGAGAGAAATCAGATAAACTA
>CAYLZI010000350.1:0-1873 GCA_964388215.1 uncultured Anaerolinea sp.
ATGAAAAATCAAATTGCGAATTATGGGCTAGGGATTGCAGAGTCTCTAACTCGCAATTTGCAATTCCTAACAATGCAACGGTTTGGTCAATGACGGTGGGGTCAATCAGCGGGCAGTCGGCGGTGATGCGGATGATGACATCGGCCCGCTGGGTTTTGGCGGCCTGGTAATAGCGGTCGAGCACGTCATGCAGGCTGCCGCGAGTGTGGGGAATGCCGCTCGAAACTGCAAAAGCGGCTGCCGGGTCGTCGGATGGGTGGGTGGTGGTGGCTACAGTAACGGCATCCAGGCTTTGGGCGCGGAGAGTCCGCTCGATGACGTGCTGAATCATCGGTTTTCCGGCCAATTCCAGCAAAATTTTGCCGGGCAGCCGTGATGAACTCATTCGACCTTGAATAATGGCAACGGCGCGCATCTAATTGGCGGCTGGCGGGCTTGGCGGCGGGGCGGGTTTGGCGTCTTCGGCAGTTTTGGCGTCTTCGGCGGCCTTGAGCAGTTTTGCTTTTTCGTCGGCCATTTTTTGCGCCTGGGTTTTGGCGTCGGCCAGTTCTTTTTCCAGCGCGCCAAGTTGTTTGCGCTGCCCCGAAGCCTGCAAGGAACTTTTGATGGCCGAGGGAGATAGGAATAGCAGCCCAATCAGCACGCCAATTGCCAGTGTAACCAGCAACACCAGCGAGAGCGAGCCGGTCACTTCCCAGACAATGAACGAAATGGTGATGGTGGTGGTGTTTTGCAGCGCAAAGACAACAGCAATTATCGCAATCACCAGGGCCAGGATGAGATAGACTGTAGCCATTATGTCGCCTCCTGATACGCTTGTAGTAATTTCTCGAAATTTTTACGCCAATCGGCGCGTTCTTCTGCAATGATACGCGCATTTTGCCCAATTTGGGGAAGCAGTTTGTAATTTTCTATTGCCTGTGCCATTTTCGCGGCCAGGTCGTCTGCGTTTCCATCGCGGAACAGCCAGCCGTTTTCGCCCGCCCGCACCCACTCTTTATTCGCCGGGATGTCTGATACCAGGCAGGGCAGGCCGCAGGCCATCGCTTCCATGAGCGAGACGGAAGACCCGTCTACATGCGAAGCGGAGATATACAGGTCCGCCATCTGGTAGAAGCGCGGCAAATCGGCATTGTTGATATGTCCGGCGAATGTGACCTGCTCGAGCACGCCGCCGTTGGTCAGGATGTCCCGAATCAAATGGCCTTGTGAGCCGCTCCCCAGCAGGAGCAGACGCAGCTGAGGCCGTTCTGCCGCTATTTTGACAAATGCCCTGGCTAAAACATCCACGCCGTAGATTGGCTCCCAGGAGCGGTTGCAAAAGATAGTGAAACAGTTATCAGTAATCAGTGACCAGTCTTTTGGGACGAAATGATTCAAATCCACGCCCCAGGGGAAAACGACGGTTTTTTCGGGGTTCATGCCGTAGGTAACGGCTTTGTCGCGGGTGACGTTGGCATCGGATGTAAAGTATTGCGTGTTGCGCAAGACGTAGCGGGTAATTTTTTCCCAGGCCCAGCCGCGATAGACATCCTTCATCAAATCGAAGCCCCACGACATGGTCAGGATGGGGCGGAACCCGCTCAAGACGGCGATGAAGGCGCAGGTTTGGATGGGGCCGGCGTGGATTAAATCGGGCTTGATTCTCTGAGTCAAACGTCGAAAGTCGAATGTCAAACGCGGCAGGTTGCGCCACTCGAACGGTTTTTGCCCGCCCGCCCAGTGAACAATCTCGACATTCTCCGGCACGGGGCGCGATTCGATTTGGCGCGGGCCGGTTTGCAGGCGGACATAAAAGACCTCGTGCTCGGTCTGCGATAAAGCAGCGAGGAAACGGTGGTCGTGAGGAGAATAATCGAGGGTGAAGTAGATG
>CAYLZI010000351.1:0-1863 GCA_964388215.1 uncultured Anaerolinea sp.
CGATATGGTGCTCAAGCCGGTTGCCAAGCGGGTGAAGAAGGCGCAAATGGCGAGAACTGGTCACTCAGAACTGCTGCGAGAGGGGGAGTCAAATGTCCGGGATGCCTAATCCAAACCTGAATGATGTGGAAAAGACCTTGCTCATTACACTCTACATCCGAGCGATGGAATCACAACGTCCCGATGCGCTTGTTAAAGACGAGAGAGCCGAGGCGCTGGTTCGCCAGTTGGATCAGGAAACCTTGCAAAAGACGTTGGCTCTGACCGACGATTTCAGCCGGGTTGCCGTGATCCTGAAAGGTCGCGAATTCGACCGCTTCGCCCAGGATTTCCTGGCGCGCCACCCAGATGCAGTGGTCGTCCACATCGGGTGCGGCCTTGATACACGCTTTGAGCGTGTCTGCTCTGAGCAGCCAGACAATGGCCGGGTGGAATGGTACGACCTGGATCTGCCGGAGGTCATCGGCCTGCGGCGAAAACTGGTCGGCGGTGAGGGGGATCGTCACCACTTCCTGGCTTGTTCAGTGCTCGATAGCGCCTGGCTGGACATGGTGAGTGCACATAGTCAACGCCCCTTCCTCTTCCTGGCTGAAGGTGTTTTCATGTACTTTGAAGAAGCGCAGGTCAAGTCGCTGGTGCTGACGCTGCATGATCGTTTCCCCGGCGCCGAACTGGTCTTTGATGCTTTTTCGCCGTTCCTGCGCTGGGGGCACAACGTCAGGGTTACCCGTACCAGAGTCGGCGCCTATCTGCACTGGGGTCTAAAACACGCCCAGGACCTCGAACGATGGGGCGCCGGCATCCGCCTACTCGACGAACGATATCCCTTCCAATACCCTGTGCCACGCATGCGCAATGCCTTTAAAATGCGCCTTTTTCCATTCCTGGCCACGGCGGTGGGCGTTTTTCACTACCAACTCTAAGGATGGCGATATGTCTGAGACAAAACCTCAAACCTTGAGCAGCGTATCTGAAACGTTGCTCATTCCGCTCTATAGCCGGGCGATGGAATCGCAGCGCCCAGACGCTATGATCAGGGACGAAAGAGCCATCGCGCTGGTCACGCAGAAGAGCCTCGACTTTTCCCGGATCAGGCAGATCAAGATGAACGAACTACTCAATTCAATGCGGATGATATTCACCCGCGAATTCGACCGCTATGCCCGGGATTTCCTCAATCGTCATCCGGAAGCGGTTGTCGTCCACATCGGCTGTGGCCTCGACTCGCGTTTCGAGCGGGTGGACAATGGCCGGGTGGAGTGGTTCGACCTGGATTTGCCAAATGTCATTGATCTGCGCCGGAAGTTCATCGGCGATGAAGGGGAACGCTACCACCTGCTGACCTGTTCGGTGCTCGAGGATGCCTGGCTGGAAGCGGTGAAGGGGTATTCTCCACGCCCTATCCTGTTTTTAGCCGAAACAGTTTTCGTCTACTTCACAGAAGCGCAGGTCAAGTCGTTGGTGCTCACACTACGCGACCATTTCCCAGGCGCGGAGCTGGTCTTTGACGGCTGGCGACCCTTCGAAGTTTGGCTAGGTAACCGCCATCTCTCCAACTCCCCATTTGCGGGCCTTATGCGCTGGAGTCTCTGGCGCGGCCAGCAGATTGAAGATTGGGGCGACCCTTCAACTACGCTCAGGGCAGGCAGCATTCACCTGCTTGACGAGTGGGGTTTCTTCGACCAGCCTGAGCCGCGGTTGGACGCCTATCGCTGGATGGCCCCTCTCTTTCGCCTGTTTAAGCCAATGCGCCTCTTCCACTTCCGGCTTGGGAAAATGTCCACACACCCTATTCACAACCTGAATGCAGTTTCCCAGACGCTCCTGATACCTTTGTATTTTCGGGCAATGGAAAGCCAGCGC
>CAYLZI010000352.1:0-1847 GCA_964388215.1 uncultured Anaerolinea sp.
GACCGTATTTTCCAGCCCCGATCCGGGCACATTCCCGACATAGACGTGATGCAGGCCTTCCGTCAGCCCGATGTCGCGGGCCCGTTTCAGGGTCGCCACGGGCGTGGCCGGTCGGTCCTGCATCTGGTGGCAGGGGTGGAAACGCGACACATGCCAGGGGGTGTCCGCCCCCAGTTCGGTCTTCAGGAAGCGGGCGATGTCGGATAGTTCACGGTCCGAGTCGTTGAGGCCCGGGATGACCAGGGTCGTGACTTCCAGGTGCCAGCCCAGGCGCCGCATGTGCCGCAGGTTCTTGAGCACCGGCTCCAGTCTGGCGGCGCAGATGCCGCGGTAGAAGTCATCCCGGAAGGACTTGAGATCAATGTTGGCGGCCTGGATCACAGGTCCAAGAATGTCCAGGCAGTCCGGGCTCTGGAATCCGTTGCTGACCAGGATGTTGGCCAGGCCTCGGGTCCGGGCCAAGGTCGCCGTTTCCAGGGCGAGTTCAAGGAAGATCGTCGGTTCGGAGTAGGTGTAGGAAATGGACCGGGCCCCGGAGTCCTGGGCCATGCGCGCGATGTCCGCGGTCGCGATGTCCTCGCCCCGCACCGGCAGCCCCTGGCGGGGCGGCTGGGACAGGCTCCAGTTCTGGCAGAAGGTGCAGCTCAGGTTGCAGCCCGGAGTGCCCAGGGACAGGGTCCGGGAGCCGGGCAGGAAGTGGAAGAGGGGCTTCTTTTCGATCGGATCCAGATGCAGGGCCGCGATGCGGTCGCGGGACAGGCTGACGAGTCGTCCCTGCCGGTTTTCGCGCACCCCGCAACGCCCGCGTCCATCCGGGGCGATGCGGCAGAAATGGGCACACAGCCGGCATTGCACGACATTGTTGTCCAGGGCTGTCCACAGCAGGGCGGTGCCGGCCATCTAGTCCTGCCTGACGTGCACCCGGGGGGCGACGATGATGGTTCCCGGGTCGCGTCGTTCCCGTTCCGTTTCCGGCTCGACGCGGATCACGGTGTCGTTGCCGGGGGCGGATTCGATGTCGACGACTTCCTGCCGCCGGTGTCCGTCCCCCGCGGGTCCGACCCGGATGACGGTGTCGGTTCCCGGCCCGGACTGCATGTCGATGTTCCCGCCGTGGGCCGGGAACAGGGACAAGAGCAAGAAGGCACAAACCAGGGCCGGCCTTGCCAAAGCCCGGATTTTTGCTTTACTTGGTTTATCCGTGAGTTTATCCAACATGGCCTCCCGGTGAATACATACACCTCCCTCAATAGCGGGTCCCGGGTGAAGAAACAAGGAGTTGGAGATGTCCCAGCGAGACAAGGCCTACAAGGAAGCAGGGGTGGATATCCAGGCGGGGAACGCCTTTGTGTCCCGGATCAAGTCCCTGGTGGCCTCGACCTATACCAAAGGTGTGGTCAATGATATCGGCGGGTTTGGAGGTCTGTTCAAACCGTCCATGTCCATGTTCAACGACCCCGTGCTGGTCGCCTCCACCGACGGCGTGGGCACCAAGCTCAAGCTCGCCTTTCTCTTTGACAAGCACGACACCGTGGGCATCGACCTGGTCGCCATGAGCGTCAACGACATCGTGGTCCAGGGAGCCAAGCCACTCTTTTTTCTCGATTATTTCGCGACGGGCAAACTTGATATCGACAAGGCCGTTGCCGTCGTCAAGGGCATCGTCGACGGGTGCAAGGAGGCGCACTGCGCCCTGATCGGCGGTGAGACTGCCGAGATGCCCGACTTCTACGCCGACGGCGAGTACGACCTGTCGGGCTTCTGCGTCGGCATGGTCGACAACGACCGCATTGTCGACGGTTCGAGCATCGCCGTGGGCGATACGATCATCGGCCTGGCTTCCTCGG
>CAYLZI010000353.1:0-1836 GCA_964388215.1 uncultured Anaerolinea sp.
AAAATTTAACGCGGCCCTGCTCAGATTTTCTAACTGTTTGATGAGCGCTTGCAGAAAACCAGAAAATCAGAAGCCAGAAGGCCAGAATTAAGGCGAGCGGAGGCAACGGAAGCCGATGACGTTGTCGGTAACGTCCGGGTAGTCCCCGTAGCGATTCAAGACGCGCAGGTTGTCATCGTAGCTGCCCCACGAGCCGCCACGCAGAACCCGATGGAACGTTCCATAACTTGAATTGCTGACCGTGTTGCCGGGATAGGCATCATACCAATCCGCCGTCCATTCCCAGACGTTGCCGGCCATGTCATGCAAACCATAGGCATTGGGCGGGTAAACACCCACCGGGGACGTGTCGGCATAGCCGTCGTTAATCGTCTTGCTTTTCCAGTCAAAAGAACAATTTGTGTCACAGAAATTAGCCTGCCCATCTTCGAAAACATCGCCCCAGGGGTACAGATTCCCTGCCCGCCCGCCACGCGCGGCCTTTTCCCATTCGGCCTCGGTTGGCAGGCGCGCGCCGCGCCATTCGCAGTAGGTCTTGGCCCGTTCCCAATCTACATAAATCACTGGATAATTGCCAAACTCCGGGCTGCCGTAGTAATTTTCACGAGTGTATGAACCTGCCGTTGATGGCGGCGAGCAAACCCCGGCCTCAACGCAGGATGCGTAAAACGCATTTGTGACTTCGTAGGTGTCCATGTAGAAATCATCAAGATAAACTGAGTGAGCGGGTCTTTCATCGTCTGAATAATCATCACTCCCCATCGTGAACTCCCCGGCAGGCACGAGGCGCATCGTTACCCTTTTGGAATCAACAATCTCTGTCGGCAAAGGTGTTGGTGTTAAATCCGGCGCTGGCGCTTGACTTGGCGGCAAACTGGTAAAAGTCGCAGTTATCGTAGGCGTGTTTGTCGCCGTCAGCGCAGGAGCAGGCTTGATGATTTGCGGCAAAACCCCAATCAGCGCGGCAAGGAGGGTCGCGGCGGCGCCGATGATGGCAATGATGTATTCGGGTTTGAGTTTGCGGGGCGGTTTTTCGGGGGCTTTTTGCGCAACCGGCGAGGCTGAAACCGGCTTTTCTGGTTTATTCTTTTCAGGAACTACCTCTGGTTTGGTTTCAACTGGCTTTTCTTGCGCAGGCTGAACCGATTGAGATGAAGCGGCGTTGTCGCGCCCGGCCTTCTCGATGGCGTCAAGTTCTGCTTTTTCCCGCGCAATTCTCTCTGCCGCCTCGCGCTCTGCCTTTTCACGAGCGCTCTTTTCAGCGGCTTCACGTTTCTCTTGCGCCCGTTTTTCTTTGCGCGCTTTTTCTTCCGCAACCGGGTCAACTGTGGAAATCCCCAATTTTTGAGCACGGACTTTCAGGCTGCCCAGCAAACGCTGGTAAGCCCAATCTTTGCGAGATTCCGGGAAATAATCGACATACTGCCACATTTCCAACCTGCGCGGGATGTGACAAGCGTCCAGGCGCACGGGAATAACAAACACCGTTCCTTCTGGCTTGTAATCGGCAATCCGCAGCACAAAACGCAGTTCCCGCTGAAGGTAGCCTTCCTTGCTGACCGAATTGTTCGAGAGACAGATAATTACCGCATCGGCAGTTTCTACAGCCTTTTCAATCTCCAAATCCCAATCCTGCCCTGGGTAGAGATTTTCTTCATCCAGCCAGGGTTCAATCCAGCCTTCAGATTTAAGACGTTGATACAACTCACGCACAACTGCTTTATCGTGTGATGAGTGGCAAAGGAAAACCTTGAGCGGGCGTTTGGCGTCGGGCATACGGGTGTCCCCAGCGAGGATGTGGTAAGAAAATTATACAGCGAAAACAAAAATCGAGGC
>CAYLZI010000354.1:0-1816 GCA_964388215.1 uncultured Anaerolinea sp.
ACGCTTGCAGGCAAAAGGTTTTCAAAGAGCTGAAGAACAGAGAACCCAGGCTTTGGCTAACGGCAGGTTTTACCGGCAAGTGCGGGATTTGGCGGATAAATGCCAAAGGGCGAACCCGGCGTTCGGGGCCGAATCCCCTCAAGTGTGGGCAACGCCCGCACTTGTCCGGTGCAAACGATGTTGGCACGCTTTTGACTTTAGAATTTCATTTGCAGTTGAGAATCGTCATCTTGTTTTTGGGCGGTTCTCAAAACTTCAAAACTCATTGGCAAATCAAGCCTTTTTTCCTGCTCAATCAACTCTCGGACAGTCACTATCTGAATTCTATCGTAGTTCCTGCCCATTAGCGCATGATGGTAAAGACCTACCTTCGCCGCTTCATCTTTCATTGGTTTTGTTGGCTCATCCATCGTGATAAGCGTTGCCATTTGCGCCTGTTCTCTTTGCATATCGCTGTGTAAAGTTGCGATGGTTGCCCGATTTGCGCCGCCTGACTTGACCTGGATAATCATTCTTTCGGTGACGTTTGGCGCGGCGGCAAAATAAACAATCCCGTCAATACCTTTATCTGCGCCCTTCTTTGTGTTGATAACGCCACGATTGTTTGTGTAGGTCAAAACTGCCCATTTTTCAAATTCTTTCCTTACCCGATCATCTTGTCGGTTTGCCAATGCTCTGGCGGCGTTCATGTCTTGCGGAATACCATCAACCTTTATGCTTTTTGCTACATTCTCGCCAAAAGTTTCAGCCATGCGCTTAAGAATTAGGCTGATACTGTGATAAGTGATGTCAATTCCAATCCAATTCCGCTTTAGTCTTTCTGCAACTGCAACCGTAGTACCACAACCGCAATAAGCGTCTAAAACTACATCACCTTCATTACTGCTGGCTTTGACAATTCTCTCCAACAAGGCTTCTGGCTTTTGAGTGGGATAGCCCAATCTTTCTTTTGCGCTATTAGTCAAAATAGGAATTTGCCACCAATCAAAAGGGATGCGTCCTAACGGATTCATTTTTACATAACTTTTGTCACCAATAACTTTTGGTGTCATTGATTTTTCTGGCGACGAATAAGGCTCTCTGACTTCATCAACGTTGAAAGTGTAATTGTTGCCTTTGGCATAGAAAAAGATTACATCGTGTTTTCTTGAAAAATGGCGCTTACTTGCGCCGCCCGAACCATAACACCACGCAATTTCATTGATAAAGTCGCCATCTTGCCCACAAAATACCGCATCAAGCACTAATTTTAGATAATGGCTGGCAGTTGGGTCACAATGAAGATAAAAACTACCTGTAGGTTTTAATACCCTGTAAATTTCGGTAACTCTCAAAGTCATACTGACCAGATATGCCAGTAAGTCACCTTGTCCTAAAATAATTTCAAGACCTTTGATAAGTTCTATGGATTGGCGACTAAAACGCCCTTGAAAATTGGTGACAATCTGTTGATAGCCTTCTATGGCTTGCGTGTCCCATTCCCAAGTATCAATAAAGGCTTGCGCCTGCGCTTTATCCTGCTCACCGCCGATGTTGTTATAAATTTGAAAATAACTACGCTTTGAATTGAAAGGCGGGTCAATGTAACACAGGTCTACGCTTTCATCGGCAACTTTATTTCGTAAGATTTCGAGATTATCGCCATAAAATAATGTTCCCATGCGTCAACGACTTTCCGCTGACACACCCCATATATTTTTCCGTTAGCAAGGGGCGTGCCAACGGTTTGCGTTACCTGCGTGTGGGCGGGCGTGGATTCTGTTTGGGAGCAGGAAAAACTCGAAGCGAGGAAAATACTCGAAAATGCCGCAGAATC
>CAYLZI010000355.1:0-1718 GCA_964388215.1 uncultured Anaerolinea sp.
GCTTGCGCCATCGAAAAAACAGAACATTTGTCTAATCTGACATTGTCAAGGTACAGACAAAAACAGCATCCAGAATCACGAGTTATACGAAAAATATCACAAAATACCGGAAGGCCACCGCTTTAAGGCGTTGCGCCATTGCCCGAGAAATGCGCCAGCAGGGCTTCGAGCGGTATTTCGGACAGGGAGTTCAGGCGCAGGCTCTCTCCTCGGATGTCGAGGTGCATTGTGACAAGGTTCGGCACGGCGACGACGCGGATTCCTGCCGTTTGCGCTGCCAGCACCCCATTGAGTGAATCTTCGAAGATGATGGCTTCTTCTGCCCGAAGTTGGAGGGCGTTCAGGGCTGCCAGGAACAGGTCGGGGGCTGGTTTGACCTGGCGGACATCTTCCTGACATTTGATAATGTCGAAATAGTGGAACAGGCCAATGCGTTGGAGATGTTTATCCACCCAACTATGCGGCGAGCTGGAAGCAACGGCCAGTTTCAGCCTGAGCCGTTTGGCCGTTTCGAGGTAGCTTTCCACGCCCGGCAGCGGTTGGCTGCGCTCGATGATGCCCATGCGCTGCTGGTCTACCCGGTTCCAGAAGATTTTCGCATCTATGCGCATTCCCGTCAACGAAGAGAGATGGACAACCGGGTCGAACTGCTGCCCATATTGCGTGCCGACCACGCTGCCGTAGAGCGTAACTGGCAAGTGGTGGCCGTGTTCGGCATACGCGGCGCTGATGGCCTGGTATTCGGGCGTTTCGGTATCGAGAATCAGGCCGTCGAAATCAAATATCAATCCTTTAATCATGGCATTCCTTTCTAAAGTTCGCTCGATTGTACCATCCACGCTTTTCTTAAAGTCGCTAAATTTCCCTCACCCCAACCCCTCTCCCGTTGGGAGGGGGGCTTTTTCTCCCTTCCCCCGGCAGGGGAAGGGCAGGGGAAAGTGCCCCGAAAGGGTATGAGGGTGTTTGATGACTTTAAGAAGACCCTGTTGTACCATCCAGCCCGCTCTTGCCGGAAACGGATAAAGCATGTAAAGTATGAGCAGATAACTGTCAAAGCGAGGAATTTATGCCAACTTACGAAATCGGACGTTTGCTGCGCGCCGGGACAACCGGCTTTATTGCGGGATGCTCGGTCTCGCAGTTCGAAGCCCCAGCTGTTGGCGCGCTCGTGCGCGCCCCGCTGGGCAACGGCTACCAGGTCTATGGCCTGATTTACGACATCCACATTGACGATGACGGTCTGGTGCGGCAACTGGTGACTGCCGAAAATGTCAGCGCGGAGGTGATGCGTGACAACCGTGAGCGCAGAATCGTGCCTGTAGAAATGTCGGTGCTGTCGGTGGGCTACGAGCAGGATGGCCGGATTTCGCACCTCCTGCCGCCGCGCCCCCCACTAAGTTTGGATGTGATTTACCTGTGCGATGATAAGGAACTGGCGCGCTTCACCAACACCGGGAAATTTGGCTACTTCCGCCATATTCTCAGAGCAAAAGATGCGCCGATTGGCGAAATATTGGCAGCACACATCCAACAAGCTGGGGCAACGCAATTGCCAACGTGGAAAGAACAGGCCACGCAAGAGTTGATAACGCTCTTGCGAGATGACTACCCAACTTTGATGAGTGTGCTTGGCGCATTGGGCGAGGTTTTCTAACCATTAAAAATCAGTAGGTGCATAAATCACATACAAGACAGAACCAGTCCAATTTAGATTAATA
>CAYLZI010000356.1:0-1710 GCA_964388215.1 uncultured Anaerolinea sp.
TAGTGGGATTTGGGCGCATCGGGCAGGCGGTTGCCAAACGCGCGGCGGGTTTTGACTTGCGCGTGATTTACTATGACCCCTCCGCTGCCCCGGCCTGGAATGCGTCGCCGGTCAACACGCTCGATGAGCTGCTGCGCGAATCCGATTTCGTCTCGCTGCACACCCCGCTGACCGATAAAACCCGCCGAATGGTCAACGCCGACTTTCTCTCGAAAATGAAAACGAGCGCCATCCTGGTCAACACTTCGCGCGGCGGCGTTCTCGACCAGGACGCGCTCTATGATGCGCTGAAAGACAAGCGGATTTTTGCCGCCGCGCTGGATGTGACCGACCCGGAGCCGCTGCCGCTCGATTGTCCGCTGCTGACGCTGGAAAACTGCCTGATTGCCCCGCACATTGCCAGCGCTTCGACCTACTCGCGCGACATGATGGCCTATCTCGCGGCCCAAAACCTGATTGCCGGGCTGAAGGGCGAGCGATTGCCGCACTGCGTCAACCCGGAAGTGTACGAGCGATAGTTATTCGGTTTTCTCGACCACAATCGTCGCTTCGGTGACGAGCGCGGCCACCGCGCCGACCGCCGCCAGGGTAGGGGCCAGCACCGCGCCGACCACGCCAATCGTCAGCGGAAATTCGACCAGCACCTTGCCGGATTTGTCCTTGATCATCACCCGGCGGATATTGCCCTCGCGCAGCAGTTCCTTGACTTTGGCAAGCAGTTGCTCGCCGTTGACCGAAAATTCCTCGGTGCGAAATTGTTCAGACATAAGGCCTCCATTGATGGAACGTCCCGAAGGTTTTGAGCGGGAAATTTGTCCTTTTTAGTAACCTTCGGGACGGTTTCATCTGGGATGAAACACACCCTTTTTATTCACCCGCTCCCGAATATACCTCGCCACCTCCCCGGCAACATCGAAACCGGTGGCGCGCTCGAAACCCTCGAAATCCGGCTGGCGGTTGACTTCCAGAATCATCGGCTCTTGGCCCTTCATGCGGATATCGACGGCGGTGATTTCACGCCGCAGGGCGCGGGCAGCCTGCTCGGAGAGCGGCTGGAAACCGGGAAATTCTTCCAGTGGGTGGGGCGCAAACTTGCCGCCGAGCGAATGGTTGGTGCGAAAATCGCCATTCGGCGGCCGGCGGCTGACCATGACCGGCAGCGCCTGGTAGCCCACCACAAGGACGCGGTAATCTTCCTCGGCGGGCAGGTATTCCTGCAACATCAACTCGCCGTAGGTGTAATGCCACAAGCGGCGGTGGAGTTGCTCGGTGTTTTGAACCAGGTAGGTGTGTTCGCCGCGCGCGCCATGCACGCCTTTCAGGATACAGGGGTAACGCAACTGTTCGGCCAGCGACTCGACTTGCTTTGGATTGAACAATTGCCAGGTGCGCGGGCAGGGCAGGCTGTGTTCGGCCAGCACCAGGTAGTCGTGCATTTTGCTGACGGCGTACCCTTCGTCGGTCAAACTCTCGTCAATCACCACTTTGCCCGCGTCGCGGAACAGGCGGGCAATCGTCAGGGCTTCGGAGATGTACGGGTAAAAGGTGCGCACCACCAGCCCGTCGCAAGTCTCCAGCAGGTTCAGACCCAACCCAAACAGGCCCGCCTTTTGGCCTTCGATGTCGAAACTGACATCGTGAATATTGCAAACGAGTAAGTCCAGTCCTTGCTGCCGGGCGGCTTCCTGTACCCGGCGGGTGGTATACACT
>CAYLZI010000357.1:0-1707 GCA_964388215.1 uncultured Anaerolinea sp.
GGCACGCCGACGCGGGGTATGAGATTGCGATTGAAGCCGCCAAACGGCATGGAATTAAAATGCCGATGTTGAAATAACCTCCACGTTCGCCCGCAGACACCCTGCGGGCGAATTCTTGATGATAGAATCACACTATGACGACCAACCCAAAACCCCATGTCCTGTTCCTGTTTTCCGATACGGGCGGCGGACATCGCTCGGCAGCGGAAGCGATTATCGAAGCCATCGAACTCGAATTTGGCGACGCCATCAGCACCGAAATGGTGGATTTTTTCAAACAGCACACGCCCCTGCCGCTCAACCGGCTGCCGCAGTGGTATCCATACATGGTCAAGGCGCCGTCGCTGTGGGGAGCGAGTTTCCACATCAGCGACGGGCGCGCCCGGGCGCGCGCCATCACCGCGACCCTGTGGCCGGCTGTCAGCCGGATTGCGCGCAGCATCGTCAACGCCCACCCCAGCGATATGATAGTCTCTGTTCACCCGTTGGCAAATTCATTCATTGTGAAGGCGCTTGGAAAGAATAATCGCCCGCCTTTTGTGACAGTCGTGACTGATATGGTCACGACTCACGCCCTGTGGTTCGACCAGCGCGCCGACCTGATTTGCGTCCCGACCGACATTGCCCGCTTCCGGGCCATCGAATACGGCATGGAGCCGGATAACGTGGTGACGGTCGGCCAGCCGATTGCGGCGCGCTATTGCGCGCCGGTTGGCGATAAAAATGCGCTGCGTCAAAAACTGGGCTGGCCGACGGACAAATTCACGGTCGTGCTGGTGGGCGGCGGCGAGGGCATGGGCCCCCTGGCCCAAACCGCCCGCGCCATCAACGAATCTGGGCTGGATTTATCGCTGGTGGTGGTGGCCGGGCGCAACGAGCGGCTCAAGCACAGCCTGGAGAATTACTCCTGGCACATCCCTGCCAAAATTGTTGGATTTACGCGCGAACTGCCCGATTTTATGCGTGCTGCCGATGTGTTGATTACCAAAGCCGGGCCGGGGACGATTGCCGAAGCCTTGAATGCCCACCTGCCCATTATCCTGTACGCCAAACTGCCCGGGCAGGAGGACGGCAATGTGACTTACGTCCGCGAAACAGGAACCGGGGTGTGGGCCCCCACCGCGCAGCGGGTGATAGCAACGCTGAAAACCTGGATTGAAATGCCCGAAACCCGCGAAAAAGTGGTTAAGGCCTGCAAAAAAGCGGCCCGCCCCGATTCCTCGCGCCGAATTGCCCGCTTGATTGGCGAGAAGTTGGGGCTGTTGGCGCGACAGGAGGAGTGATAACTGGTTAGGATTTTTCAAAAGACATCCCCGGATTTTTTCCGGGGATGTCTTTATTTCTCTCGTTTGGTTTCGATGCGGCTGATACGCGAGGCCGGGATGACCGCCGCGGGCTGTGTTGCCCGGGACAGTTGCTCGTCTTTGATGACGCGCGCCAGGTGCTTGACCATCACAGCCTGGCGCTGGCTGGCCTTTGCGCCCAGGTCCTCGAGGGCAGGCTCCAGCCAGGCCTGGTAGGAGCGGACGCACAGGTACACGGGCCGGTTGCGTCGGTCGGGGAGGTGGTTCAGCAGCCCGGCGATTTTCCGGGCCACATCGGTCGCTTCGGGGTGAATGAGCGGCGTCAGCAGGATGCCATTCATCCCCGATGTCAGGCTGACATAGCAGCGCGCGCCTTCGGGACAAATCAATCCGCTGGCGCGGC
>CAYLZI010000358.1:0-1707 GCA_964388215.1 uncultured Anaerolinea sp.
GCTGACTCTCACGCTATCGATGACAACTTCCACCATTCCAGACATAATCACTCCTGTAAAGTTTCCCTATTTTAACACAGGATGGATGTGGGAATATTGGTTCTTGGGGATATTCCCTCACCCCAACCCCTCGCCTTCGGCGCGCTTCACAGTCCTGGTGGGAGAGGGGCTTCGCAGCAGCAGTTTTAGGAGTTCCCTCCCCATCGGGGGAGGGCGGAGGGTGAGGGCTGAATGATTACACAAAAAGTATTGAAAAGAGTCCCCGGCGGGTGTAAGATACAGGGAATTTCCAAAATCACCGAAGGAGAATCACATGGCAATCAAAAAGAAACCCGGAGTAATTGGCATCCTGACCGGCGGCGGCGATGTGCCAGGGCTAAACCCGGCCATCCGCGCTGTCACCATTCGCGCCCTGCGCGAGGGCTACCAGGTAGTGGGTCTGCGGCGCGGCTGGGGCGGGCTGACCGAGATTGTGCGCGACAAAAACTATGATAACAGCGCCAACTACACATTCCTAACTGAAGAAATTGTCAACCGCGCCGGGCGCACGGGTGGCACCTTCCTGCATTCTTCGCGCACCAATCCCAGCAAAGTCAAACTCAAGGATATGCCCGACCACTTGAAGGATAAGTACAAAGAAGAGCGCAACGACTTGACCGAGGAAGTGCTGAAGAACCTCGACTTTCTGAGCATTGATTACTTAATTCCTATCGGCGGTGATGATACGCTCTCGTATGCCGTGCGCATGTACCAGGAAGGCGTCAAAGTGGTTGCCATTCCCAAAACGATGGACAACGACGTGCCCGGCACCGATTACTGCATCGGATTCAGCACTTGCGTCACCCGTACCATTGCGCTCGTCAACAACCTGCGCACCATTGCCGGTTCACATGAGCGTTTCCTCGTCCTGGAAGTGTTCGGACGCTATGCCGGGTTTACCGCCATGCTGCCAACCATGGCAGGCGCAGCCAACCGCTGCGTCATCCCCGAATACAAGTTCAACATCGAACATCTGACCGACCTGATGAGCGCAGACCGCAAGCGCAACCCCAGCAAATATTCGATTGCCCTGGTCTCAGAAGGCGCGATGTTCGAAGGCGGCGAAATGGTCTTCGAGAAGATGGAAACCGACGCCTACGGTCACGCCAAGCTGGGCGGCATTGGCGACCTGGTCGGCGCGGCCATGAAGGACATTTCCCCCAAATTCAACAACGGACAGACGGTGGAAGTGGTCGAACAGAAACTCGGCTACATGGTGCGCGGCGGCGACCCGGATGCCATTGACTCGGTCGTGCCGATGGCCTTTGGCAACCTGGCGCTCGACTTAATTCGGAAAGGGATTCACGGCAGGCTGGTGGTGCTGAAAAATGGCCGTTACGACAACGTCCCACTGGATGTTGTGACCTCGAAAAAGAAACTGGTCAACGTCGAACAATTCTACGACACCGACCGCTACCGCCCGCGCTACGAAAACTTCGAGATGAAACCGCTCTTCATTATGACCAGCGAGTTGTAGCCTTATTAACCACCCTGTCGTTTTTGTATCCAACGCAACCCAAACCCTCCGCCCAGAAGCTTCAAATTCGGGCGGAGGGTGATATTTCACTCGAATTCTCAAAGAGCCAAAACCATACCCCTGGGTGGGTATAAATTTTGTGGTAAAACTGGCGGGAAGGGAGAATCCGATGTCCCGCAGCATTCACCTTT
>CAYLZI010000359.1:0-1690 GCA_964388215.1 uncultured Anaerolinea sp.
AGCCGAAAGAACAGGACCAGGGCTATCGCGCCCAGCAGGAGCAGCCCAGAGCGGGACAGGTGAATCTGCCACGAGTCGCGCCGGATAAAAGATAAAAATTGCTTCCAAGCGGCTGGCTTTTCAGGGGCATCCAGCCATAACCCGCGCGCGAATAGGGCAATCGAACCGAGCCAGACAGTCAGGTTGAGCGAAGTAAACAGGTGTTGGTTTTGCGCGTTTTTGCCAAACTGGGTAAACGCCAGCCCGGCCAGCACAATTGCCGCCAGGAAGGCAATCCGTTGGAAGGTTTGCGGGTCGGTCTGCGGTTCGATTGCCTCCGCTTCGGGCAGGGAAAATTCGTTTACCAGCAAAGCCCACGCCAACAGGCCAAAGGCCAGCCCATACATTCCCACTGCCAGCGCAGCCGATTGCGTCCCAATGGGTTTTCCCGCGCTTTCGAGAGTCCACTGGGCGAAGAGCGCAAAGCCAATTGCCAGCAGTGTTCGCCAGGGACGGTAGGCCGGGAGTTGCAAAGCAAATCCAGTCCGTGCTGCGCCTGCCATTTCTTCAGCAGTTGTCTGCTCGATGACAGTTTCATCTGGCGGGATTTCGATTTTTTCCTTCCGCCAGGGATTGAGTTTCGATTTTATGTAGTCGAGAACACTGGGTTCGTTGAGGGGTTCGGTCATGCGTCAACACTCCTTACATTCGCCGGGCAATATAGAACGTGTATGCGCCTTTTTCTTGCGGGACAGGCTCTTCATAGTATTTTCGGATGAGCGCCATGATGGGCGCGAAGTTCCAGCGGGCATGGGTGAAATGCCATTTGCGGGTAAAAAAGTGAATCATCAGGGATGGCAGGCCAAGATAATGCCCCCATTCGAGCGTTGCCAGGGCGGCGGGCGAGAAGTAATGCCAGTATTTCTCCACCCTGAAACCGGCTTTTTCCAGGCGGGCGGTCCAGGCGGGGGCGTCCTCGCAGGTAATGTGCCGCGAGATTTTGTCGAAGAAGACGCGATAGGCGCGGGCCAGCGGCTTCAACCCAAGCGCATCGAAAAAGCGCGCCACCGAGAGATTCGGCAGGAAGTTGTGGTTGGGAACGCAAAAGACGAAGGGCGCGCCGGGTTTCAGCACCCGCGCCGTCTCGACCAGCACCGCGTCGAGGCGGGGGATATGCTCCAGCACCGAGTTGCTGAGGGCGCTGCCAAAATATGCGTCGGGATAAGGCATGTTCGCGCCGTCGGCCTCGGTCAGCACCTCGTAGACGCCGCGCGTCCCGGCTTCGTGAATGGGCCCGGCCCAGGGGTCGAGGCCGGCTTCCAGCCTGCGGTCGAAAGTCAACTGGGCGAAATGCCCGTCGCCGCAGCCCACGTCGAGGGTGGGGGAGGGTAAATCCAAATCCTGGTAAAAGCGCGATTCCACCGCCCGCAGCAGGGCGCGGAAATAGGGCAGGTCGCGGGCGTGGAGGAACAGAAAATCTTTCGATTGGGGATTTTTGATTTTTGATTTTGGATTGGCTGTTGACGATTGGGTCATTCTGTCACCGACGTAAAATGTGGAGTCCGACGGCTTGCCGTCGGATTTGCAGGCAAAAACTCCCGCGTTTTCTCGTTGTTGATTTTGCCCTGATTTTGGGAAAAATTTGTTAAGAAATGAATACAAAATCGCCGTATAATGATAGCAGATTTGAAAAAGCGATATCGCTTTTGGA
>CAYLZI010000360.1:0-1687 GCA_964388215.1 uncultured Anaerolinea sp.
TGGGAGTCTTGAACGAGCGGCGGCAGAATTCCCATTTGATGCCGGTCTGGAAGCCTGCCCCACCGCGCCCGCGCAGCCCGGAATTTTTAACCTCGTCGATGATATCGTCTGGCTCCATCTCGGTCAGGGCTTTGGCCAGGGCGCGGTAGCCTTCGGTGGCGATGTATTCATCGATGCTTTCCGGGTCAATCAGTCCGCAATTGCGCAACGATACGCGCACCTGTTTGCTGTAGAAAGGGATGTCGTGGTGGATTGGCAGGTTGCGCTTCGATATAGGGTCGCGATAGGTGAGACGTTCGATGACCCGGTTTTCAAGCACCGTTTCTGTGATGATGGCTTGCGCATCTTCTGATTTGACTTCGCAATAGAATACGTCGTGCGGATGAATGACCACCAGCGGCCCCTTGGCGCAAAAACCGTGACATCCGGTAAATAGCAAGCGGGTTGTGTTGGACAATCCTTGTTTTTCGATCTCAGCCTTGAGAGCATTTAGCACATTCCGCGAGTTGTTGGCGACGCAGCCAGTGCCGCCACAGATTAAAATATCCGCGTGTCCTGGCAGGTTGGATACCGACTGTCCATGCTCTGCAGGTTGTCGCCATTTCAACAAGTGCTGCGATTCGGCATGAAGGCGGTTCAGGTCGTCTATCGTTTCAAGAAGAGGCATGTGACTTCTCCAGGGTGTGTCATTTGGGCTGGTTTGGAGTTATGGCAGGTTTTTTAATTGCTCGATTATCTTTTTTGTTTCCACGTGACCGTACACCTTGTCGTTGACCACGACCGCTGGGGCCAGACCGCACGAGCCGATGCAGTAGACGATTTCGAGCGAGTATTTGTAGTCTGGGTCGCTCTGGCCGGGGTCGACATTGAGCGACTCTTGCAGTCCCTCGACAATTTTCGCCGCGCCGCGCACGTGGCAGGCTGTTCCGTCGCACACGCGAATCAGGTTGCGGCCCTGCCGGGTCAGGTAGAACTGGGCGTAAAAAGTCGCCACGCCCATCAACTGGCTGAGCGGGATGCCGGCCTTTTCCGAAATCGCCAGCATCACCGGCTTGGGCAGGTAGCCATACAAGTTTTGCGCTTTTTGTAAAATGGGGATAACAGGGTACTTCTTGCCCTTATACTCATCCAATAACGTATCCAGGGCTTGCAGGTCAATGGCTTCTTCGCTCATCGTTCGCTTCTCCATGCTGTGATTTAACTAGTGTATCTCGAAAATCCCCCCCAGGTCAAATGACAAAAAGCACATCGCCCGGGTGTCATTTTCCGGGCAATGTGACATTTGTTGTATAGTCCGCTTTAGCGGGCTTCGCAGGAATAGCCGGGGAACGGATTTACGCTTCTTCCAGCCAATTTTTGATAAACCCCACCGCCTGGGGGACGAGTGCTCCCGTTTCGGGGGAGAGTTCCCGCTCGAACTCGAACCGGTATCCGCGCGCTGAAAGCAGTACCGCTTCGGGCTTCTTCCCGTAGAGCGTTTCGCACATCGAGAGCAGCGACTGCGCCGTCAGGTGGTGGGTAAACGGCGAACGCTGGAACGCGCTCTCGACCGGAATCATCTGCGCTTCGGCGGGGATATTGCCCGTATGGGCGTCCACGAAACACACGCGCTCATACGCAGCGATGTCCTCGGCCATTTCAGGGGTCAATTGCAGGTGGAATTCAAAATCCAACTGGTCGTTAATTG
>CAYLZI010000361.1:0-1656 GCA_964388215.1 uncultured Anaerolinea sp.
CTAGCAGCCTGTCGGAGAGGACATAGCTTTTACAAAAACGGCTGCCAAACCGGCTCCAGAAGGCCGCTGATTGCGGCAAAACCAGTTCAAAAGAGTGCGTTTCAATCGGATTCCTCCATGAATAGGCAGAACGTAGGCGCGTTGAAGCAAGGAAAGGCTATAACAAGCCATTCGCTGAAAACAGGGTATGCATCCGTTTCAAATTAAAGGCCAGACAAACCAGACACCATTCTCCAGCCGCAGCCTGTAAGCCACGCAGCGAAAATTGGCGAAAGCCCAGCACCTCCTTGATGATACCGATCACCGGTTCGACGGTCGACTTGCGCAAACGATAGATGGCCTTGCCCATGTCGGTCTGGAGCTTGTAGGCCATTTTCTCTTTCGGGCTGGCGTCTAAGGCGGGTTCGTCTGGTGGCAGTTCGAAAAAGGTGTGCCAATCGAGATGATGCGCTTCACGACCGGTGGCGATGTAGGGATCAATGCCGCGCTGCTCGCAGGCCCGGATCGTGCCTTCACTCAAGTAACCATTATCCATCGCGACCGCTTTCGGTTTGCCGACTTCGTGCGAAAGGGCATCCAGGGTGGGTGCCGCCTCTTGTTTGTCGTTGGGATGGTTGGACAGGGCTTGCGCCACAATCAGTAAGCTTGCCTGATCGGTGGCCACCTGGACATTGAAGTGTTGATCATAACCGGCATTCTGGCTGTTCTTCATGATCCGCGACTCTGGATCGGTAAAGTTATATTGATCGCCATCGCTTGGTCCACTGTCTTGCGGTGGCTGCGGGGGACGCCCTTTCGGTTTGTGGCGGTTGCGGCGTGCTTTGGCTTCGCGATCGGCCACTTTCCCTTCGTATTCCGCCTGTTCGGCCGCATAGCGTTCTTTGGCCCGTTCTTCCAGCACCGCTTTCGCCTTGGCCAGATTCCTCATCCGCTCGGCGCGCATGGCGATCTCGTTGTCAACCAGCATGCCATCTGGAATCTGGATTTCACCCTGATCGGCTCGCTCGCCCAAATCCATCAGTTCACGCACTTCTTCTTTCAGCTGGATTTCCATCTCATTCAGCCGTTTGTAACTGACCGCATGGCTCTTTGATGCGTCTGCATGAATCTTGCTGCCATCCAGGCTGATATTGCCAATCGTCAGTACCCCCGCCGCCTGCGCCATCAGCAAGATCTGCACAAACAGGTCCTGGATCTCCGGCAAAAAGCTCTTCCGAAAATGCGCAATCGTGTCATGATCCGGATGCAGTCCCCCGGCAATATAGCGCATCGGGATGCTTTCGTAGGTCGCTTTCTCGATCTTACGTGAACTGAACATCCCCGTGACATAACCATAGAACAGCAGCCCCAATAATACTTCTGGCGCGATCGCTTCACCGCCCGTTGGGGCATATTTCGCATACACTTTCCCCAGATCCAACTGCGCCACGATATCCACCACAAACCGCGCTAGATGATTGGCGGGTAACACATCCCCCAGCCGCACCGTCTGGTTCAGACTTGCTTCGTAATCCGCTTTTTTGAATTTTCGACTCATTCCTCTAGTTTACCAGCCCTCTCCCTCTCTCCGACAGGCTGCTAGGGGGGCAGGAATGGAATCCTGCCCTACAGGTAGGGACGGTTTTGTGTGTTTACCCACTTTTCGGACAACCCCTG
>CAYLZI010000362.1:0-1646 GCA_964388215.1 uncultured Anaerolinea sp.
AACAAGGAGAAACCTATGTCCGGTCCTCGTGTGGTTCGCGCGCCGCGCGGAACAGAACTGACCTGCAAGAACTGGCTGAGCGAAGCAGCCTACCGCATGATTCAGAACAATCTCGACCCGGAGGTGGCCGAGAAACCTGAAGACCTGGTCGTGTATGGCGGGCGCGGCAAAGCGGCCCGCTCGTGGGAGGCCTTCGACGCGATTCTCGACAGCCTGAAACATCTCGAAGAAGACGAAACCCTGCTGGTGCAATCTGGCAAGCCGGTGGTGGTGTTCAAAAGCCACAAAGACGCCCCCAAAGTGCTGATTGCCAACTCAAACATCGTCCCGCACTGGGCAACCTGGGAATATTTCGACGAGCTCGCCAAAAAGGGACTCATCATGTACGGCCAGATGACCGCCGGGTCGTGGATTTACATTGGCACGCAGGGCATCTTGCAAGGGACTTATGAAACCTTTGGGGCGCTGGCGAAGCTCAAGGGTTGGGGCTCGCTCAAGGGCAAGTTCGTGCTGACCGCCGGGCTGGGCGGCATGGGCGGGGCGCAGCCGCTTTCCATCACCATGAATGAAGGCGTGGGATTAATTGTGGAAGTGGATAAAGACCGCGCCGAGCGCCGCCGCGCCATCGGCTATGTGGATAGGGTGGTGGATACGCTCGAAGAAGCCATGACCCTGGTCGAGGAAGCCATCCGCGAGCAGAAACCACTCTCGGTGGGGTTGGTGGGCAACGCAGCGGATATTTACCCCGAACTGGCGGCGCGCGGCGTCATCCCGGATGTCGTCACTGACCAGACCTCGGCGCACGAAGCCTTGTATTACGTCCCCTCCGGGCTGACGGTGGAAGCCGCCGACCAACTGCGCGTTTCGGACCCCGAACAATACAAAAAAATGGCAATGGACTCGATGGCAAAGCACGTCCAGGCCATGCTCGATTTCCAACGGAAGGGCGCGGAAGTGTTCGACTACGGCAACAACATCCGCCAGCAGGCTTACAACTACGGCGTGAGCGACGCCTTCGAGTTCCCCGGCTTCGTCCCGGCCTACATCCGCCCGCTATTTTGCGAGGGGAAAGGCCCGTTTCGCTGGGTGGCGCTCTCCGGCGACCCGGAAGACATCTACACCACCGACCGGGCGATACTGGAACTGTTCCCGGAAGATGAGCACCTGCGCCGCTGGCTGGTGCTGGCGCGCGAGAAAGTGCCTTTCCAGGGCCTGCCCTCGCGCATCTGCTGGCTGGGGTACGGCGAGCGCGTGAGAGCCGGGCTGAAATTCAACGAACTGGTGGCGAGCGGCCAGGTCAAGGCCCCGATTGTGATTGGGCGCGACCATCTCGACAGCGGCTCGGTCGCTTCCCCGAACCGGGAAACCGAGTCGATGAAGGATGGCTCGGACGCGATATCCGACTGGGCGATTCTCAACGCGCTGATTAACGCCGTCGGCGGGGCGACCTGGGTCTCCTTCCATCATGGCGGCGGGGTGGGGATGGGATATTCCCAACACGCCGGGCAGGTCATCGTGGCTGATGGCACGCCCGAAGCGGCAGCGCGCCTGGAGCGGGTGCTGACCAGCGACCCCGGCATGGGCGTCGTCCGGCACGCCGACGCGGGGTATGAGATTGCGATTGAAGCCGCCAAACGGCATGGAAT
>CAYLZI010000363.1:0-1643 GCA_964388215.1 uncultured Anaerolinea sp.
GAGCAGTTTGCAGAATACATCTTGGGGGAGATGCGGCAATTGCCACTGGAAATTGTGCCAGTGGATGAAACCCTGGTGCTATCCGCCGCACGCTGGAAGATGAAGCATCCCGTCTCGTATGCCGATGCCTTTGCCGCCGCAACTGCCGAAAAATTGCGGGCAATCCTGGTCACTGGCGACCCGGAGCTGGCGGCGCTCAAAGAAGTTCTGCCAATCGAAGCACTGGAGCGAAAACATGCGTAATGTCACAGCGACCGCCAGATGTAGCGGTCGCTGTATCATATTCCGACAAATTGGGCAGCGAGATAGCATCTCACCCCACGTTATTGCCCTTGCGCCTGTTCCGGCGGCGTCCCTGCGGAGATGATGGGGCCTTTTTCTGGCACGTTGGCCGGGCGTCCGAGCGGCATGGCCGGTCGGTTGATGGTGGTTTGGCCGCTGGGGGCATAGAGCATCTGGTAGAGCAGGGATTTCTGGGAGTTGCCGCCGCCCAGGATGTCATCGCCTTTTTCGGCTTTTTCACCCACGCGGTTGGAACCGGCCAGGATACCGGCGTAACCGCTCATATCCATGTTTTTCTGATTGTTGGCAATATCCGCGTTGTGGCAGGTGGTGCAGGCGGGCGCGCCATCGTACCACAGGTTGGCTTCCAGGAACAATTTCTGCACATCACCCTTAAATGTGGCGGCGCAGGTCTGTCCCTTGATGTCGGTGAAGGAGAAGGTTTCGGTTTCCGGGTAGCCTGCGTCAATCCAGGCAGCGACCAGGTCAGCAGCGGCCACGCGGCAGCGGGGAACAGCCGCAACCGCATCCGCGCCAACTTTGGGAGCGGGCAGGGTGGCGGGAATCAGGGTCGGGATAGGGGTCGTCACCGGCAGGGCGATTCCGGTGCAGGTGTTGTTCGTCCGACAGCCAAAGAAGTACAGGCCAAAAGCAAAGACAATCACCATCGCAGGCAGCCCCACCAGGATTCCGAAAATAATTCCTTTCAAATCTTTCATCTACAACCTCGCTATACTTTTTGTGGAGTCGAGCGGCTTGTCGCTCGGATAACAGCCGCAGCAGTAAGCTGCTGCACTCCAGATTACGGTGTCGTTGCTTTCAATGTGCGGATATAGTTGACCACGTCCCAGCGGTCGCGCACGGTCAGGTTTTCGTTCAGGGCCGGCATACGGATTTGTCCCTCCGCGCCCAGGATGCCGCTGGAAATGCTCAGGAACAGCGCGCCGTCGGCTTTGGTTTGCACCACGTCGGCGGTCAGGTTGGCAGGCGGGTTGACCAGCGCGCCGCCGATGATGCCGTTGCCCTCGCCGGTTGCCCCATGGCATTGAGCGCAATTAGCCGAATAGAGAACACGTCCTCGCTCGACAGAGACTTCATCGGCCTCGACCGGGTTGACTGGCGAACCCTGGCCGGGAATGTACGCTGCGCCTTCGATGGGTATCGAACGATTCGCCACAGGCAGAGGTCTCTCCATCGGTCGAAACGAGGGCTGGATTTCCATAAAGGAAATCCACTCGATTTTGATGATGTCGTAGGTAAAAGTCAACACCACGCCGAGCAACAGCACGGCGACGGAGATGACCAACATCAGACGCTGGAACAGGCTCATATTGCCTCCGCCTGGGCGCGCTTGACCGATT
>CAYLZI010000364.1:0-1628 GCA_964388215.1 uncultured Anaerolinea sp.
GTATCTCCCCCGGCACGGTATCGATATGCCCGAGCAAAACCACCTGGCGCGGCCCATCGCCCATCACGCCAACCGCGTTCCCGGCCTCGTCGATGACCGCATCCGCGTAGCCGAGCGCCTTCATCCGCGCCACGAGCCACTCAACAGCCCCACGCTCCTGCCCGGAGGGGCTGTAGCGCGAGACGAGGCCAATCAGAGTGTCTGTCATAATACCTCGCCAATAGACGATAGACCGTAGACCATCGTCTATTGGCCATCGTCCACGGTCGTCTGTTCCAGCACTTCCGCCAGCGCCGCCACGACCGTATCCAACTGCTGATAGGTAATTACCAGCGGCGGCAGCAAGCGGATGGTCGTCAACCCGGCATTCAGCGCGATAATCCGCTTTTCCTGCAAAGCCTTGATGTACGGCGCGGCCTTCTGTTTCAGTTCGATTCCAACCATCAGCCCCAGCCCGCGCGCCTCGCGCACAAGCGGCAGGTTCAGGGCGCGGATTTTCTCTTTCAGGTATTCGCCCTTTTCGGCGGCCTGCTGGGGCAGGTTTTCCTCCTGGATGGCGGTCAGGGCCGCCACCGCAGCCGCGCACGAGAGCGGATTGCCGCCAAAAGTCGAGCCGTGCAGCCCTGGGCCCAGGTTTTTCACCGCCGGGCCGAGCAGCACCGCGCCCATCGGAATCCCGCCCGCCAGCGATTTGGCGACGCACAATATATCGGGCATTATGTCATAGCGTTGGTACGCGAACATCCTGCCGGTGCGGCCAAAGCCAGTTTGTACCTCGTCAATCACCAGCAGCGCGCCGCGCTCGGCGCAGAGTTCGCGCGCCGATTCCAGGTAACCCGGGTCAGCCGGGTAGACCCCGCCCTCGCCCTGCACGACTTCCAGGAGTACGGCGGCGGTAGTGTCGCTGAGAGCCTTTTCCAACGCCCCGATGTTGTTGTACGGGACATGGCTGTACTCGGGGACGAGCGGCTCGAAGGCTTCGCGGTATTTCTTGTTCCAGGTAGCCGAGAGCGCGCCCAGCGTCCGCCCGTGAAAACCGCGCATCGCGGCGATGATTCCGGAGCGACCGGTCGAAAGGCGGGCAAATTTGACAGCCGCTTCGATAGATTCGGTGCCAGAATTGCAAAAGAAAACACGCTCCAGGCCGGGGCCTTGCACTGAGCCTGTCGAAGTGGTCAGCGCGGTCAGTTTTTCCATCAACGCCGCGCGCTGGTCGTTGGGGAAGGTCTCGAACAACGTGACCAGTTTCGCGGCTTGCTCCGCCACCGCCGCCGCCACTTTGGGATGAGCGTGGCCCAAATTCGCCACTCCGTGCCCGGATGAGCAGTCAATGTACTCGTTGCCGTCCGAATCCCACAACGACGCTCCTTTCCCGCGCACAATGGCAAAGTTTTGTTTGGTGTAGACTCCCGCCCCGTGTTTGGTTTCGATTTCGTAGAAATTGCTCATAAAAACCTTTCCTGGACACGGAATCTCACGGATTTTTTAAGATTCATCCGTGTTTTCCGTGAAATCCGTGTTCCAAAATCACTGAATTATCGTCCCTGCGCCTGCCAGCGCAGCAGAAATCGGTTTTTCCACCCGCCCATCGGCGATGATGACCCGGCCCACACCGCCCTGGAGCGCTT
>CAYLZI010000365.1:0-1627 GCA_964388215.1 uncultured Anaerolinea sp.
ACCGAGACGTTCATAGAAGGCTACCAGCCCATCCAACCCGATTCACTCTACCGCGTTTATGCTGTTAACCGTGAAACAGGCCTGCTTGCTACCGTATTCACGCCCCCCGCGCTGATAGCGAAGCGCGTTTACATGCAGATTCCTCCCGAAGCGGCAGAGTGGGCCGCAGCCAGGGGCATTGAACCGCCCCCCGATACCTACGATACCATCCGCCCGCCGCGTTTCAATCCATCTATCAACATCACATCGCCTGCGTTGTTTGATGCGTTGAAGGGGATGGTCACAATCACGGGCACGGCAGCGGGCGAAAATTTTGCATCCTACCGGCTGCAATATGGGCAGGGCTTGAATCCTTCAGGCTGGGTGCTGATATCGGAAAGCGACCAACCCGTAAGCGCTGGAACTCTGGCAGAGTGGGATACGCGCGGGCTGAGCGGGTTGTATGCGGTGCAGCTAATCGTCGTCAATGCGGATAGCCGTATCGAAACAGCGACTACGCAGGTGACGGTGGACAACGAATCCCCGCTTATTGGGCTGGGTTTTCCTCTCGCTGACTCAGAAATCTTGCTGGCAGAGCATCCCCAAATCACCTTCCAACCGCGTGTGACCGATAATCTGTCTCTGGCGCGGGTTGAAATCTGGCTGGATGGACGGCGATTGGCCTCTTTCGACTCTCCGCCTTTTACCACGACTTGGGCGGCGCGGCGCGGCGAACACACCTTGCGCATTGTGGCGAGCGACCGGCTGGGCAATGAGACGGTGCTAACTATGGATTTTACGGTGAAGTGATGTTTGTGGCTCAATCAGCAATTCCAAATTTGAAGCCAAAGAACTCAACGCAAAGCCGCAAAGACGCCAAGTTTTTCATTTTTTTGTCGGCCAAATAGGCAGGATGACCCATTTGGCACATTAAGAGACCAAATTCCATACAAATCTTTGCGACTCTGCGCCTTGGCGTTAAGGTTTTGGCATCTTTGATTTCAACTTAATTTTGAATTTGGAATTGCTGCCAATTTTAAGATTTGCATTCTGTGGCGCGGGATAGCATCCCGCGTGACCAAAATACAGGCAAAAAGTATTCGGCTCTACCGTTTTTACCGGGAAAACCCGCAGGGCGACCCGTCAGAGCATAACATGATGCGTTTTCGCGGAGAATCCTGACATAAAATGATGATTTTTCACGCTGGGCGGGCCGCCCCTACCTCGCCATCCCGCCCGAAACGGGAGAGCCAGGTATTCTTATCCGTCCCACGAAATCCATCAGATGTTTTTGGCGAAGGTATTGCTATCAAGACTGCATTTTGGCCTGCATCGGCAGCGGACTGACCCCCTGGCGAGGGCAAGCGCCCTGCCTCAGTAAAAAAAGCCACCTGTACCCCGCAGGGGTATTCAGGCTCATACAGTCGGCTTTTAGACGACTTCCATGCCTTGAGGAAGGGCTTACAGCCCGCACCGAATCCGAGTGAAGATGGCCGCCTTGAAACAAAATGACCTTGGATGAGTGGCAAATCCGGCCCAAACTGCGGTTCATGCTATCCACCCAACCCAAAACGTGGCAGTTTATCGCTTCTTGCCACCACGCAGTTTCAAAGTTGGACGCGGACGAGCGCGGATGAACGCGGAAATT
>CAYLZI010000366.1:0-1573 GCA_964388215.1 uncultured Anaerolinea sp.
CCCGACGCCGAAGCGGAATGGAAGCGGCTGAGGGCGCAGTGATTCAGTAACCAGTCAGGCCAGCAAGGAGGCGCATGTCCCGTAATTATGAAAATGCCTCGCCCACGCAGCACCAGCGTCTGCCGGAACATACCCGCGACGAGGCCTGGATTCGCGCCTTCCTGCATCGCGCCGAAATTGGGCATCTGGCGCACAGCCACGAGGGGCAGCCTTTCATCACGCCGACCAATTTCTGGTTCGACGAGGCGTGTCATCGCATCATCTTTCACTCCAACATCAGCGGGCGGATGCGCGATAACCTGGGGCAGAATCCGCGCGTTTGCCTGGAAGCGTGCGAGGTGGGGCGATTCCTGCCAGCCAATACCGCGCTCGAGTTCAGTACGCAGTACCGGTCGGTGATGGTCTTTGGGCGGGTGGAGATTCTTCAAAATGACGAGGAACGCCGCCGGGTGTTGTATGCTCTCATCCACAAATACTTTCCCAAGATGACGCCGGGAAAGGAATTTCGTCCCATCACAGACCTGGAACTGGCGCAGACGGCGGTATACGCGCTGGAAATTGATTCGTGGAGCGGAAAAGAAAACTGGGCCGGGCAAGCCGAACAGTCTCCCGATTGGCCTTCCCTGCCCGAAGAGTTCGTTAAGTAAGGGTATAATCCGACCAGCAGCGACCACAGGAGAAACCAGCATGACCGAGCGAGATATTTGCAACCCAAAACCATCTACGGTTGTGATGTACAGCACGTCTTGGTGCCCGGATTGCAAACGGGCAAAGCAATTTTTCAACAGCCGAGGAATCGGTTATATTGAAGTGGATATAGGCAAGGATAATGATTCCTTCTTGTTCGTGGAAAAAATCACCCGGCGAGTGCGCATCCCTACCATTGTATTTCCAGACGGAATCATCATGATTGAACCTGCCGACAGCACCCTGGCCGAAAAATTCGATGGGGAAGAAGCCGCATGACCAACTTGTATACCCTCCAGCCCGCGCAAATTGTTTTATATGGAGTCTCGTGGTGCGGAGATTGCCGCCGCGCGCGGCAAATCTTCTCGCAGATGAACGTAAATTACCTGGATATCGACATCGACGCCGACAAGCAGGCCGAGGCCTTTGTCAAACAGGTCAACCGGGGTAACCGCTCCGTGCCGACCATCGTTTTTACCGACGGTTCGACGCTGACCGAGCCGGATAATGTCAATCTCTCGAACAAACTAAACCAGCACAAACAAACCCTGTCTCAATAAGCCCGAAAACCGCCTTTTCAGGCGGTTTTGATTTAAGCCCACCGCGCAAGGCTGTAGGGCTTTTTGGGCATCCAAAATGCCGGCCCGCCTTGCCCGGTTTAGATGTATACTTGCCAAACGAATCAGGCTGGGGAAATGCTCAGGAGAGAACAAAATCGTTACCAGCCCAAACAATCTCCTGAAAGCGCGCCAAAAATCCATCAAGAACCTCCCTGCTCATGGACTTATGAAACCTACTGCGTCCTCTGCTCCATTAAAGCCTGTTAATGTGTCGGAACGAATCCACATTCTCGACATCCTGCGCGGGTTCGCCATTTTCGGCATCC
>CAYLZI010000367.1:0-1564 GCA_964388215.1 uncultured Anaerolinea sp.
ACCGCGCTCGTCACCATCCTGGTCGTCATTGGGCAACTGGCGACCTCCATCATCGGCGGATACGCCTTCGCGCGGCTCAAATTCCCCGGGCGCGATACGGTCTTCGTCTTCTACCTCGGCACCATCATGATTCCGTTTGTGATGTTGATTGTGCCGCTCTATCAGTTGATGGTGCTGATAGGCTGGACCGACCGGCTGGCCGCGCTCATCGTCCCATGGATTTTCACCGCCTATGGTACCTTCCTCATGCGCCAGCACTTCATCACCTTCCCGAAAGAAATCGAGGAAGCGGCGCTGCTCGATGGGGCCTCGCGCCTGCAAATCTTGAAGGACATCATCGTCCCGGCCAGCATCCCGGCCCTGGCAACTCAGGCCACCTTCACTTTCCTCTACGCCTGGAACTCCTTCCTGTGGCCGCTGGTGGTGATTAACGTCGGCAACGAAAAAAATCACGTCCTGACCCTGGCGCTGAATGTGCTGCGCGGGCGCGCATCCGACACGCCCAACCTGATTTTGGCGGGCGCGGCCATCGCCATCCTGCCGCCGCTCATCGTCTTCATCCTGGGTCAGCGTTTCTTTGTGGAGAGTGTAACTTCCAGTGGCGTGAAAGGCTAAATATGACCACCCTCGGCAATCCCAACCTGCACAATCCCCACCTCGATGGCGATGCATTTTTCTGGCAGAACGGGCCGGTGGGAATCTTTCTCTCGCACGGCTACACCGCCACAGCGGGGGAAGTTCGTCTGTTGGCTGAAAAATTGCGCGAAAAGGGATATACTATTGCCGCGCCGCTGCTGCCGGGGCATGGGACTCATCCCGATGACCTGAACCGCGTCCGCTGGCAGGATTGGGTTAAAGCCGGGCAGGAAACGCTCGACCGGCTGTTCGAGACTTGTGAGCAGGTCATCGTCGGCGGCGAGTCGATGGGCGCGGTGCTGGCGCTTCACCTGGCCGCCCAAAACCCACAGGTGAAAGCGGTTTTGCTCTACGCCCCGGCCATTGCGCTGACCACGAGCCAGTTCGACCGCTTCAAACTTTACCTGGCTGCTCCGTTTGTAAGCCAAACGCCGCGCAAAGGTTTGGATTGCCCCAATACCTGGCAGGGATACCCCAACCTGTCGCTCAAGGGCGTTATCCAACTGCTGCGCTTCCAGGCCGCTACCCTGCCGCTGCTGCCCAAAATCCACCAGCCGGTGCAAATCTTTCAGGGACGGCTGGATAAAACAGTGGCGGCAAATGCCGGGGAAATCATCCTGAATGGCATTTCGTCCACTATCAAAGAACATCACTGGATGGAGAAATCCCATCACACCATCATCCTGGATTCAGAATTGGATGATGTAGCCGCTAAAACCCTGGCGTTTATCGAACGGCACGCATGAGCGATATGCGAGAAGCGATATTCGGTACTCGATATTCGGAAATCGAATTCCAAATATCGAATATCGAATAACCAATCTCGAATAACCAATCTCGAATAACGAATAACATCACCCCCGAAAGGAACTTATCTCTTTATGAAAAAAGTGAACGGCCGTTACGAAGTGTACGGCAACCCAATCAG
>CAYLZI010000368.1:0-1532 GCA_964388215.1 uncultured Anaerolinea sp.
CGACATTGGCGCAAAAGCAGACCACTTCGCAGCCGTAGTTTTCCTTCAGCCACGGCACAATCACAGATGTGTCGAGACCGCCCGAATAGGCGAGCACGACTTTTTTGACTTGCGGTTTCGTTTTCGGTGACATAACTTCTCCTTATGGTTTTGGAGCGCGGGAGCTCGCTCCCGCGTTTACCGAAGCAAGCTTCAGCACTCCAGATGAGATGAAACAAAAACGGCCCTCCGAGCGGAGGGCCGTTTGGTTGACACAGGCGCATGTTTCGCCGTTAGCGCATCATCCAAAACGCAACAAACCCACCAACTCGATGAGCAGGGGGTTCGGACGACGGGAGCGCGGGAACGACTTTGTTATCAACATATTGGGCGGTATTCTACCAGCCCATCAAAATATGTCAATACCCAAATGGAAATCGATGGATTCCGCCGTCCGAAACCTGATTCTGACCCTTCACATTTTCATTGCCTCGACCTTTCTCACGCGGAACAAACGCCCCGCAGCCTGTCTGCCGTTATTCAAACCGTTCTCCCTTCCCCGACACCCTCCCGCGCTTGCGCCAGCACATAATCCACCATCAGCGCCGGGATATTGACCCCGGTGGTGGCGATGCTGTTGCGGAACTCCATCGTATGATTGACCTCGTTCACGCTGAAGCCGCTCTCCGTTTCGAAAACATCAATCGCCAGCAGACCGCCGCCCACCGCCTGGGCCGTTTTGCGGCAGATGCCGCTCAGTTCGGGGGTCAGGGGGCAATTGCTGGCCTGTCCGCCGCGCGCGGTGTTGGTGATCCAGTTTTCGGAACTACGATAAATCGCCGCAATCGGCTCTTCGCCTATCACAAAGGCGCGGATGTCGCGGCCCGGTTTGTCGATGTATTCCTGGATGTAAAAAACCTGGTGGTGGACGCCCAGGCTGGCTTTATGCTCGATGAGCGATTCTGCCATCGAGCGGTTGTCCACTTTGGCAAGCAGGCGTCCCCACGAGCCGACGACCGGCTTCAGCACGCATGGGTAGCCCATCGCCTCGACCGCTTGCAGGGCCGATTCTTCGTCGAAGGCCATATAGACCTTGGGGGTGGCGATTCCGGCGCTGGTGAGAATCTGGCTGGTGACGTATTTGTCGCCGCAGCGTTCGGCCACTTCGGGGGTGTTGACGACCGTCACGCCGTTGGCCTGGAAAATCTTCGAGACATAGACTCCGCGCGAGTACGAGATGGAGCGCTCGAACAGGACATCCACCGTTTCGGGGACCTGGGAGATGTCGAAAAAGCGCTCGCCGTCGTTGATGCGGACAACTTCAACGTTGGGACGTTTTTCCAGTTCTTCGAGCAAGTGTTTTTCTTCGACGCGCAGGCGGGTGTAGAGGAAGCCGATTTTAATCATAAGTTCTCCTGATGATTGTGGTATTCGATATTCGTTATTCGGTAATCGAGTATCTAATAACGAATATCGAATTTTCGCTCTTACTGCCTGAGTCATCCCGCTCGTCGTCAGCGTCCCGCCCAAATCGGGCGTGACCTGGCCTGCGG
>CAYLZI010000369.1:0-1512 GCA_964388215.1 uncultured Anaerolinea sp.
GGGTCGGGAAAATCGACCATCTTGCGTATCATTGCCGGGTTGGAAGAACCCGAAGCGGGTGAAGTCTGCTGGGGAGGGCAATCGCTGGCGGGCGTGCCAGCCCATCAGCGCCGATTCGGCCTGATGTTCCAGGATTACGCCCTCTTCCCGCACCTTTCGGTGTTCGAGAACGTTGCCTTTGGCCTGCGGATGCTCGGCAAAGAGCGCGTAGCCAGATTAAAAAGTGGGATGGGAACGCGCGAGAGCGGCGGCGAGGAGCACCTCGGCTGGAGTCCAAAGCCTCCCGACTTTGGAAAACACGAGAATGATTTTTCACTCCAAGACCGCGTCATCGCCTCCCTTTCCCTGGTCAGGATGGATGCGTTTGCCCAGCGCCGCGTGACGGAACTTTCGGGCGGCGAACAGCAGCGCGTGGCAATGGCGCGCGCGCTGGCCCCCAATCCGCGCCTGCTCATGCTGGATGAGCCGCTGGGGGCGCTCGACCGCGCCCTGAAAGAGTCCTTGCTCGAAGAACTGCGCCGTATCCTGCGCCAGACCGGAATCCCCGCTATTTACGTTACCCACGACCAGGAGGAAGCCTTCACCATCGCCGACCGAATCCTGCTCCTGCGCGAGGGGCAAATTGCCCAGGCCGGGACTCCGCCCGAGGTTTTTGCGAAACCGGCTTCAGCCTGGGTCGCTTCCTTCCTGGGGCTGGGGAACGTGGTTGAAGGCCAGGTTCGCGCCGGGGCAGTGGAAACGCCCTTTGGCAGGTTCCCCATAAAAACAAACCAACCTGACGGGGAGCGCGTCTCGCTGCTGGTGCGCCCCCAGGCCGAACTGTCTGATTCTGGCGAAATAACAGGCCGCGTGGCCGATGTGGTCTTTCGGGGCGATGATTTTCGGGTCGAGTTGGAAAACGGCTGGTACTTTTTCCTGTCTGCCGCGCCCCGTTTGGGCGAGTTGGTCAGGTTGAAAGCGAGGGTCGAATGCCTGCCATCATCGTAATCAAGCGCGATGTGGAGGGCCGCGAGACCTGGCGCTACACCGGCGAGATTTTGGAGCGCGGCGCCGACTTCGTGCGGCTGGAGGCGCGCTTCAACCGCGAGCAGGATTATCCTTTCCAGGATACGGTTTTGCGCGTGAATGACCGTTTTGTGGAAACGTTTTACACCGACCGCTGGTATAACATCTTCGAGATTCACGACCGCGACGATGACCGTATCAAGGGCTGGTACTGTAACGTGGGCCGCCCGGCGGTCTGGGATGCGGCAGATACGATTTCCTACGTCGATTTGGCGCTCGACCTGTGGGTCTCGGCGGCGGGCTGGAAGGAGTTCCTGGACTGGGACGAATACGCCCGCCTGCGGCTGGATGCCGCAACGCGGGCGCGGGCGCGCGAGGCCCTTTATGAATTAACCGCTCTGTTTGAATCGAAACAACCTCCGGTGTAATGCCGGAGGTCGTTTCGATTCAGGATAGTATCTTATCAGTGAAATTCTTGCACCCTGGCCTGATGCCAGCGCAGGCAAA